>JAEZMB010000346.1 GCA_023435825.1 Pseudomonadota bacterium | reverse complement strand
CCCCCCCCCCCCCCCCCCCCCCCCCCCCCCCCCCCCCCCCCCCCCCCCCCCCCCCCCCCCCCCCCCCCCCCCCCCCCCCCCCCCCCCCCCCCCCCCCCCCCCCCCCCCCCCGCCGGAGGCATCTTTTTCGATAGCTTGGTTTTTACAGCGGCATCTGCTACCGATTACCCGCGACGGCAAACCACCGTCGCCACACGCCATGACGCCGACACTCAATATCGCCGACCTCTCCCTGGCCATTTTGTGGCTCTTTTTCGCCGTGCGCGGCTATATGCGCGGTCTGGTCAAGGAGGCCGGCTCCCTGGCCGCCATCGTCACGGCCTTTTATCTGGCCGGGGCCTACCACAAGCAGCTCGCCCCCAACCTCACCGAATACATTTCCGGCAACTACGCCGGCACGGCCGCCTATCTGCTCATTTTCACGGTGACACTTTTGGGCGTGTGGTTCGTGGCCCTGGCCATCTCGGGCATCGTGAAAATCACCATGACCCAGTGGGCCGACCGGTTTTTCGGCGGCGGCTTCGGCCTGGTCAAGGGTGTGATCCTGACGGCCGTGCTGCTGTTTCTCCTGCGTCTGGCCGCGCCGGACCCGGATTTCCTCAAGGGTTCGCTGCTGGTGCCGGTGCTGGACAAGATGAGCACCAAGCTCGTCAACTACATCCCGCCCGATATCAATGAGAAGCTGCGCAAGTTCAGCAAAAAGGAACTGCCCGATCCCATAAACGCGGCCCTGGAGAAGAAAGCGGCCGCCGCCGCTGCCGCCGCCGCCGCCGCCATAGGCGACAAGAAACCGGCCGAGGCCGACAAGAAGCCGGCCGAACCGGAGAAGAAAGCCGAACCGGCCAAGAAGCCCGAGCCGGCAAAACCCGAGACCAAGCCGGCCGAGCCGCCCAAAAAGGCCGAACCGGCCAAACCGGAAGCCGACAAAAAACCGGCCGCCCCGGCCCCCAAGGCCGAGGCCAAACCGGCCGAACCAGCCAAAAAGCCCGAAGCCAAGCCGGCCGAGCCGGCCAAGAAAACCGAACCGGGCAAACCCGAATCCAGCCTCAAGCCGGCCTCGCCCGCGCTCAAGGTCGAAATGCGGTCAACCCAAGCCGCCACGCCGGGCCAGACGCCGGCCAAGCACGCCGAGGCCGCCAAGTCCCCGGAGAGCACCTCCGCGCCGGCCAAAGCCGCCGACAAAACGGCCCCCCCGGCCAAACCCCGGCCCGCCGCCCCAGACAAAGCCCTCCAGGCGGCCGCCACGGACAAGCCCTCATGACCGAACAAGATACCCGGAAAAACGCCGCCGCCCTGGCCGGCCTCCAAGACGTGCTCGATTCCCTGCTCGGGCCGGACGGCTGCCCCTGGGACAAGGCGCAAACGCCCGAAACCCTTTGCGACTACATCATCGAGGAATCCTTCGAGCTGGTGGACTGCATCCGCTCGGGCGACGTGGCCGGCGTTGGCGAGGAACTGGGCGACGTGCTGTTTTTGCTGCTTTTTGTGGCCTCCCTCCACGAACGGCGCGGCGATTTCGATCTGGCCCAGGCCTTTGACGGGGCCGCCGCCAAGATGATCCGCCGCCATCCCCATGTGTTCGCCGACTGCGACATCAAGGACCGCGAGGAACTGCTGCGCAACTGGGAGCGCATCAAGCGGGCCGAGAAAGCCGAGAAGACCGGCCTTTTCGCCACCCTGCCCAAGGGCCTGCCGCCGTTACTCAAGGCCTACCGCGTCCATTCCAAGGCCGCCCGGGCCGGGTTCACCTGGGAGTCCGACGAAGCCATGGCTGCGGCCCTCGCCGCCGAGCGGGCCGAGTTCGAGGCGGCCGTGGCCGCCGGCGACCAGGCGGCCATGGAAGAGGAATTCGGCGACTACCTCTTTTCGCTCACCGAATACGGCCGTCGCCTGGGGCTCAAGGCCAACGCCTGCCTGGACGGGGCGGTTTCCAAGTTCCTTGCCCGCTACAAGGCCATGGAAAAGCTGGCCGCCGCCCGGGGGCTGGACCTTGACGCCCTGGACATGGCCGCCAAGAACGGCCTGTGGGACGAAGTCAAGATCGGCTCCTCGCCCCGCGCCTGAGCGAACACCAGCGTATTTTTCCATAAATTCGTAGCGTTGCGTTTGTTGCCCGGGGAGAGGCCTCGGGCTTTGCCAAGGACGCGGCCCGCATTGCGACGAAGGGTGGGCCGGGGCCTGGCTCCCGGCAGGCCCCAGGCCCGGACGCGATCCGGCCCCTGAAGGTCGCCGCAACAGTTGCAAGCGCCCCCCTGACCGCCTACAAGTGAAGGATGCTGGTCCATCCCGCCCGCGTCCGACCACTCGCCGAAAAACCCCGCCGCGCCGGGCCGGTCGTCTATTGGATGAGCCGCGACCAGCGGGCCGAAGACAACTGGGCCCTGCTCGCCGCCGCCGATCTGGCCCGGGAGACCGGCGCGCCGCTCCATGTCGCCTTTGCCCTGGCCCCGGGATACCCGGGGGCCAGCCTTCGCCACTACGACTTCATGCTGCGCGGCCTGGCCGAAACCGAGGCCGCGCTTCGGACGCGCGGCGTGCCCTTCCATCTGCTCCTGGGCGATCCGGCCGCCGTGGTGCCGGAGTTCTTGCGCGAACTGCAAGCCGGCGCCTGTGTGACGGACTTCGATCCCCTGCGGCTGAAAATCGCCTGGAAACGCGCCGTGGCCGAGGCTTTCGCCGGGCCGCTTATCGAAGCCGACGCCCACAATGTCGTGCCCTGCGTTGTGGCTTCGCCGCGCCGGGAATACGCCGCCGCCACCTTTCGCCCGAAAATCCACAAGCGGCTCCAGGAATTCCTGGAGCCCTTCCCCGAGCTGCCGGCCTTTCCCGACGCCGCCCTGGTCGCCACCCCCGCCGTGGACTGGGGCGCGGCCAGGGCCAGCCTCGCCGTGGACGCCACGCCCGGCCCGGTCCCGGGCATCGTCCCCGGCCCGACCGCTGCCCGAGCGGCCCTGGACGCCTTTACGGCCGAGCGCCTGCCCGGCTACGCCGCGCGCCGCAACGATCCCAACGCCGGGGCCGTTTCGGGCCTGTCGCCCTATTTCCACTTTGGCCAGCTCGCCCCCCAGCGCGCCGCCCTGGAGGTGCTGGCCGCCCGGGGAGGCCACGTTGCCGACGCGGACGCCTATCTCGAAGAACTCATCGTGCGCCGCGAGCTGTCCGACAACTACTGCCACTATACGCCCCACTATGACCGCTACGACGCCCTGCCCGACTGGGCCCGCAAGACCCTGGACGAACATGCCGGCGACGAGCGGGAACACCTCTACACGCCGGCCCAGTTCGAGGCCGCCGCCACCCATGAGGCCCTGTGGAACGCCGCCCAGCGCGAACTGGTCGCCACGGGCCGCATCCACGGCTACATGCGCATGTACTGGGCGAAAAAAATCCTGGAGTGGTCGCCCTCGCCGCGCCAGGCCCTGGACACGGCCCTGTCGCTCAACGACCGCTACGCCCTGGACGGGCGCGACCCTAACGGCGTGGTCGGCGTGCTGTGGTCCGTGGGCGGCCTCCACGACCGGCCCTGGGCCACGCGGCCGGTTTTCGGCCAGATACGCTACATGAACGAACGGGGCTGTCGCCGCAAATTCAACGCCGCCGCCTACATCGCCCGCAATTCGTAAGGAAGCCGCATGTCCGGACGTACGCGCAAACTGCTCCTGGCCGCCCTGGCCGTGGCCCTGATCGCCGCCTTTTTCGGCCTGGGGCTGCACAAGCATCTCACCCTGGAGGCGCTCCAGGCCTCCCGGCAGGCCCTGGCCGAGGCCCGGGCCGCCGCGCCGTTGACCTTTGCCGCCGGCTATTTCCTGCTCTACGTGCTGGTGGCCGCCCTGAGCCTGCCCGGGGCCACGGTGCTGACCCTGGGCGGCGCGGCGGTCTTCGGCTTCTGGACGACGCTTGCCCTGGTCTCCTTTGCCAGCACCATCGGCGCGACGCTCGCCTGCGCCCTGTCGCGCACGCTTTTTCGCGAGGCCGTCACCAGACGCCTGGGGCCACGGCTGGCCGCCGTGGACGCGGGCCTGGCCCGGGAAGGGGCTTTTTACCTGTTCACCCTGCGGCTGGTGCCCCTTTTTCCCTTTTTCGTGGTCAACGCCGTCATGGGACTCACAGCCGTGCCCTTGTCCACCTTCTACCTCGTCTCCCAGATCGGGATGCTCCCGGGCACGGCGGTCTACGTCAACGCCGGAACCCGGCTCGGCGAGCTGACCTCGCTTTCGGGCATCGTCTCGCCCGGGCTTCTCGTGTCCTTTGCCCTGCTCGGCGTCTTTCCCCTGGCCGCCCGGCGCGCCGTGGACGCCGTGCGGCGAAAACGCGCCGGAAAAAGCGCGCAACCGGCCCCATCCGGGCCAAACCACCCGTAAGGAGTCACGCCATGAACATCGCGATGGTCGGCCTTGGACGCATGGGCCTCAACATGGCCAGACGGCTGGCCCGGGGCGGCGTCGCCGTGACCGCCTATAACCGTACCGTGCAAAAAGCCCATGATTTCGCCGCCGAGGAAGGGGGCAGCGCCCGGGCCGTGGATTCCATCCCCGATCTCGTGGCCGCCCTGCCCGCGCCGCGCCTCGTCTGGCTCATGTTGCCGGCCGGCGCGGCCACCGACGAACACATCGACGAACTTTTGCCCCTGCTCTCCCCGGGCGATATCCTGGTGGACGGCGGCAACACCTTTTTCCGCGACGACCTGCGCCGCCACGAAGCCGCCGCCAAGCATGGGGTTCGCTACTGCGACGCCGGCGTGTCCGGCGGCATCTGGGGACTGGCCGAGGGCTACTGCATCATGATCGGGGCCGAACCCGACGTGGCCGCCGTGCTCAAACCCTACCTGGACGTGCTGACCGGCCCCGGCGGCAACCTGCACACCGGCCCGGTGGGCTCCGGCCATTACGTCAAGATGGTCCACAACGGCATCGAGTACGGCATGATGCAGGCCTATGCCGAGGGCTTCGAGATCCTGGCCGCCTCGCAGTTCGGCGAAAAGCTCGACTTCACGGCCATCTGCGACCTGTGGAACCACGGCTCGGTGGTGCGCTCGTGGCTGCTCGAACTGGCCCAGCGCGCCTTTGCCGCCGACCCGCGCCTGGAGTCCCTGGAAGCCTACGTGGACGACTCGGGCGAGGGCCGCTGGACCGTCAACCAGGCCGTGGAAAACGCCGTGTCCGCCCCGGTCATCACCGCCTCGCTTTTTGAGCGCTTCCGCTCCCGCCAGCCCAACGCCTTCCAGGACCGGGTGCTGGCCGCCCTGCGCAACCAGTTCGGCGGCCACGCCGTCAAAAGGAAGGACGGCCATGACTAACGACCGCGACGCGGCCCAGGCCGAGGTGGTCCTGGGCCGCACCACCTCCACCCCCTCGGCCGACACCTGCCGCTTCGACGCGGTGGACGCGCCCTTTACCCTGGTCATCTTCGGGGCCACCGGCGACCTCACCGCCCGGATGCTCCTGCCGGCCCTGACCGCCCTGTGCGCCGGGGGGCATCTGCCCGACAACTTCGCCGTGGTCGGGGCCAGCCGCACGGAACTCACCGAAGAGGCCTTCCGGGAACGCATGCGCGAGGCCGCCAAGGAATTCGGCGACTGCGACAACGACGCCTGGGCCGCCATGGCCCCGCGATTCACCTACAAGCAGGTCCATTACGACGATTCGGCCTCGTTCACCGCCCTGGCCGGCTTCCTCGACGACCTGGCCAAGGAGCGCAACCTCGGTCCCAACCGCATCTTCTATCTGGCCGTGCCACCCACGGTCTACGAAGACATCGCCGTCAATCTGGCCGGGGCCGGACTGGCCGAGGAAACCTCCGGCTACTCCAGGCTGGTCATCGAAAAACCCTTCGGCCGCGACCTGGAAACGGCCAGGGTGCTGGAAAAAGCCCTGCACACCCGGTTCGCCGAGCACCAGATATTCCGCATCGACCACTATCTGGCCAAGGAAACCGTGCAGAACATCCTCATGCTGCGGTTCGCCAACGCCATCTTCGAACCCATCTGGAACCGGCGCTACGTCAACTACGTGAGCATCCTGGCCGCCGAATCCATCGGCGTCGGCCACCGCGCCTCCTACTACGACCACTTCGGCGTGCTGCGCGACATGTTCCAGAACCACATGATGCAGCTGCTGTCGCTGTGCGCCATCGAGGCCCCGTCGCTTTTTGAGGCCGATCTGGTCCGCGACGAAAAAACCAAGGTGTTCCGGGCGCTGCGGCCGTTTAGCGAAAAGGATGTGGCCGAGCACTGCATCCTGGGCCAGTACGCCTCGGGCATCGTGGACGGCAAACGCGCCCCGTCCTATCTCGACGAGGAAGGCGTGCCCGGCGACTCCACCACCCCGACCTTTGCCGCCATGCGCGTCTATCTCGACAACTGGCGCTGGCAGGGCGTGCCCTTCTACCTCGTCTCGGGCAAGCGGCTGCCGGAAAAGCGCACGGAAATCGCCGTGCAGTTCAAGCCCGTGCCCTTTTCCATGTTCCGGGAGCTTTTTGGCGACCACATCGAGGCCAACCGGCTCATCCTGCGCATCCAGCCCGACGAGCAGGTCAGCCTGACCTTCCAGGCCAAGGCCCCGGGCCCCATGTGCCTGCGCTCGGTGACCATGAACTTCAACTACTACCAGGGCTACACCGGCGCGGCGCTGACCGCCTACGCCAAGGTGCTGCTCGACTGCATGCTCGGCGACCAGACGCTCTTCTGGCGTCAGGACGGGGTGGAACTATGCTGGAAGTTCCTGACCCCCTTGCTGGAAAAGCCCTCGGCCGAGCGCCTGTTTCTCTACAAATCGGGCACCTGGGGTCCCCAGGAAGCCGGCCGCTTCTTCACGGCCCATGGACTCCTGCCATGAGCGCCCGGGTGCGCCGCTTCACCGACGTCGCCGCCCTGACCGAGGCGGCCTTCGCCTTCGTGGCCGAGCAGGCCATGGAGGCGGTGGCCGCCCGGGGCCGGTTCTCCCTGGCCCTGTCCGGCGGCAGCACGCCGCTGCCGCTGTACGCCGCCCTGGCCGCCCGGGGACTGGGCATCACCTGGAACGACGCGCTCATGTTTTTTGGCGACGAGCGCCTCGTCCCCTGGGACGATCCCGAAAACACCTTTGGCGTGGTGCGTCGCGTGCTCTTTGACAAGATCACCGCGCCGGCCGCCAACATCCGGCCCATGCCCGTGCAGCTCACCCCCCCCGAGGCGGCGGGGGCCGCCTACGAGGCCGAGGTGCGCGCCGCTCTCGGCCGGCCGGGCGAGGCCGTGCCCCGCTTCGACCTGATCCTGCTCGGCATGGGACCCGACGGGCATACCGCCTCGCTGTTTCCGGGCAGCCCCGTCCTTGGCGAAACCAAACGGCTGGTGGCCGCCGCGCCGCCGCCGACCACGGCCAAGCCGGCCGTGCCCCGCCTGACCTTTACCCTGCCGCTAATAAACGCCGCCCGCCGGGTGGCCTTCCTGGTCGCGGCCAAGGGCAAGGAGGCCCCCCTGGCCAAAGCCCTGGCCGGCACGCCGGACCCGGCCGTGCCGGCCTCCCTGGTGCAACCGGAAAACGGCGTCGATTGGTTCGTGGCCGAGGGATAGCGTCGCGTCCCGCAAAACCGGCGAGAATATTTTTCCAATACGACGTACGGCGGGTTTCTCGCCCGCGCATCGCTCTCGGCGCTTCTCAAGGACGCGACACAAGGCCGCCAGCCCGGACCGTGGCCCCGGCCCGGGCTGGTTTCGGTGAAGGAGATGGGCCGACCCTGTTTTTCCATGGAGTGCAAAACGCCATGAGAAAATATTTCATCGACAACCTGCGCTGGATGAGCGTACTCCTGGTCATCCCCTACCATGTGTTTCTGTGCTACAACACGTTTGGCTACGAATACTACGTCTACGCGACCCCTGTGGAAGCGTTCTCGGTTTTCGACCTGCTGTGCGCGCCCTGGTTCATGCCCCTGCTGTTTTTCGTCTCCGGCATCAGCACGACCTACGCCTTGCAAAAACGCACCACGCGTCAATACCTGACCGAACGCCTGGAAAAGCTGCTCATCCCCGCTGTTGCAGGCGCCGTCCTGCTGACGCCGCTCATGGCCTACTATGCCAGAAAGCACTACGACGGCTATGCCGGCGGCGTCTGGGACAACTACATCCTGTTCTTCCGCCATTGGAGCACCGGGTCCAAGGGTGTGCCGCCCCAGGAAGTGGGACAGATGTGGTTTCTGCTCTACCTGTTCGCCATTTCCCTGGCGGCGCTGCCCATCCTGAAGCTGGCCCGGGAGGGTTGCGGCCGCCTGCGCCTGGAGCAGTGGCCGCTGTGGGTCCTGGCCTTGCTGTTCATCCCCCTGGGCTGGGCCTGGAGCCTGACGCCCGGCGGCCCGCAAAGCCTGGCCGGCTGCTTTGCCCTGTTCCTGCTCGGCGGCCTGTTCTTCCACACGGACGCGCTCCAGGACAGACTGGCCCGCCAAGCCTGGCGGCTGACCCTCCCCTTCGCCGCCCTCCTGCTGGCCGGCGTCGCCCTGACCGGCCGCCTGGACCCCGGCTGGTGGTCCCCGTACCTGCACGCTCTGGTCATGTGGCTGGGAATATTGGCGCTGATGGGCCTGGGCAGACGGTATTTGAACTTCACCAATCCGGTCACGCGGTATCTGTCGGCCTCGTCCTTTGCCCTGTACATCTTCCACCAGGCCTGGCTGGTGATGCTCGCCTTCTACGCCATCAGGTCCATTGCCTCCCCCTGGCTCCAGGCCCCCACGATCCTGGGCCTATGCCTGGCTTGCAGCCTGGCCAGCTACGAAGCCTGCCGCCGCCTGGCGCTGACGCGCTTCCTGTTCGGCATCAAGCGGTGAAGGGAGGGGCGGTTCGGGGG
>JAEZMB010000286.1 GCA_023435825.1 Pseudomonadota bacterium | reverse complement strand
CTCCTCATTGGTGCAGCGCGCGCTTCTAAACCCTCCCACGCCCGACGGGCCGCCGGCCCCGGCGGCCTCGGCCAGCCGGCCGGCGACCAGGGCCAGGGCGTCGTCCCAGGAGGCCGGGGCCAGCCGGCCGCGCGAGCGAATGAGCGGGACGCGCAGCCGGTCGGGATGGGTGACGAAATCGAAGCCGAAACGGCCCTTGGCGCACAGCGCCGGGCCGTTGACCGAGGGCGACGGGCCGGGTTCGGCCCGAACGACGCGGCCGTCCTCGACACAAAGCGTCAGGGAGCAGCCGACGCCGCAGTAGGGACAAATGGTGGGGATGTGTTGCATGGGCGTGCCTTGAGGGACAGGCCATGCCAGGACATGGCGGTTACGGCAAGGCCCTTTCCGCCTCGCCAATCCGGGCCGGAGTTGCCTCCAGGGGCGCGGCCCGCCGCCGTGATTTCGCGTGTATCGCGTGCAATGGCACGACCTTGCCGGCGGCCTCCGAACACCAGACCGCCTCCAGGGCCAGGGTCAGGCCGCCCACCTGACACAGGATGTCGACCGCCAAAATAAACGGCAAGGGAAGGCGAAGCAGGACGTGATGGCCGGCCAAAATGCTCCCGGCCTCGGCCAGGCCGGCTGCGCCCGTTTCCTGCAACGGCAGCGCGCCGTACGTGCCGTCGAGAAAGGCGGCGCCAAACACCCCGGCCAGCAGCAGCAGGGCCAGGCTTCCCGCGCGCCGGCCGCACAGGGCCGGGCCGGCGAGCAGTGCGGCCAAGGTCACGGGCAGGGCCAACATGCCATACCAGCCGCCGGTGGTGGGCACGCCCCACCGGGCGGCCGAATGCACGGCGTGGTAGCCCAGGGCGGCCACGGTGAACAGCCACAAAAGCCCCAGGCAGACCGCGCCGCCGCCGAGCCGTCCGGCCTCGCGCCGTCCCCGGGACCGAACCAGGGCCACGGCCAGGGCAGCGGCGCAAAACGTCACGGCCAGCTTGAAGGCGCTGCTCATCCAGTCCGGCGAACGCAGGTTGGACCAGCCGGCCACATGGGGGATGGCGTTGTAGAGCACGGGGTTGCGAAAGACGCCGTAGCCCAGGTTGGCCGCCGCCTTGAAGTAACGGGCCGGGCCGTACCCCTGTTTGGCGTTTAACACCGCCTCCTGCATGGCCGTGGGTTGGCCGTACCTGGCGAAATTGACGGCATGATGCCAGCCGGCCACGGTGAGGTAGCCGGCGGCCAGGGCGGCGGCGCACACCAGCGCCGCCCGACGGCTTCCGGGGCGGCGGCCCTGCCAGAGCACGGACAGGCCCAGGGCCGGGACCAGGGCCAGGGTGGTGGATTTGGCCAGCACGGCCAGCCCGATGACCGCGCCAAGCAAGGCGTAGCGCCATAACCGGCCGGGCGCGGCCAGCGGGCGCGGCGCGATATGCAGCAGGTACAGGGCCAAGGCGGACGTGCCGAGAAACAGCGCCAACGCGTCGTTGGAAAAACGGGCGAAATTGTAAAAGACGTAGGAAAAGCTGGCCGTCAAGACGATCACGCCGTCGGGCAGCCAGGACAGCCGGCCGTCGCGGGGCAATACCCGGCGCAGGAGGCGATGCCACAGGAAAAGCGTGGGCAACAGCAGCAGGCCGTTTATCAGGCGCACGCCGTCGGCCCAGGCCAGCAGGCTAGCCGGGTCCGAGCCGGACAGAAAGGGCGCGGCCAGAAAATAGAGCAACGGCCCGTGCTGGGCCTGGTAGCAAAACATGTCGTAGCGCTTGGCCGGCTCCAGGGAACAGGCCGGGTCGCCGCCGGGATAGGGCTTGGCGTCGATGCCGCGCAGCATGGACAGCGACGTGGTCGGGTGGGGATGGGCTTCGATAAACGGCACGAGCTCGCGCGGCATGGGCGTGCGGGGCGTGGGCATCGCCCCGGTCTTGTGGACGTGGTAGGCCACGGCCAGATGCGGCAGCTCGTCCCAGCCGTTAAAGGGCAGCTGGAGCTGGGCCACGGCGACCACGCGCACGGCAGCCAGCGCCAGGACCAAGGGAAGCAGCCATCTTCGGGGCCGGGGCAACCCGGACAACCAGGAGCCGAAACGCGTACGCCACATAGCCTATCCCGACCGGGGCGACGTGCCAGGCGCGACGCCTGGCCTCCCGTGCGCGAGGCGACCGGTCCGGGTCCGCGCCGCCAAGCCAGCGCCCGACCCGCCGCTTAGACGCCGGTTCCGACAATCCGGTTACGCGACCTCCAGGCCGCGCCCAGGCGCGGCTTTCCCGATCCCAACGGCTCATCAAACGCCCCAAGGCCGCGACGCCGGGCCTTCGACAATGGTTGTCCACGGCGAATCGGTGACGCCTATCTCCCCCGGCCCGCCCGCCTCGTCACGAAAACGCCGCAAAGCCTTCACCCGACCGCGCCCATCGCCACGTAGCAGTGGCGGCAATTCCAGTCAGCCCTGGACAACCTCCCGCCTCCGAGACGTGCCATGAGCCTCAAATACAAGCTTATCCTCTTTTGTCTGGCCATCAGCATCCTGCCCCTGGCGGTCACGGCCGTGGTCAGCATGCGCCAGGCCGGCGGCATCCTCGGCGAACAGGCCTTCGCCGGCCTGGAAGCCGCCCGGGACAGCCGCAAGCAGGCCCTGGAGGCGGCGGCCGCCACCTGGCTGCGCGAGGCCGCCATCCTGGCCAAGGTCAAGGAAGTGTATAACGGCGTGGGCATGTTGCGGGACTATTTCATGCTCGGCAAACCCGGGGTGCGGGTGGAGACGGCCACCGACGAATACAAGGATCTGCGCGACTACGTGGCCCCGCCCTTTGCCCCCTTCACCGAGGTGCTGGGCTTCGAGGACGCCTTGGTCGTGGCCGACGACGGCCGGGTCTATTACGCGGCCAAGGGCGGCAAGGAGGTCGGCGAGGACCTCAAGGCCGGGCCGCTCAAGGATTCCAGCCTGGCCGCCGCCTGGAAAGGGGCCATGGCCGGCAAGATCACCTTTGCCGATTTCGCGGCCTATGCCCCCCTTGACGGCGAACCGGCCGCGTTTGTGGCTGCGCCGATCAAAAACCACACTGGCACCATGATCGAGGCCGCCGCCGTGCTGCGCGTGCCGCGCGCCGAGCTGGCCCGCATCATGGGCCAGGGCGAGGCGGCCGGCATGGCCCGGGAGTTCGCGCTGGCCGGAGCCGACGGCGGCGTGCGCGTGGCCTCAACCCAGCAGCTTGCCGCCATTTCCGGCGTGTCCGCCGAGGCCGCCCAAAAGGCCCTGGCCGGCCAGACCGGCGACGCCACCGGCCCGGGCGAGGGCGGCCAGGAGACCCTGGCCGCGTATGCGCCGGTCGTCTTTGGCGAAACGCCCTTTGCCCTGGTGGCCCGCACCCCGGCCGACGAGGCCTTCGCCGCCGCCCGGGGCCTGCGCCATGTCTCCCTGGCCGTGGCCGGGGTCACGGCCGGGTTGGTGCTCCTGGCCGTGACGCTGTTTTTGCGCAAGGAAATCCTCAAGCCCCTGGCCGGCATCCTCGACTATCTGGCCGCCGTCACCCACGGCGACTTCGCGGCCGCGCCGCCGGCGACCCTTCGCGGCGAAATGGAGCGCCTGCGCCAGGGCTTGCTGGCCATGGTGGCGGAAATCAAGAACAAGCTCGGCTTTTCCTCCAGCATTTTAAAAGCCATCACCCTGCCCTGCCTGGTCGCCGACATTGACGGCCGGGTGACCTTCGTCAACCCGGCCCTGCTCCACCTGCTCGGGCGCGGGGACGACTACAAGGCCGTGCTCGGCCGGCCGGCGGCCGAGGTCCTGGGCCGCAACCCGGAGCTGACCAGCCAACTCACGGGCTGCCTGACCGACCGGGCCTGCCGGCTGGGGGTCGAAACCCTGCTGTCCGACGGCACCGACGACCTGCGCCATGTGCGCGTGGACACCGCGCCGCTCTACGACCTTGACGAGGGCCTCATCGGGGCCTTTGCCCTGGTGGTGGACCTGACCGACGTCAAATCCACCGAGGCGCTGGTGGTCAGCCGCAACGAAACCCTGCGCCGGGCGGCCCTTCAGGCCGAGGACATCGCCCGCCACGTGGCCTCCCGGGCCGAGGCCCTGTCCGGCCGGGTGGTGGCCGTGTCCGACGGGGCCATGACCCAGACCGCCCAGCTCCAGGAGACCGTCGGGGCCATCGCCGGCCTCAACCAGGCCCTGGACGCCGTGGCCGCCGGGGCCGACGGCGCGGCGGGCGGGGCCGAGGCGGCTATGGGCCAGGCCAAGGCCGGCCGCGAGGCCGTGGAGCAGACCGCCCGGGCCATCAGCCAGGTGCGCGAGCTGTCCGGCGAGCTGCGGGCCAGCATGGACGCCCTGGGCGACCGGGCCGCCTCCATCGGCGGCATCATTTCCGTCATCTCCGACATCGCCGACCAGACCAACCTCTTGGCGCTTAACGCCGCCATCGAGGCGGCCCGGGCCGGCGAGGCCGGGCGCGGCTTCGCCGTGGTGGCCGACGAGGTCCGCAAGCTGGCCGAAAAGACCATGCTGGCCACCCGTGAGGTTTCCAGCTCGGTCCATGCCGTGCTGGCCGCCGTGGACGACAGCGCGGCCAAGGCG
>JAEZMB010000258.1 GCA_023435825.1 Pseudomonadota bacterium | reverse complement strand
CCGGGTGCATCGACGGCCCGGAAATTTCAACGACCCACGCGGCGCAGCCGCCAGCGCATCCGCGCCCAAAGGGTCTTCACGCCCTGCCGCCCGCCGACGCAATTCCTTACGCCGCCGCCCCATGCGGGGTTTCCAAAGGGGCTCAGCCCCTTTGGCCGCCGGAGGCATCTTCGCCTTTGTCTTTATTTACAGCGTATTACAGATCGCTGGCCAGGAGCAGTTCTTCCTGGTCCATATCGGGGTGCAGGTCGTAGGCGATTTGAAAAAAGGCGTGCAGGTCGCGCAGCCGCAGTTCGTCGGCCACGGCGGGGCAGGGGTTGGCCAGGATGAGGCGGCGGCCTTTGGTGGCGAGCGCGGTTTGCAGCCGCACCAGCGCGCCGACGCCGCTGCTGTCGATGCTGGGTGTCTGGGTCAGGTCGAGGACGCTCACGGCGTAGCGGCCGATGGTGGCGGCTTCGAGGACGGCGGTTTCGAGTCCCTGGGCGGCGGGGTTGCCCAGCGGTCCGTCGGAGCGGGCCCACAGGACGCCGTGGCGGTTGGTGATGGCTATGCGGCTCATGATCTGGGTATGTCCGTGGCTGGCCGTGTCGGCCGCGTCGATGGGGCAGGATAGCCGCAAGCCGGCGCGGCCCGCAAGGGGAAAGGCCGAATCATGAAAGAGTGTTCACCTGGGGCAGGGGAGGGGGACCGCCGGCCGGGCCGGCGGTCGGCTTAGAACTTGTACCAGGCCAGCAGGTTGAAGGACTGGTAGCCGTTGTCCGGGTCTTCGGCGTAGCGGCAACCGAGGCTGTTGTCCTCGTCTTTGTTGCGGATATCGCAATTGGAATTGCGGAAAAAGGTACATTCGTTGTTGTTGCACACGAGTATTTCGCCCCAGCCGGATTCCGGCGGTCCGATCCAGGATTGGAGTTTGGCCTGGCAGTGGGGGCAATAGCGGTCTTCAAGCATGTGGTGGCGCTCCTTGACGGCGTGGTCCGGCGGTTGACTGGACCCATGGGCACAATAAGCATGATCCCGCCGCCGTCAACCATGGGGCGACGGCGGCGGGATCGGCTGGCCAGGGCAGGAAGTATTGGGGCTTACATGACGTCCTTGGCCCAGTAGAGCAGGTTGTGGTTGGCCTTTAAGCGGGCGACCACTTCCTGGGCCTTGGCGTCGTCCATGGGGCGCACGCGGATGTAGACCTTGCGGGTTTCCGGGGCGTCGTCGTCGTAATTGGTGAGGATGCTGAGGATGCGCACGTCGTGGGCCTTGAGGTCGTCGAGGATGGTCTTGAGGCTGCCGGCGACGTTGGGCAGTTCGAAGGCGAACTGGAGACCGCCGCTTAAAACGCCGGTGATGCTGACGAGGACCTTGAAGATGTCGCTGTCGGTGATGACGCCGACGACGAGGCCCTGGGCATCGACCACGGGCATGCCGCCGACGTTGTGGCGCAGCATGAGCACGGCGGCCTTTTCCACGGTGTCGTCGGGGCCGACGCTGATGACCGTTTTGGTCATGATGTCGCCGACCTTGATTTCGGACAGCAGGTAGTACAGCTCGTGCATGTCCAGGGTGGTGGCCTTGGAGGGCGAGGCCTCCTTGACGTCGCGGTCGGTGACGATGCCGACGAGGCGGCCGTCGTCGTCGACCACGGGCAGGCGGCCGTAGCCGTTTTCCTTCATGAGCTTGGCGGCCTTCATGATGGAGGTGGTCGCCTTGGCCGTGACCGGGGTCTTGCTCATCCAATCCTTAATCAGCATGTGCGTCTCCTTGACGGTCCCTTGAGGGCGGGCCGTTTGTGGTATAAGGCCCGGAGGTCGCGCGGCGCGTCGGCGTCGGGACACTTGATTTCAGCTATACGTGTTTCCGCCATTATTTCAAGCCATTCCAGGCAGCCCAAAAAGGAAAATATCCATGCAGGCCCTCCTTTATCGTCGCAGCGTCTGGCGCTATCTGGCCTGCGCCGCCGCCGCCAGACTGGCTCCCCGGCGTTTTTTTCCTTCCCTGGCCCCGCTTTCCCTGGAAACCGTGCCCTTTGACCCGCCAAAAGGCTGGCTGGCGCTGGTTCCCCGGCTGTGCGGCATCTGCGGTTCCGATCTGGGGCTGTTGCGCGGGGCCGAGTCGCCCTTGCTCGAACCGTACGCCAGTCTGCCCTTTATTTTGGGCCACGAGATGGTGGCCACCCTGGCGCAGGACGCGCCGCAGCTGGGTCTGGCCGCCGGGGCGCGGGTGGTGGTGGAGCCGGGGCTGCCCTGCGAGACGCGCAACCTGCCGCCTTGCCGCAGTTGCCGGGAAGGGCGCTACAACCGCTGTGAGCGGTTTCTGGACGGCGATTTGCCGCCGGGCTCGTTTCTGGGGTTCACCAACCGGGCCGGCGGGGCCATGGCCACGCGCACGGCGGCCCATCCGTCCCGCATCCTGCCCGTGCCCGACGGCCTTGCCGACGAGGACGCGGTGCTGACCGACTCCCTGGCCTCGGCGCTGCAGCCGGTGCTGGACCATTATCCGGCTGACGGGGCCACCGTGCTGGTCATCGGCGCGGGCATCGTCGGGCAGCACGTGGTGCGCTGCCTCAAGGCCCTGGGCGGCGATTTCCGGGTGCTCGTGGCGGCGCGCCACGGCCGGCAGGCCGAACTGGCCCGGGCCGGCGGGGCCGACGGGATCGTTGCCGCCCGCACCCGTCGGGAACTGGCCGAGGCCCTGGGCGCGCGCTATCTGCCGACGACCCTTGGCGGCGGCAACATCGAGGGCGGGGCGGACGTGGTGTTCGACTGCGTGGGCGGTTCGCGCACCTTTGCCGACGCCCTGGTCGCCCTGGCGGCGGGCGGGCGCTACGTCATGGTGGGGGCCGGGGCGAGCCTGACCGGCGTGGACGTGTCGAGCCTGTGGTTTCGGGAGCTGACCGTGGCCGGTTCGTCGGGCTGCGCCGTGGGGCCGGACCCGCGCCGGGGCGGGGCGCGCGTGCGCACCTATGCCCTGGCCCTGGAGCTCTTGGCCTCGGGGGCCTATCCCACGGCCGGACTGCTCAGCCATCTCTTCCCGCTGGCCCGCTGGTGCGAGGCTTTTGGCGCGGCCTTTGACAAGCGCGCCTCGGGCAGCGTCAAGGTGGCCTTCGACCTGCGCTGAGGCGGAGCGGAAATCGTTTATTGGGGCTTGGGAAATCGGCGGGAGACCGGCTGGCCCGCCTCCTGGGGCCGGTCCAGGCCGACGGGCCTTGTCTGTCGGGAAGCCTGTCGTCACTCCGGCGGGCAGCGCCAGCGGTCCAGGGCCTGCCGGGTCTTGGTCCAGAGCCTGTCGAGGTCGTCCAGGAGGCTGTCGGCTTCCTGCCCCTGGTTGGCCCGCAGGGCCTTTTCCAGGGCTTTGGCCGCGTTGCGGGCGGCAAATGCTCCGACCGTGGCGGCCGTGGCCTTGAAGGTATGGGCGGCCAGGGCGGCCTTGTCCTGTTGTCCAGCCGCCATGGCCTGGCGGATATCGTCCAGCCGTCGGTTGGCTTCATCGACACTCGTGCGCAAAAGCCCCTGGAACTGCGGCCAGGTAAGCCCCATGTTGTCCTTGGCCTGCTCCGGAGCGAAGAGGCCCAGTTCCGACGTCGGCGAGTCGGCCGGGGCGGAGGGGGCCGGGGCCGAGGGCCGGGGCGTTTCCCGGCGCAGGGCGTCCAGGGTGGCTTCCAGGGCGCGGTAGTTGACGGGTTTGGTCACGAAACCGTCCATGCCGGCCTCCAGGCACTGCTGACGCACGTCTTCCACGGCGTGGGCGGTGACGGCGATGATGGGCACGGCGGGGTCCAGGACCGGCGTCCCCAGGGGCGCGCCGGCCCGGATGGCGCTGGTGGCCTCGATGCCGTCGATCTCCGGCATCTCGATGTCCATGAGCACGGCGTCGTAGCGTTCCTTTCCCAGATAGGCGTAAGCCTCCCGGGCGGATTCGGCCACGGTGAGGTCATGGCCCATGCGGCCCATGTGCAGCCGGGTGACGGCGGCGTTTAAGGCATTGTCCTCCACCAGCAGGATGCGCAAGGGTCCCCGGGCGGCCGTGTCGTCCACGGCCGGCTGGGGAGCCGGCGGCACGGCGGCGGGATCGCCGGGTTGCAAAAAGACCGTGAAGGCGAAGCGGCTGCCGGCGCCCTGGCGGCTGGTGACCCCGATATGGCCGCCCATGCGTTCCACCAGTTCCTTGGAGATGGCCAGCCCCAGGCCCGTGCCGCCGAAGCGGCGGGCGGCGTTGCCCGGCCCCTGGTTGAAGCGCTCGAAGAGTTCCGAGGCCCGGGCCGGGTCCAGGCCGATGCCGGTATCGGTCACGGCCACGGCCAGCCCGACCCGCCCGGGCGGCGTCTGGGCGGCCGGCACGGCGTCCACCGTGACGGCAACCGACCCGGCGGCGGTGAATTTGACGGCGTTGCCCAGGAGATTGAGCAGGATCTGGCGCAACCGGCCGGGATCGCCGCGCAGGGCGGCCGGCACGTCCGGGGCGATGGTGGCGCTCAGGGCCAGGCTTTTCTGGTTGGCGGCCAGTTCCACGGCCCGGAGGGCCTCGGCCACCAGGGTGCGCGGATCGAAGTGGCGGCGTTCGAGGACGAGCTTGCCGGCCTCGATCTTGGAAAAGTCGAGGATGTCGTTGACCACGCCGAGCAGATGTCCGGCGGATTCGCGGATGGCGCGCAGGTGGTCGATCTGTTCCGGGGCGGCCTGGCCTTCGAGGAGCGCGTCGGACAGACCGATGACGGCGTTTAGGGGCGTGCGGATTTCGTGGCTCATGACGGCCAGAAAGGCCCCTTTCGCCCGGGAGGCTTCCTCGGCTTGGTCGCGGGCCTGTTCGAGAGTCTGCTGGCGGCGTTTTTCCTCGGTGATGTCGTCGAAGGCCCAGACCACGGAGGTTTCGGGGTCGCCCGGCAGCACGGTCTTGCCGTGCACGCGCAGCCAGACCGTTTCGCCGTCGCCGCGCCGGATCTGGCATTCCTGGCGGGTGAAGCCTTGGCTGACGAAGTCGTGGTCGCACAGGTCGGCCAGGCTTTGATAGACGGCGGGGTCGGGGATGAGCACGTCGAGTGGCTGGCCCAGGATAGCCTCACGGGCATAGCCGAGCAATTGGGCTCCCCGGGCGTTGATGTCGGTGCAGATGGAATGCTCGGTGGTGGCCAGCCCGATCTGGGTGTTGCCGAGCAGGGCGTCGCGCTGGGCCAGGGTCTGTCGCAGTTCGGCCTCGGTGCGCCGGCGGTCGGTGACGTCGACATAGGAAAACACGCGGCCGATGTAGACGCCGTCCTGAAGGATGGGGCCGCTGCGGCGTTCGATGTAGCGGCCGTCGCGGGTGGCATGGCAGCTCTCGGCCACGGACTTGCCGTCGAGCATGAGGGTGCGAAAGCCGCTGGCCACGGCATCCGGGTCGGCCAGCTTCTCCATGAACGGCTTGAAGCGGTCCATGGGCTCAGGGCGTTGCGCCCAGTCCTCGGGCAGATCCCAGAGGTCGAGGAAGCGGCGATTGCAGACCAGCACCTCGCGGTCCGAGTTGGCCGACACGCAAAGGACGGCCTCGGCCGTGGATTCGAGGATGGCCCGGTACAGGGCCAGATGGCGCGACAGGCTGTCCTCGGCCCGGCAGCGGGCCTCGATTTCCGTGGTCAGCCGGGCGTTGGCCCGGGCCAGCTCGGCCGTGCGCTCCTCCACCCGGCGGGCCAGCAATAGCCGGTGCTCCTCCACCTCGGCCCGGGATTCGCCAAGCCAGCGCGAGGTTTCCCGCAGCCGGGCCGACATGGCGTTAAAGGCCGCGCCAAGCCGGCCCAGGGCATCGCTGCCGGCCACGGGCACGGTCTGGTCCAGATCGCCGGCTTCCACGGCTTCCAGGGCCTGGCGCAGGGTGTTGACCGGCCGCAGCACGAACAGGTGGAGCATGGCGTTTAGGACCAGGGCCAGGAAAACGTAGGCCCCGGCCACGGCCAGGCCAAAGATGGCCCAGACCCGTCCGCTGGCCAGGGCGCTGTCCTTGAGGGCGTAGCGCAGGCGCAGAAAACCGGCGATCTCGCCCTCGCCATGGATCGGTTCGATGAGGGTGGCGAGCAGGCGGTCGTTTTCGGCGGTGACGCTGAAAACCCGGGCCTCGGGCAGGTTGCCGCCGGTTTCGCCGTTCAGGGGCGCTTCGGCCGACGCGCCGGCGTTGGCCAAAAGGGCGCCGGTCGCGGAGAACAGGCTGGCTTCGATGACGCCGTCCACCTGGACCATGCGTTCCAAAATGACCTGGGCGGCGCTTACGGCCTGGGAGGTCTGGAGCAGCGGGGCCAGGGCTTCCAGGCGGTGGGCGGCCAACACCCCCAGCAGGGTGCGGGTGCGGGTGCGGGCGGCCTCCAGGCGGTCCTGGATGGACAGGTGCAGCACACCGCCAAAAGCGGCGGCGGCGGCCAGAAAAGCGAGCAGGATGGCTGCGTTGAGTTTGAGTCGCAAGGATGCGCGGCGCATGGGCTTCCCGCCGCCGGCCCGGAACCCGGGAGCCTGACGGCGGACCGGGCGCGCCGTGGCGGCTGGCAGTATGAATTTCTAGCTTTCTTAAAGACAAACCCGAAAAGCTGTCAAAGGCTTTCCCGGAGCCTCGCCGGCATTACTGCGTCACACGGTTGGCCGCGTAATAACTGGATTTCCAGTACGGGGCCCAGATCGTCTCCTGGCGCACCCGACCGCCTCGGGAAGGGCTGTGGATAAACCCGCCGTGGCCGTCGAAAATGCCGACATGCAGGCTCGACAGGCTGCCCGAGGGGGTGAAAAAGACCAGATCCCCGGCCCGAAGCTCCTCTTTGCGCACCGGCCGGCCGGCCATGAGCTGGTCCTGGGTGCGCCTGGGCAGGCGGATGCCGTGGCGGGCGTAGACCCATTTGACGAAACCCGAGCAATCAAAGCCTTCGCCGGGGGTTTCCCCGGCCGGCCGGTAGGGCGTGCCGATAAGCGACTGGGCGGTCTCCAGCACCGTGCCCGTGGCCGGCGGCGGCACCATGGGAGTCCGGTCGGCCACGGAAAAGGCGCAGCCGCCCAGGAACAAGACGCAGCAGGCCAGCAGGGCGAGACGGCAAACAACAAACATGGTCCCGGACCTCCGTCCCGGGAATGAGCAAATCCCGTGCCGCTGTCCGTTCTGGCGGCGACCGGCCGTTGTCCCCGGCGCGGCCCCCGGGCCGTTGCCCGGGAGCCCGCCCCTCGGCCGGTCGGGCCAGTCCCCGACGCCGCGCCGGTTCGGCCGGTAACCGGCCCTGCCGCGCGCCTGGCAGCCGCCTTAGCGCAGATCGCGCACCCGCACCTCGATGCCCGAGCCGGCCAGGAGTTCCACCAGCCGGGCCGGGTCGGTGTCGCCGTAATGATAGGGGTAGAGCGCCTTTTTCGGCCGCAGGCTCCGGGCGGCGGCGGCGGCCATTTCCGGCGTCATCGTGTAGGGCAGGTTCATGGGGACAAAGGCGATATCCACCCCGGCCAGGGCGGCCATCTCCGGAATGTCCTCGGTGTCGCCGGCCACGTAAACCCGCGTGTCGCCGAAGGTCAGGACGTAGCCGTTGCCCCGGCCCCGGGGATGGAACGGCTCGCCGGTGTCGCGATGGTGTTTGATGTTGTAGGCCGGCACGGCGGCGATGGGGATGCCCAGGACCTCGATTTGCTCGCCGTTTTTGAGCGCCGTGCCCCGGCCGAGCTTTTCACGGACGGTTTCGCTGACCACCAGCGGCGTGTCCGGCCCGGCCACGGCGGCCAGCGCCGTCGGGTCCAGGTGGTCGCCGTGCTCGTGGGTGACAAGGACCAGATCGGCCTTGGGCATGGCCGCGTAGTCGCCGGCCTTGGCGTAGGGATCGACGTAGATGGTCTTGCCGGCGAAGCCAAAGGCCAGGGAGCCGTGGCCGATGAAGCGCAGGGAGAGGGGGCCGGCGCTGGTTTCGACGATGTCTTCTTTGGGCATGGCCTTGGCGGCGGTTCCCGGGGCGTCGGCCGGGGAAGCGGCCACGGCCGGAGCGCCCAGGGTCAGGACCAGGGCCAGGGTCAGGGCGGTTTCAAACAGCATGGCGGACCTCCTTGGATACCCTGGTATAGGTCGGGCCGGGGCCGGGGGCAAGACGCCGCCGGCCCGCCGCGGGTTCGTCGCCGGGCCGCCTCGCCCCCGACGCCCGGCCCGGGCAGGGAAAAAAGGCGTTTTGGGGTTGTGAACAAGGCGGCGTTTGCCCTAGTGTTGCCCGTAACCTGCCAAAGGAGGCGGCCCGTATGATCCAAGCCATCACCGGATACCTCGGCGACTCGGCCGAGAACCTGCTTGACCATGTCTGTCGGACCATTCCCAAGGAGTCCCTGCACCTGCCCGGCCCGGACTACCTCGATACGATTTTCACGGCCACCGACCGGCCCGTGCCGGTCATCCGGTCCATGGCCGCCATGTACGGCCACGGCCGCCTGGCCGGGACCGGCTACCTGTCCATCCTGCCCGTGGACCAGGGCATCGAACACTCGGCCGCGGCCTCGTTCGCCCCCAATCCCATCTATTTCGACCCGGAAAACATCGTCAAACTGGCCATCGAGGCCGGTTGCAACGCCGTGGCCTCGACCCTGGGCGTGCTGGGGTCCGTGGCCCGCAAATACGCCCACAAGATTCCCTTTATCCTCAAGATCAACCACAACGAGCTGCTGTCCCTGCCGGCCATCCACGACCAGACCTTGTTCGCTTCGGTGGAGCAGGCCTACGACATGGGCGCGGCGGCCGTGGGCGCAACCGTCTATTTCGGCTCGCCCGAATGCCGCCGCCAGATCCAGGAGATTTCCGAAGCCTTTGCCCGGGCCCACGAACTCGGCATGGCCGCCATCCTCTGGGCCTATCTGCGCAATCCCGCTTTCGTGAAAAACGGCGTGGACTACCACACCTCGGCCGACCTCACCGGCCAGGCCAACCATCTGGCCGCCACCATCGGCGCGGACATCGTCAAGCAGAAGCAGCCCACCAACAACGGCGGCTACACCGCCATCGGCTTCGGCAAGACCGACAAGCGTGTCTACAGCGAGCTGACCACCGACCACCCCATCGACCTCACCCGCTATCAGGTGGCCAACTGCTTCATGGGCCGCATCGGACTGATCAATTCCGGCGGCGCCTCGGGCGCGGCCGATTTCGCCGAGGCCGTGGCCACGGCCGTCATCAACAAGCGGGCCGGCGGCATGGGGCTCATTTCCGGCCGCAAGGCCTTCCAGCGGCCCATGGCCGAGGGCGTGAAGCTCTTAAACGCCATTCAGGACGTGTACCTGTGCCCCGAGGTCACCATCGCCTAGAGTGGCGTTGGCCAAAAGCATTTATGTTGTTTGCAGAGAAGAATAACAATTGCCGCATGTTGTTGAGCGAGGCCGCGTCCGTTTCGTTCCCGGGCGCGGGGTTCCCAGGAACACCGCGCCCGGCCCGTTGGCGGCCAAACGCGGCGACGCTTCGCAACGGCTCGGCCTGAGCCGGCAATGCGCACCGAGTTCGGGGCGGACCGCCAGGTCCGCTCCGAAACTGTAACCAGCCGGCCGCCCCCCCCGACCAATCGCGCAAACGGACGGCCCCGCCGTCCCATCCCACGCGGGAGGTCATTTCCATGAAGAAGCTGTGTTACGGACTGCTCACCCTGGCCATCCTGGTCGGCTCGGCCTTTGCCGTGGCCGCCGGCCCCGGGCCGGGCGGCCCCGGCGGCCCCGGACCCGAAGGATTGCTTGACCGGCTGCTGTCGCTTAAACTCACTGACGCCCAGAAGCATGACGTGGCCGTGGTCTTTAAAAAGAACCGCCAGGCTTTCGACGCCGGCATGGCCGCCATGCGCGAGGCCTTCGACGGCATGGGGCTGGTCATGCGCACCGAACCCGGCAACGAGGAGCGGGTGCGCCAGGCCAGCCGGGCCGTGGCCGCGGCCGCCGAGGACATGGCCGTGCTGCGGGGCAAGGTCGAAGCCACGGTGCTGGCCCTTTTGACCCCGGAGCAGCGCAAGCTGTGGGAGGAAACCCTGCCGCCGCGCCCGCCGCGCGATGCCAAGGAGCGCTTTCATGCCGGCCATGAGCTTGTCAACGAGTGGATTGATTCCCACGCCGGCAAGGACAGCTAAACCCCGGAGCGTTATGGGCGAGGCGGTGTTGGACATCGAGGATGCCCGGACGCTGAAAGCGATCCGGGCCGGAGAGGTGGA
Organism: Pseudomonadota bacterium; assembly: GCA_023435825.1. Taxonomy (GTDB): domain Bacteria; phylum Desulfobacterota; class Desulfovibrionia; order Desulfovibrionales; family Desulfovibrionaceae; genus Solidesulfovibrio. The sequence continues at coordinate 14,321 of JAEZMB010000258.1, read as the reverse complement.
CGCCTATGCCGCCATCGTGACCAAGTACCAGGGGCGCGTGTCCGGGATCGTTTCCGGGCACGCGCCCCGGGACCGGGTGGGCGAGCTGACCCACGAGGCGTTCGTGCGGGCCTACAAGTCCCTTGGCGGTTACCGGGGCGACAGTCCGCTCGGCCACTGGCTGGCCAAGGTCGCGGTGCGCACCTGCCATGATTTCTGGCGGGCCCAGTACCGGATCAAGGAGCGGCCGGAGTCCGACTTGTCCGACGAGTGCCGGGCCTTTGCCGAAGAGGTCGCGGCCCTGGCCACGGGCGAGGCGGCCGAGGAAACGGCTTCCCGGCGCGAGGCCGAGGATCTGTTGCATTGGGCCCTGGACAAACTTTCGGCCACGGACCGCATGGTGGTGACGCTGACCCATCTGGAAGAGCGGCCGGTGGCCGAGGCGGCCGAGATGCTGGGCTTAAGCGTCCCCAACGTGAAGGTGCGGGCTTTTCGGGCCCGCAAGAAGCTTCGCGAACTGCTCGGCGACGTGATCGGCGCGTAAGGAGGTATCCATGGACGGAAACGATTCCCGGCGCATAGACCGCCTGGAGGCGACGCTGCGGGCGGCCCACGCCCGTCGTCAGGCCCCGGCCCCGGCCGAGGACACGGCCATGGCCGCCTCGGTGTTGGCCGCCATCAAGGCCGCGCCGTCCGCCGCCGCTCCCCTGGCTGCCGGGGGGGCAAAGCGCCTGGACCGGCTGGAGGACGTGTTGCGCGCGGCCCATGCCGGCCGCCGGACGCCTGCCGCCGACCCTGGCCTGGCCGACGCCGTCCTGGCTTCCATCAAGGCCGGCGAGACCGGCTCGCCCGTTGTCCCGGCCAACCGCCAGGAGCGGATCGACCGGCTGGAGGGCGTGCTGCGCGCCGCCCATGCCGGCCGGGAGACGCCGCCCGTGGATGCCGGATTGGCCGATTCGGTGATGGCCGACATCCAGGCCCAGGACGCCGCCCCCGAGGCCGAGGAAGCCCGGGTGCTGTGGCGCATGGCCGCCGGCGCGGGTTTTCTGGCCGCGGCCACGGTGCTTTTCGCCCTGGCCTTTGGCTCCGGTCTGGAAGACGAGCTAGGACGGCTGCTCTTTTATGATCCCAGCGGCCAGGTCGTCGTGTCGCTTTTGGGCGTGTAAGGCTGGATCATGCATCCGAAATTCCTCAAGATCATTGCCGGTGTCGTGCTTTTTGCCTCGGGCGCGGTGGTGGGCGTCGTCGGCTCCCGGCTGCTCGGAGAGCGCGGCCCCTTGGCCATCATGCACGGCGACCCGCGCCATTTCGCCGCCATGGCCATGCGCCGCCTGACCAGCGACCTCGATCTCAGCCAGGAGCAGCAGGACAAGCTGCGGCCCATCATCATGGACACGACCCGGCAGATCATTGCCCTGCGCCGCGAACAGGAACCGCGCATGCAGGAGCTCATCGACACGAGCATCGAATTGACCAAGGCGCTCCTGACGCCGGAGCAGCGGGAGAAGTTCGTCGACGTCATGGCCAAGCTGGAGGCCCGGCGCAAGGCCATGGATCACTTTGGCCCACCGCCGCCGCCGCCGGACGGCTTCGGCCCGCCGCCCGACGGTTTCCGGCCTCGCCATGGCCCGCCCCCGCCGCCGCCGGACCTGTTTGATCCGGAGTGGGATCTGCCGCCGCCTCCGCCGCCGCCTGACGGCTTTGGCCCGCCGCCGCCGCCGGACGGCTTCGGTCCGCCGCGTCCGGGCGGTCCGGGGCCGGGGTTTGGCCCGCCGCCGCGCCGTGACGCCTGGCCGGAGAAAACGCCGCGCCCGGACGGATCGGCCAAGTCGACGAACAAGGCAGGGACTGGCCCAATGGCGGAGCCGGCGGGCAAAACCAGCCCCGGCGCATCGCCCCCGGCGGCCGATGTTCCGCTTCCGGCCGATTCTCCGGGCAAGACGCCGCCCAATACCGGCGAGACGAAGGCCAAATGACGTTTCCCCGTTCCCCTCTTCCGTATTTTGTGGCATAAGAAGCGCAATCCCCAGGCGGGCCGACCCGGCGTCGGCCCGCCCAACCGCCAACGCGCCGGGTGTCCGTCAGTCGCCCCGCGCAAGGAGGATGCGCCATGCCGAGTCCGTTTACCGTTTCCCGCCGCCAGGCCCTGCGTCTGGTCGCCGGCACGGGGCTTTTCTTTATGGCCGGAGGGATCCTGCGTCCGTCGTCGGCCGCCGCCGCCGCCTTCGAGGCCCCCAAACTGCCCTACGCCGAAAACGCCCTGGAGCCGGTCATTTCGGCCAAAACCGTGAGCTTCCACTACGGCAAGCACACCCTGGGCTATTTCGACAACGCCAACAAACTGGTGGCCGACACGCCGCTTGCCGGCCAACCCCTGGAAAAGGTGTTTCTGGAAGCGGCCAAGGACCAGAAGCTGGTGGGCCTTTTCCGCAACGCGGCCCAGGCCTGGAACCACGTGTTCTACTGGAACGGCCTGTCGCCCGCCGGCGGCAAGCCCTCGGCCAAGCTGCAGCAGGCCATCGACGCCTCCTTTGGCGGGCAGGAAGCCTTGAACAAGGCCCTGGCCGAGGCGGCCGTGGCCCAGTTCGGCAGCGGCTGGGCCTGGCTCGTGGCCGATCCGGCCGGCAAACTGTCCGTGGTCAAGACCGGCAACGCCGACAACCCCCTGCAAGAGGGCTTAAAGCCCCTGTGGGTCATCGACGTCTGGGAGCACGCCTACTACCTCGACTACCAGAACCGCCGGGCGGACTACGTCAAGGGCGTGCTGGAAAAGCTCGTCAATTGGGAGTTTGCCTCGAAGAACCTGGGCTAGCCGGCACTGGCCCGGAAACGGGCGCGAGAATGCATGCGGGGATCGCGGCTTCGGCCGCGGTCCCTTTTTCATGGGCAGGAACCGGCAGGCTGGAAGGCTCAAAGCGCGGGAGGCTTAGGCAGCAAGGGCCGGCGGGCTGGACAGCTTTCAGCGAGGGGGCGGTGGCGGTTGTGGCCGGCGGGCCGGAAGGCTTCAGGCGTGGGAGGCTTCGGCGGCCTTGGCCGGGGCGGCGGCCAGGCTCACGATGTTGCCAAGGGTCACCTTGTCCTGGCCGACCACCAGGGCGGCGGCGTCGGCGGAGGAGCAGCGCACCACCGAGGCCTTGGCCACGGGCAGGCCCGACTCGTCGTGGACGTTCACGGCGCAGCCGGTGGCCAGCCCCTGGTCCGAACCCAGGGCAAAGGAAATCAGCAGCCCGTCGGGGGTTTTTTTGGTCATGTAGACCACGGCCTTGCCCTGGCTGGCCCAGATGGCTTCCAGGCGGCGGGAGGCGAGGTAGACGCCGCAGCCGACCAGACAGGCGGCGCCCAGGAGGTAGCCGGCGACGGCCATGGGGGACAGGCCGGCCAGGCGCACGAAGTTGGACTGGGAGGCGGCCTTGAGGGCGGCCTCGTCGGCGAAGATGTGGATGAAAAAGGGCTGGGGAGGCGAGGCGGCGTCGCCGCCGGGGCCGCGCAGGACCACGGTGGCCATGCCTGGGGCCGCGTCCGGGGCGGCGGTCAGGGTCCCCTGCCACATGCGGTTGCCCATCCAGAACCCTTGGGTCTGGGTGGTGATGTTCAGGGAAACGCCCGGCCGGTCGATGGAAATGACCATGTCATGGGCGTCCTTGGCTTCCACGGGCAGCGGTCCGGACAGGCTTTCCGCGCCGCCGGCCGTGACGGCGAAGGTGCTCGGGCCGGTGCGCACGCTGGACACGAAGCTGTCGGCCAGGGCCATGGCGGCGGCCAGGCACAGGCCGGCGGCCAGCCAGCCCAGCGCGGCGCGCAGTCGCACAAGGCCGCGCTCGTTCACGCCTCGACTCCGGCGTCGGGAAGCGACCGGTCGCGGTAGCGGCGGATGGCGAAGATGCCCAGGGCCAGGGTGGGGAGGAACATGGAGAAAAACGCCTTCATGAACACCGGCGTGAATTCGTCCGGCTGATTGGAGGCAAGGTAAACGGAAAGGGTCACTTCGGCAAGTATGGCCACGTCCATGAGAATGACGGCCATTTTCTGGCGGCTGTTGAGTTCCGGGGCGCGGCTTTCGGAGTTTCCAAACAGCATGTTGAGCTCCTGTCTTTTGGAAGGGCCTCCCCGGCCCAGGGAGGGCCGGGCCGGGGAGGCTTGGGCGGGGTGTGGGGTTACGATGCGCTACTTCTTGAAGATGTTGGTCTTGGTGACGTTCATCAGGCGCAGGGCCTTGCCGTCTTCCTTATAGTAGATCCGCACTTCGTCGCCGGAATCCCAGGCGGAGGCGGGCAGGGACTCGTACTGTTCGGGCACGAGGAAGGTGACGAGCAGCTTCTGGCGGCCGGAATAGATGGACACGGTCTTCTTGTCCTTGTCCAGGGCCGGGAACTGCTTGGCCTTGTCGGCGGCGGCGTCGTACACCAGCGGGTGCTTGCCGTCGATGCCTTCCTGCTTGTCCACGATCTGGATGGGGATGGTCTCGAAGTTCTGCTTCTTGGGATCGTACAGCACGACCTGGGCCTTTTCGGCGTCAAGCTTCATGCGCAGGCCGGCCTTGGGCATCTCGCCCATTTCCGCCGGATCGGCCGGGAAGCTGTAGGTCAGGGCCGGCAGATAGGTGTAGTCGGGCTTTTGCCAGTCGTTGGCCTTGTCGCGGATGAAGGTGACGGTCTTCTTCTCCTTGTCCACGGCCACGGTGCGGCCCTGGTCCACTTTACCGTAATCGACGCAGCCGGCCAGCAGGAGGGTGGGCAGGGCGGCCAGCAGCAGGTTCTTGAGCATCTTACGCATGGCGATCTCCTTATACGTTCCGCTGTTGCGCCCGGCTTAGGCGTTGGCCTTCTTTCTGGCGATTTCCTGCTTGGCACCCTGCACCATCTTGACGGTGATGTAGAGGGCCAGGGCGGAGACCAGGCCGAGGATCATGTAGGTGGCGATGATGTCGCAGATCTGATTGATGGAGGGCACATACACGGGAAGGAGCTTCAGGAAGACCGAGATGGCGCAGCCGATGACGGCCAGGCCGAAGGCGATGCGGATGCCGTAACCCTTGATGTACTTGGTGGCCACCGCGCCGACCTGGGCGCCGATGGACGCGCCGACCAGCATGATGATGGCGGCCACGAGTTCGGTGCGGCCCTTGTAGGTGTAGGAGGCGGCGCCGTAGAGGCCGGAGATGGCGACTTCGAAGAGGTCGGTGCCGACGGCGACGTGGGTCGGGCAGCCGATCAAGTAGATCAGCGAGGGCATACGGATGAGGCCGCCGCCGATGCCCAGGATGCCGGCCAGCCAGCCGGTGAAGAAGCTGACGGCGATGGGCAGCCAAGCGGTGCAGTAGATGCCGGCCACATTGAGGTGCACCATGGGGGGAATCTTGATCTTGTGCAGGGCCTTGTGCCATTCGAGGCCGGTGGCGTTCTTGTCCACTTCCTTGCCGGCGGCGAGGGCGGCGCGATCCTTGGCCTTGCGGCGGGCCACGTCGGTGAAGACCATCCAGGTGATAAAGGCCAGCAGCAGGAGGTAGATCCAGCGCACGACCATGTCGACCTTGCCTATGCGCTCAAGCCACATGATCATTTGTGCGCCGACTTCGAAGCCTGCCACGGTGCCAAAGAGCATGATGAAACCGAGTTTGTAGTCGACGTTGCCGAACTTGCCGTGGCGCATGGTCGAGATGAGCGACTTGCCGGCCATGTGGGCGATGTCGGTGCCGATGGCGAACGCCATGGGGAAACCGAGGATGTTCAGGCCCGGGGTAACCATCCAGGCGCCGCCCATGCCGAAGAAGCCGCCGATGACGCCGACGCCGATGCCGAGGATGATAAGGCCGGGCCAGAAGATTTTCACGCCCGCGATGGGCATCATGATATAAAGCCATTCCATGATCGTTCTCCTTTTGTGTCGCTTTGGCGGTTCGGCTTAATGTTCGGCCAGCTCGCGGGACTTCAGGTCGATGCCGATGAAGTGCATCACGATGTCGGCCAGCACGCCGAAGATGACGCCGATAAGCGGGATCAGGATGACGGTCAAAATGGTGAAGTAAAGGTGGGACTCGTTATAGAGGTTGGCCCACCAGGCCATGATGCCGGTCAGCTTGCGGGTGTCGGCCACCATGACGATGGGCGCGCCGCCGCCGCCGGCGGCAAAGGCCATGGTCGGAGCCAGAAGCAGGCCGGTGACGAACATTGCCAGTAAAGCCTTTCCTTTCGCGAACATACTGTTTCCCCTCCAAGAAGTTAACGGACGACGAGAACCGAACACGGAGCGTGGCGCACGACCTTGGTGGCGACGGAGCCAATCAGATACTGCGCCACACCCTTTCTTCCCTGGTGACCCATGATGATCATGTCGATGCCCTTGTTCTTGGCATGGGCGATGATGAGATCGGCCGGAGAGACGCCCTGTTCCACGATGACCTCAGCATTGACGCCGGCGTCCTTGGCGACCTTGCCGTAATCCTGGGCAGCAACCTTGGTGGCGGCGAACACTTTGTCGGTAATGGAATTGACGTCGAGGTAATCGCCGAGGTCCATGAAATCTTCGGCCACGGTCATGATGGACAGCGTGGCGCCTTCGAGCTTGGCCAGGGCGATGGCTTTTTCCAGAACGGTCACTGCGTAGGGGGACTGATCAAGGGCGACGAGCATTTTCATGGGAACACCTCCTTGCCTGTTTCGGGCGACCGTGGCCGCGTTGTTTTCGCGCTGAGTTTAGCAAGGGGTGTGCCGGCGTGATTATATGACTGAATTAATGGGAGAAAGCATTTTCGTGAAAAAAAGCGCTTGACGATCTGGCGCTTTTTTTGCGTAGTAATACCGCAAGAAACGACGTATCGCGCAAAACGCGCAACGCACCCGGTTGGTCAGGAGGTCCCATGCTGAGCCTGTTTCGCCGTCCCAGCGGCAACGGACCCTCGGAGGCCTATCTCAAAGGCCTGTCCGACTGGAGCATCCGCAAGAAACTGCTGGTTTTCCTCATCCCGCCAGTGGTGGCGATCCTGGCCGCCACGGGCCTGGTGCTCAACGTCTTTTCCAATCGATACATCGACATGGCCCTGGGCCGCACGACCCTGACCATGACCCTGGCCCAGGCCCATGAAATCGAAACCCTCCTGGAAGGCTGCCGGGAAGACATCGTGGCCATGAGCTATCGTGCCATGACCCGGGAACGGCTGCGCCACTTCATGGAAGCCTCGGCCGCCGCCCGAGGCCAGCTCTATGCCGAGGCGGCCTATGTCGGCGACGGGCCGGACAACCAGTACGTGTTCATCAATAGCGGCGACCGGGTGGAGGAAGCCCCGCCGGAAGTGGTCCAGCAGGCCAAGAACAGCCCGCTAGTGGTTTCGCGCAAAGCCATCGACCTCAAGCGCGGCCAGGTCTCCTTGTCGGATATGGTGGAGGCCTATTATCCGCCCACCGGTTTCGGCAGCAAACCCCGCCAGCGCGATCTGGCCTTGCTGCGCCTGACTTCCCCGGTGGTCGAGGAGGATGGCCGGGTGGCCGGCTATCTCGTGTTATCCGTGGATGTTCGGCAATTGCGCAACATCCTCTCCCTGTACAATTCGCCGCGCTCCCCCTTGGCAGGATTTAACCGCACGGCCGAAAACCGGCTCAGCTTTTTTTGCGACGAGCGGGGCTGGATCCTGTTCCAGTCCGAGACCATCGACGATCCGGTTCGGGAATTGTCCGTGGAAACGGCCAAGGCCGGGCTGTCGGGCGACCACGGCAAGCCGGGGTACGATGGCGCGTTTCGTCCAGGCCCCCGCCATGAGACTTTCTGGCGCATGGTGACGGGCATCCAGCAGGGCCAGTCCGGGCTTGAGCGCGGCGAGGCCGATTTCGGCCCGTCCAAGATCGCCAGCAGCGATGATTTCATCGGCTACGCCCCGGTTCGTTTCCGGGGCCTTGGCGAGGACGATGCCGAGACCATCGGCGGCGTCGTGTATATTGACCGCACCCTGCTCCCCCGAGCGGCCGAGTTCGGCCAGTTCAACATCCTGTTCGTCACCACCCTGGGCGCGGTCCTGGCCATGGCCGGCGGCATCATCATCCTGGCCCGGGTCATCACCAAACCCATCCTGCGCCTGGCCGACGAAGTCCGATCCATGCGGCTTGAAGGCCGGCTCCACGAGATCGACCTGCCCGACAGCGACCTGGACACGGCCACGCTCAAGCGGGCCATCAACCGTTTGGTGGCCGCGCTGCTGTCCAAGGAGATGGAAATCAAGGTGCGCGATGAGCGGTTGCGCTCGGTGCGCGATCGGGAACGCGTACAACTGGTCGCGCCAGCATCGCGCCAGGTTTTGCGGGACGAAGCGTTGGAAGATCTGGTCGGAAACAGTCCGGCCATGGAGAATTTACTCTCCCGCATACAAAAAATTGCCGCCACCGATGCCGATGTCCTCGTCATCGGCGAAACCGGCACCGGCAAGGAGCTGACCGCCGAGGCCATCCACCGCCTCAGCCGCCGCAAGGACATGCCCTTTATCTCCATCAACTGCGGGGCGCTGGATGAAAACCTGCTCATGGACGCCCTGTTCGGCCATGTCAAAGGGGCTTTTTCCGAAGCCAAGAGCGACCGCAAGGGCGCGTTCCTGGCTGCCGACGGCGGCACCTTGCTCCTGGACGAGATCGGCAACGCCTCGCCGCGCGTCCAGCAGGCCCTGCTTCGCGCCTTGTCGGTGCGGCGCATCAGCCCTCTGGGCAGCGACGAGGAACAGGCTTTCGACGCCCGGGTCATCGCCGCCACCAACGTCAATCTCAAGGATCTGGTGGCTTCGGGCGAATTCCGGGAAGATCTCTTCTACAGACTGCAAGTGCTGGCGGTGAATACGCCGGCCCTGCGCGACCGACAGGACGACATTCCGGTTCTGGCCGGCTATTTCCTCAAGCTGGCCAGCCGGCGCATGGGCAAGGGCGAGCTGTCCCTCTCGCGCGGCGCATTGGACAAGCTTCTGCACCATGCCTGGCCGGGCAATGTCCGGGAACTCAAGAACTGCATTATCCGGGCGGCCGCCCTGGCCGAACGGGAACTCATCCTGGCCGAGGACATCCATTTCGAGGACGCCATGCCCGGCGAACTTCCGGCCTCGCGGACGTTTGCGGTGCCGGCCGAAACGAGTCAGGAACCGCACATTCTCGATGCGCCCCTGTCCCAGCGCCAACGCAAGGCCCTGCGCGAACTTCTGGATCGGCCGAACTTCTCGCGCAAGGACTACCAGGACGCCGGGGGCAGCGACGTGCCCCAACGCACCGCCCAGCACGATCTCCAGGATCTCGTGTCCCGGGGCATCGTGGTGAAGGAAGGCAAAGGCCCGTCCACCCGCTACCGGCTTGTCGGGCACCGGGAGACGGTCTCCCAGGCATAACCCTCGGAAAGTGCCGACTGGAAGCGGCTATCCGGGCCGCAAAGGGCGGGAGAGCGCGTTGTCGACGTGGTGGATGGCGAAGCTTGCGCCAGCCAAGTGCGCGAAGGATTGGGCGCGCGCGTCAGGCACAGCACAGTCCTGACGCGGCCGTTGCCGCGGAGGAGGATCGACCTGGCCATCACCCGTGGCCGTGGGGCAAAAGCCCGTCAGGCCTTCGGCCTTGGTGCCCGGGCAAGGCTCGGGAGAGCCCGAAGCCGAATCGTCTTTAGCCGAGAAAAAAGCGCGCGGCCGCCACGATGCCCATGCCCAGGGCCACCGGGCCGAAGAAGCCCCGCGTGCGCACGGCCAGGGCAAATGCGGCTAGGCCCGCCCACAAGACGACGTTGCCAAGGCCCACGTCGATCCGGCCGTCCGGGCGCAGCAACGCCGGCGCGACCAGGGCGGCCAGCACGGCCGCCGGCACATGGGCCAGAAGCCTGATCGCCCAGGGGGCCAACGTCCGTCCGGCCAGGGCCATAAGCGGCGCGCTGCGGGTGAAATAGGTCACCCCGGCCATGACGATGATGGTCAGGCAGGCTTTCGCGTCATCCACTGTTCCACTCCAAAGCCGCAGGCCGCGCCGGCAATCCCCGCCGCCAGCGCGCCGTAGCCGGTGATGCCTAGGGCGGCCGCGCCCAGGGACAGGCCAGCTCCGGCCACGGCCGCCGCCACCTGGGACGGGCCGGCCAGCTGGCCGGCCAGCAAGGCCAGGAACATGCCCGGCAAGGCGAAATCCAGGGCAAAGGCCCGGCCGTCGCCCATGACGTCGCCGACAAGAAGCCCAAGGGCCGTGCCGCCGACCCAGGATGCCTGGGCCAGGACGTTGATGGTCAGGGTAAGGGCCTTGTCCCGGTCGCCGCGCCCGAATCGGGCGGCGTGGAGGGCAAAGCTCTCATCGGTAAGTTCGAAGGCAAAGGCGGCCAGCTCCCGCTTGCGCCAGCCGCGAAGCAGGGGCGACATGGCGGCGGCAAACAGCACGTGGCGCAGATTGACGGCAAAGGTCGTGGCCACGATGGAGGCCAACGCCGCGCCCGAGGCGAACAGGCCCACGGCCACGAGCTGGGCCGAACCGGCATAGACCAGCACGGACATGAGCAGGACGTTCACCGCCGACAAGCCCGCCTTGCCGGCCAGCACGCCGTAGGCCATGCCCACGGGCACATAGCCCATGGCGATGGGCAGGGTCAGGGAGACGGCGGTCTTGAAGACGCCTTGGGCGGGAAGGGATGATGCTTGGTGCTGCATGGTATTGGGCTGCAATGACACGCTTTCGCCAAAAAGAAACCCGGCCGAAGCCGGGAATTTCAAGCCGCCTGGGCCACGGGAGCGCGGCGGCTAGTCGTCTTCGTCGCCGCCCATGCGGTCCTGATGGCGGTCGAGGGTGATGGAAAAGGCCACGGAATAGAAATGGTGGAAGAAATCGACGTATTCCACGTAGACGTCGGGTGGCACGGTGAGCATGGCCGGGGAGTAGTTGATGATGCCCTTGACGCCGGCTTCGATGAGGAAGTTGGTGGCGCGCTGGGCCCGGTTGACCGGAGTGGTGATGAGTCCGATCTCGATGCCCAGTTCCTTGACCGCATCCTTGAGGCGGCGGGTGCAGACCACTTCCAAGCCGGAGATCTCTTCACCAATCTTGAAGGGGTCGCAGTCAAAAGCCCCGACGATGTCGAAGCCGCGAAATTTGAAATCCTGATGGCGCAGCAGCGCCTTGCCCAGATTGCCGACGCCGACCAGGGCGCACTTCCAGACGCGATCAACGCCCAGGGAGTGCTTGATGGAATAGATGAGATCCTGGACGTGGTAGCCGACGCCACGAACGCCGAATTCGCCGAAGTAGGCGAGGTCCTTGCGGATCTGGGACGGATTGACGGAGCAGGTGCGGGCGAGAAGCTCGGAGGAGACGACTTGGGAGCCTTCGCGCTTGAGGGTCTCGAGCACTTGCACGTACATGGCCAGCCGTTTGATCGTGGCCTTGGGGATGTGTTCGCTTTTCAAGGCGTCACTCGTTTGCGCGTGCAGGTTGCTGGGAAAAAAAAAGGAGGCCGGGGCTCCCGGCCTCCTTTCGGTCATACCGTCATTAGCCGGTGATGATCTTCGCGAAGGGGTGGGCGAAGAGCAGGATCAGGCAGACGACCAGGGCGTAAATGGCCAGGGATTCGATGAAGGCCATGCCGAGGATCAGGGTGACGGTGATTTTGCCGCCGGCCTCGGGGTTGCGAGCGGTGCCTTCGCAGGCGGCCTTCAGGCCCAGGCCCTGACCAAGACCGCAGCCGGCGGCGGCCAGGCCCATGCCGATGGCGGTGGCCCAGGAGATGGTGCCGATGGCGCCCATGGCGCCGGCGGTGTCGGCGGCGAAGGCCACGGAAGCAAGGGCGAGCAGGGCAGCGGTCGAGAAGATGGTCATGAAAGCCTTACGCATGTCGATCCTCCTGAAAACAGGTGTTTAAAGTTACGGTCCTAAGGACCATTTCCCCCAGCGATTCTAATGCGCGTGTTCCAGCGAGCCCTTGAGGTAGATCATGGCCAGCATGAAGAACACGAAGGCCTGGATGCAGTCGGCCAGCGAGAACAGGAAGTACATCGGGAAGGTGCCGACAACCGGAGCCAGGGCGAAGAGCAGGACCAGAACGATTTCCTCGCCGCGGACGTTGCCGAAAAGACGCAGCGTGAGCGAAAGCGGCCGGGCCAGGTGCGAGATGATTTCGATGGGCAGCATCAGGGGCACGAGCCACCAGAAGGGGCCCATGAAGTGCTTGATGTAGCCGGCGCCCCACATGCGGATGCCCCAGAAATTGTAGTAGGCGAACACGGTCAAGGCCATGGCGGCGTTGGTGTTCACGTTGTTGGTCGGGGAATCGAGGCCCGGAACCAGACCAATGAGGTTGCCGGTGATGATGAACAGGAACAGGGCGCACAGGAACGGAAAGACCTTGCGGCCCTTTTCGCCGATGTTCTCGACGACGAAGGACTCAAGGCCGCCGACCACGACTTCGAAGAAGTTCTGCAGTCCGCTGGGAACCATTTCCAGCTTGCGAGTGGCCAGCGTGCCCAGGATGATGAGCAGGACCATGGCAAACCAGGCGTAAATCACGTTGGAATCGATGACCTGGGCGTGGAAGATCTCGTTGAGCTTGTACAGCCCAACGCCCTTCGCGGCCTCGTCGACGAGCAGAACCGGATGCGGCAACCCACCAGCCATGTCCTATGCCTCCTTTCCCGTAAGCGTTTGGTGCGTCTTGGAGCCGGCGTGGCGCGCGACGCCCCAGACGATGAAATTGACCACCACCGTGGCGATGCCGGCCAGAAGCGGCAACGGCGTAGCCCCAAACCAGACGATCAAACCGAAAAGCACAAGGCCTGTAAGGGCCAGCCGGAAGTAAAACCGGGCCAGCACCGCCGCTATGGCCTCGCGCTTGTTCCCAAAACCGGTGATCCGCTGGCCGAACTTGGCCAGGGAACAGAAATTGGCCGTGATGATGGCCGTGCCGGCCGCGAACGACCAGGCATCGACCGAAACCCCGGCAAAAGGCAGACAGGCGACGCAGACAAGCGCCGTCAAAAGAAGCTGGTTGCGCACCAGCTCCCGCACCTCGGGATGCACGTAGCCGCGCCGGTATAACCAGCGGTCCAGCCCGTCCCTAAGGTTTCGCGTCATCTTGCCCATGCTCTTGGTGTTCCTCGGCGTCGGCCTTCTGAATCTTTCGAACCTCAAGCACCATGTTCTTGAACCCGGCGGCAATGCCCAGAATCAAAAACGTCAGCAAAAGCCAAGGACTGGTTCCAAGCCAGCGGTCCAGCCACCAGCCGATGAGCAGCCCCACGAAGGTGGCTGACACCAGATTGAGGCCCACCACCGATGCCGACGCGATGGACTCCCGAACCGCCTTGTCCTTGATCAACTTGCCAAGCATTTCAAAGGCTCCTGCCTTGCGACAGGCGACACGCCCCGCGGCCCGTCCGGCCGGCGCTCGTGCACAAGTTCACAAGTCCCGACGGCCTAGCATGGTCGCCCGCCAAAAGTCAACGGGGCTTGCCCATTTTTGAACGAGCGGCCAAACCCGCCGAGAACTCGTTTCCCCTACCTGAAATCCATGACAACAGCCAGAAGTTGTTGTACCCCACGGATAGCGGAGAACCGTTCCCGCAAGGAGGTATCGCCATGAAACGTCTTTTCGCTCCCGCCATCCTCGTCGGCCTGCTGCTCATCGCCGCGACCGCAAACGCCCAAAGCCAGTTCTACTGCGTCAAACCCGACGGCATGCCCCTGGCCGCCATCGTCATGCCCTACGGCGCCAACCACGACCCCAGCGTCGTGTGCAACGCCGCCGTTCCCCAATGCTACCTGACATGCGGCGCCGTCATGCAGGTCCAAAACGGCATCGCCGTCCAACCCAACCTGCCCACCATCCAGGTCACCCAGCAAATGCTCAACTCCCTGGGCAACGGTGCGCCCGAAACCCCGGAATTTTGCGCCAAACAGCACCAGGCCTGCGTCGCCAAGTGCCGCGGCGACAAAGCCTGCATCGCCTACTGCCAGTCCGTCCGCTCCGGCTGCGGCACCGGCAATAGACAATAAAGAGCACCGAGGCGCTGCCAGGGCGCAGCCCTGGACCCGGCAGGGCTCCGCCCTGCACCCGGCAGGGCGCTGCCCTGCACCCGCCGGGCGCTGCCCGGACCCGCCGGGGGGATAATCCCCCCGGACCCCCTGGCCGTCTGTGGCGGGCGGGGGAGCCACAAGCGGGTAGGGAGAGGCTGGCGCAAGCCTCTGGCCGTCTTCGGCGGGTGGGGGAACCCCAAACGGGGGCAACGGCGCGGCTGCGGGGAGATCCCCGGTCCCTGGCTGTCCGTGGCGGCCAGGGGGCCACGAGCGAGTCGGCTGACGCGGTCGGCGCGGGGAAAAACAGCGCTGACGCGCTTGACGGCTGCGCCGCATGGGGCGTCGGAATGGGCC
>JAEZMB010000254.1 GCA_023435825.1 Pseudomonadota bacterium | reverse complement strand
CCCCCCCCCCCCCCCCCCCCCCCCCCCCCCCCCCCCCCCCCCCCCCCCCCCCCCCCCCCCCCCCCCCCCCCCCCCCCCCCCCCCCCCCCCCCCCCCCCCCCCCCCCCCGCCGGAGGCATCTTCCCGTCTTTCTCTCTTCCCTTTCTCACCCTGCCTAAAAAACGCTCATCCGTGTTTCTTTCAAATACTTCTCTTCCAGCACCTTGCAGATGCGCCGGATGATGTTGCGGCGGATTTCCAGGTCGATGGGCAGGTTGGGGTCCTGGTGGGCTTCGTTGATGCGCGCGCCCACGATGAATTCGATGGAGTCGCTGTCGAGCAGGATGTCGTAGAGCTGCACGGCCGGGTTTTTTTCGCGCGGGGCTTCGTCCTGTTCCAGGAGCCGGGCCACCCGGGTGAGGGTCAAGATGCCTTCGGTGACGAGATCCACGCCTTCCATCTCGGCGGCCGGCGGGATGTCGCTGACCGCCCCGACTTGCAAGCTGTCGCGGATGGTCCGGCCGAGTTCCCGGGCCACGATGTTGGCCGTGGTGCCGCCGCAGATGATCTTGCGGCCGGGGAATTCGGCCAGCATCTGGGCGAATTCCCGGTCGCGGTGGGCGGCGTAGGGCGGGCCGGTGAGCACGATGGAGCGGCGCGGCCGGCGGAAGTAGATGACGGCGGCGGTCATGTCGTCGTAGGCGCGTTGGAAGGGTTCCTGGCGCAGGGCCTGGGACAGGATTTTCTGGGACAGGCCCCGGGCGGAGATGAACGGGTCCTTGGCCACGACTTCCTCGACGAACTCCCGGCAGCCCTTGATGCGCCAGCCCAGGCGCATGCGCTCCGAGCCAAGGCCGGCCTGGGTGATGCCGTCGGAGGTGAAGATGAGCCGGTCGCCGGGCTGCATGGTCAGGTCGTAGACCCGGATGAGTCGATCATTGTAGCGCGGCGAGGAGGCTTCCTCGAAGTCGAGGTGCTGGGCCTTGCCGGCGCGCAGGAGGATCACCGGCGGATTGTCCATTTCCACGACCCGGGTGGCCCCGTCGGGGTGGATGTCGACCACGGTGAAGGTGGCGTAGCTGATCTTGCGCACCTGGCACACGGGCAGGGCGTCCATGATGACTTCGGCGGCGCGCACCACGTCGGCGTCGGTGGCCGTGTACTTCAGCGCCATGGTGGCGGTCATGAGCGACAGGATGCTGGCCTTGACGCCGTGCCCCAGGCCGTCGGAGAGCACGGCGATGACCCGGCCCTCGTCCTGGACGCGCAGGGTCTTGAAGGCGTCGCCGCAGATGTCCTCGCCGAACCGGTTGCGCTGGGCGGCGTCCACCTCGATAAAGACTTCCTCGGTCACGGCCGCCGCCCCCGCATGTCCTTGTCCCCGATGGGCTTGGCCCCGCTGGAGAAGCCTTCGGCCAGGGAGCGCAGCAGGATTTCCGTGTCGGCCATGTTTTCGCCCAGGCGGCAGGCGATTTCCTGCACGGTTTCGAGGTTTTTGCGAATGATCTCCCGGGCGCGGTTGGCGATCTCGTCGCGGCGCAGCTCCGAGCCGGTGACGTCAAAGACGATGCCGCCGATGACGTTGCGCGGTTCGATGGTGAAGATGGTGACGCTGAAAACGCGGTCGTCGAAGCGCAGGGCGTCGCGGTGGATGTCGGTCTCGGTGTCCAGCGACCGGCGAAACAGGCTGATAAACGGCACGATCTTGTCCAGGGCCGCCCCTTCCATGCCGGGGCTGGCCTCGTAGGCCATGACCGTTTCCTCGCCGAAAAGCCGGGCGAAGTGTTCGTTGCACTCGATGATTTGCAGCTTGTTGTTGGCGATGACCACGCCGGCCGGGATGCAACGCAGCAGGGCGTTGGCCTTTCGGGTGGCCCGCTTTCGCAGGAAATGCACGCACATCGACGGTTCGGCCAGGCCTTCGAGCATGGCCCGGGCCAGGCCCCGGCAGGACTCGTGGCCGCAGCCGCCGCAGTTGACCTCGTCTTCGGGCGCGAACTTGCCGATAAGCCGCAGCACACGGGTGTACTGGTCCTCGCTGTAGACGGGCAGGTCCACGGGCGAGGGGTTCTTGCGCTCGCCGATGGACACGGCCGGCTGGCGCACGGGCAGGTCGTCGCCGGGCTGGGCGGCCCGGGCGAACACGTCGAGTTGGTCGAGGAGCCGGGGCCGGCGGCTGGACACGCAGGGCCCGCGCACGCAGCCGCCGACGCAGGCCAGCATCTCGATGAAGACCGGCCGGGGCAGCACGTGGTTGTGGATGCCCTGCAAGGCCGATTCGATGGTGGGGATGCCCGAAAGCGTGGTGAAGCAGACCTTGTCGTTGCCGGCATAGGCCTTGATGGTGTCGGACATGCCGCCTTCGACGGGGTACAGCGCCCCTTCCTTGGCCGGGTGGGGCATGAAGAGGTCGGCCGGGCCGGGGATGAGTTCCTCGGGGCGGATGTTTTCCTCGCGCAGCATGGCCTTGAGGTCGGTGAAGGTCATGGCCGCGTCGAGCAGGGCCGGATGGTTGTCGGCCTCGGATTTCTTGGCCACGCAGGGGCCGAAAAACACCACGCCGATGTCCTGGCCGTAGTTGCGCCGCAGCATCCGGCAGTGGGAGAGAAGCGGCGAGAGCAGCGGGGTGAGATTGGGCACAAGCTCGGGCATGTAGCCCCGGATGAAGTCCACGGCGGCCGGGCAGGCGGTGGATAAAAGCAGCCGAGGCCCGCCCTGGGCCAGGATGCCGGCCACGGCGGCCGAAACTTCCTGGGCGCCCAGGGCCGTCTCGGACACGCCGGAGAACCCCAGCTTGCGCAGGGCGGCGATCATGGCTTCGGGGGAGACGTCGGGGAATTCCGTCACCCAGGACGGGGCCAGGGAGACGTAGGCCAGCTTGTCCGAGCGCAAGAGCTTGTAGACGCCGAAAAGGTCGCTGCGCACCTGTTTGGCCTGGGACGGGCAGGCGGCCACGCACTGGCCGCAGGCGATGCACAGCTCGGGCACCACGGTGGCCCGGCCGTTTTCCACCTGGATGGCCTTGACCGGGCATTGGCGCAGGCAGCGGTAGCAGTCCTGGCACTCGGCTTCAATGGTATAAATCGGATAGTGGGAAAGCATGCCGTCTCCGTCGTAGGGGCCTGGGGTTGCGTTCTGGGTACGCCCGGACGGGCGGGATCGCAAGGCGGCGGGGGCTGTCTGCGCGGGCGGGATCAGCCGGCCAGATGGCGGCTTAAGAGTTCCAGGAGGCGTTCGCCGTTGATGTCGCCGTAGAGCTGGCCGTCGATGCGGATGTTGGGACCGCAGCGGCACTGGTCCTCGCAGCGCGAGCCGGTGAGCACCACGGATTCGGTCAGCCCGTGGTCGGCCAGATACTGCTCGATCATGAGCAGATGCTTGCGGTTGCCCCTGGCAAAGCACGAGCTGCCCATGCAGATGACGATTTCATGTTTCATGGGCGCGGGCCTCGTTCGTCACTTTTTTCACAAATTACCCGCAAAAATTGCGCTGATCAAGCACTATTCCCGCACAATGTTGCGAAATCGCCACGTCGCCTGTGGCGCTCATCGTTCCCGCACATATGGTCACGCTTCCCGGTTCGGCAAGCCCCCTTTTCCCATTTGGGGGGTCCCGGGGGCGGCGGGCCCCCGGCGGCCGGGGGCCGCAGGCCCCCGGACCCCCCAAATGGGAAAAGGGGGCTTGCCGAACCGGGAAGCGTGACCATATGTGCGGGAACGATGAGCGCCACAGGCGACGTGGCGATTTCG
>JAEZMB010000141.1 GCA_023435825.1 Pseudomonadota bacterium | reverse complement strand
CCCCCCCCCCCCCCCCCCCCCCCCCCCCCCCCCCCCCCCCCCCCCCCCCCCCCCCCCCCCCCCCCCCCCCCCCCCCCCCCCCCCCCCCCCCCCCCCCCCCCCCCCCGCCGGAGGCATCTTCTCTTATAATCAACCGTGCTTACGGCCAAGCAGTTCGAAGCCGGTTTCGGGGTCCTTGGCGCGGGCGAGGTCGGTGCCGGTGATTTCGATGACCACAACTTCGAAGATTTTCCAGACATCGAGGCCGGGGCGCACACAGCCGGTTTTGGTTTCGCCGGCGCGGCCCAGGGCGGCGTGCATGTGCAGTCGCGGGGTGCCGTCCGGGCCGGGGAAGAGGGTGCCGACGGCGGCGGCTTCGTGGACGGCGTCGATGGCGGTGAGCATGGCGGTTGGCGGCATGGTGCGGCCGTCTTCGGGGCCGGTGACGAGGCGGCCGTTTTCCAGCCCGCCCAGGGCGGCGACGAGGGCGGCTTCGACGCCCCGGGTGCGGGCGAAGTCCTCGATGGCGTCGGGCAGACGGTCGCCGTCGCCCAGTCGCAGCACGAACACGCGGCCGAGGCGGCCTTCGGAAACGATCATGGCGGCTCCTTTAGCGGATGCGGGTGGTCGCCGGGGTGGCGACGGGCAGTTGTAGCGCCGGGGCGAGGGAGGGGCAAGGGCGGGGATGGGGCAATCAAAAAGGGGCCGTCCCAAAAGGACGGCCCCTGCCATTGGTCTTGAAGCGAACTCGCGAGTCTTATGAACCCACGCGCTCGTTGATCAGCTTGCCGATGGTGCGGCCCATCTCCACGCAGACAGCGAGCTGCTCGTGGGTGGGCACGAAGAGCAGGCGCACGGGATCGACGGGCATTTCCATGCCCATGTCGCTCAGCCAGCCGGCGATGTCTTTCACCGCCTCGCCGCTCCAGCCATAGGAGCCAAAGGCTCCGCCGAGCTTGCCCTTGGGCTTGAGGCCCTTCATGTAGGTCAGCATGTCCGCCACCTTGGGCAACATGCCGTTGTTGTGGGTGGCGGAACCCACAAACACCGCCGCCGCGTCCCAGACCTCTTCCATGACGTCGGAATGGTCGAAGGCGTGGAGGTTCATGAGCTTAAACGCCACGCCGTGCTCGGCCAAACCGGTGGCGATGGCGTGGGCCATGCGCTCGGTGGAGTGCCACATGGTGTCGAAGACCAGCACGGCCTTTTTCTTCTGCTTCTGGGCGGCCAGTTCCTTGTAGCGCGAGACGACCCAGGCGACGTCTTCGGGCGTGCGGAACATCAGGCCGTGGTCCGGGCAGATGGCGTTGATTTTAAGGCCCATGGACTCGATGGTCTCGATGGTCTTCTGGGCGATGGGGCTAAAGGGCAGGACGATGTTGGCGAAGTAGCGGTCGAGCTGCTTTTGGAGCAGATGCCTGTCCACTTCGTCGGCGAAGCGCTCGGAGGTGGCCCAGTTCTGGCCGAAGGCGTCGGAGGAGATGAGCACGCCGTCTTCGGGGATGTAGGTGGCCATATTGTCGGGCCAGTGGAGCATCCGGGTTTCCAGGAACTGCAGCGTACGCTTGCCAAGGGAAACGGTGGAGCCGGTCTTCACCACCTCGATGGGCCAGTCGGCGCAGTCGAAGTGGGCCTTGAGCGCCCGCTCGCCCATGGGCGAGGTGAAGATCTTTTCCGGCTTGGTGCGGGCCACGAGTTCGGGCAGCTCGCCCGAGTGGTCCATTTCCACGTGGTTGACGATGAGGTAATCGACGTCTTCGGGTTTGACCACATGGGCCAGGCGGCAGAGCATTTCGTTGCCGTGGCCGGCCTTGACCGAATCGAACAGGGCGATTTTCTCGTCCTTGACCAAAAAGGCGTTGTAGGTCGTCCCGGTGGGGGCCGTCATGTAGCCGTGGAAGTCGCGGCATTCCCAATCGACGGCTCCGACCCAGTAGACGCCCTCGCAAATGGCGACAGGTCGCATGTACATCCTCGAATCGCCGCACTCAAAAAAGCGGCGCAGGGCGTGTTAGGCTTTGTTGAATTCGCTTTTGGGCGCGCCGCAGACCGGGCAGACCCAGTCCTCGGAGACGTCTTCGAACTTGGTGCCGGGGGCCACGCCGTTGTCGGGGTCGCCGGCGGCGGGATCATACACGTAACCGCAGATGCTGCACTCGTATTTATCCATGATGTCTGTACTCCGTCATTGAGGTTGACCGGCTTGGCGATCCTTATTTGCCCTCAGCGCCGGGTCCGCCGTAAAGGCGCCCTTGCCTGAGCGGCAACAAGGTCATGTTCCGGCGGCGCGGCTGCAGCCTTGCGGCTTGACGCCACGGAATCGCGTCACGGAATCGGCCTTGCCGACAGGACGCGTGACCGAAAATAGCGGTCACGCAGGGACAAGTCTATCCTTTAGTTTACCCCAAATTGTCAAGGCCGGCCGGCCCGGAGGACAGGCTTTTCAAGAGATTGATCGTGTCTTGCGACCGCCTGTCGCACCGGGCCGCGCCCCGGCCAAGGGTGGAGACGGCCTGGAGGCGGCAGCGGCAACGCGTTGTCGTTGCGGCCAAAAACAAGAATGCTTTAGCGCGGCCTAGCCCTCCCGGAACTGCTCCACCAGTTTGGCCAGATGGTTGGCCATGGAGCGGACTTCGCGGATGCGCTCGCCGGCTTCGGCGATGCGGCTGGTGAGGTCCTGGGAGAGTTCGTTGATGTGGGCCACGCTGGACGACACTTCCTCGCTGGTGGCCGACTGCTGTTCCGAGGCGGTGGCGATGTTGCGCACCATGTCGGCGATGCGTCCGGCCTGATCCACGATGCGCCCCAGCACCGCGCCGGAACCTTCGGCCATGTCGGCGGTGCGCTCCACCCGGGCCTTGGTCTCGTCCATGCCCGAGACGGCCTGCCGGGTGCTGGTCTGGATTTCGCCCACGGCGGCGGCCACCTCGGTGGTGGCGTGCATGGTCTTTTCGGCGAGTTTGCGCACCTCGTCGGCCACCACGGCGAAGCCGCGTCCGGCGTCGCCGGCCCGGGCCGCCTCGATGGCGGCGTTTAAGGCCAGCAAGTTGGTCTGGTCGGCGATGTCGCCGATGACCGAGAGCACCTGGCCGATGTTTTCGGCCCGGGTTTCGAGCTGGCCCAGGGAGGCGGCCAGATCGGCTGTGCGCCGGGAGACCTTGCGAGTCTCCTCCACGGTCTGTTCCACCTCGCGCCCGCCGGCCGAGGCCTCGCGGCTGGCCTCGTCCGAGGCCCGGGCCGTGTCGCCGGCGTTTTTCGCCACTTCCATGACCGTGGCGTTCATCTCCTCCATGGCCGTGGCCACGCGCTCGGTTTCCCGGGCGGTGTTGGCCACGCCCGTGGTCAGCTCCTCCATGCGGGCGCTTAAGACATCCGAGGCGTCGGACAGCTCCCGGGCCACGGAGGTGACCTCGTCGGCCACGGTCAGGAGCTTTTCGCGCTGGGCCTTGATGTGGTCCTTGTCGCGCTCCTCCTGGGTGAGGTCGATGAGCACGCCGATGACGCCGACCACCGCGCCCGAGGCGTTCTTGAGCGGCGAAATCTCGTAGTGCAGCGGGAACACCCGGCCGTCGGAGCGGGTGAACCGGGTGAATCCGCTGGAGCACTGG
Source organism: Pseudomonadota bacterium (assembly GCA_023435825.1). Taxonomy (GTDB): domain Bacteria; phylum Desulfobacterota; class Desulfovibrionia; order Desulfovibrionales; family Desulfovibrionaceae; genus Solidesulfovibrio. The sequence continues at coordinate 7,545 of JAEZMB010000141.1, read as the reverse complement.
CCGGTTTCGAGCACGGCGGCGCAGCCCGAGCGGCCGTCCTCGCGCATGAAGCTGTCGGTGACGGGCTTGCCGAGCATGGCCGAGGCGTCCTTGCCGAGGATGCCGGTGAGCGGCGTGTTGACGAATTCGAAGCGGCGCTCCTGGTCGGCCACGAAAATGGGAATGATGACGCCGTTTAAGATGCCCCGGTTGTATTCGAGCTGGTCCTTCATGGACCCGACCATGGCCGAGAGGTTGGCGGCCAGGGCGGCGATCTCGTCCTTGCCCGGATCGGCGAAGGTGAGGTCCAGGGAGCCGGCGGCGATGTCCGAGGACAGGGCGGCGATGTGCTTGACCCGGGTGACCACGGCGAACTTCATAAAAAGGAGCAGAGCGGCCAGCAGGGCGACCAGCCCGGCCACGGAGACGCCGGCCGCCTTCCACTGGTCGCCGGCCAGCCGGGCCATTTCGGGGCTGACGTCCTGGACCACCACCATGGCCCCGAGAATGGGCTTGGACGCGCCGTGGCAGTGGTGGCAGGCCGGTTCATTCTTGACGGAGCTGACGGCCACGAAGGAGGGCTTGCCGGCCCAGGAGAGGATTTCGCCGCCCTGGTAGTCGCCGGCCAGGGCCTTTTTGACCATGGACGCGACGGCGGCGTCCGGGGCGAGGCGGTCCATGTCCTGGCGCGCGGCGGCCGGGTCGGTGGCGTAGGTCACGTTGCCCTTGAAATCGGTGAGAAAGGCCCGGATGTCGGCGTGGGCGCTGGCGGTCTTGGCGAACTGGGCAGCGGTTTCGGCGTTCTTGCCCAGGCGCATGGGTTCCTCGATGGCCATGCGCAGCATGTCGCTGGTCTTGCGGGCCGAGCGGTCGACCATGTCCACGGTCCCCTGGCGCTGCCAGTGGGCGTTGGCCAGAAACAGGCCGGCAAAGGCGGCGATGGTCAGACCGGAGACGAGGAGCAGCACCTTGAGGCCCAGGGAGCGCGAAACCACGTCAAACATTGCCGGACTCCTTGTGTGGCGGTCCCGGCCGGCGGCGGCCGACGGCGGGACGGGAACGGTTACGACGGCCCTGGCGGGCCTGCCCGGCCGGATCAGTGCGCGCCGGCAAACAGCATGGGCTTGAAATTGAACGAGCGCACCCGCTCGGCGTTGTGGCAGCGCTCGCACTCGCTCATGGCCAGCTTGGTCCGGATGAGCCCGGTGTCGCCGCCGGAATCGACATGGGCCGAACCCGGGCCGTGGCAGACCTCGCAGCCGGCGTCGGCCAGTTCCGGGGTTTTCTCGAAGCTCACGAAGCCGCCGGGCTGGCCGTAGCCCGTGGCATGGCAGGCGAAGCAGCCGTTTAGCTCGTCAGGCGTGAGCTTGGGGGCCATGATCTTGACCGACTGGGAGGAATGGGCTTTTTTGGAATACTTGGAATAGGACTCGTATTCCTTGGGATGGCAGTCCATGCAGGCCTTGGAACCGACATATTTCGCCTGGGCCTGGGCGGCGGCGAGAGGGACAAACGTCGCGGTTCCGATCGGGCAGGTACATAGACCCGCCGTAAGCAATGCCAAACTCCAGGCACGCCAACGGACCATTGCGGTCTCCTCGTGTTGAAAGTGGAAAGATTACCGATCAAGATAACAGATAGGCAGCTAAGAGGCAATACGGTTTTCAGAATGGCGGGGAAGTCATTGGCCGGCGGGGAATCGTGTTTATTGGCCTGACGGCCAAATGCGGTTGCCCTTGACGCCAGAAGGGGCGCAAACGCCGGGCCGCCGGCGGCGCGGCAGAGCCATGGCTGAGGCTCGACGGACCACGAAAAAACGCCGGGAGAGCGGCTCTCCCGGCGTTTGGCGTGTCAGGGGGCTCGTGTCGCGTCCCTCAAAAAATACTATCGTATTTGTTAAGGGACGCGACACGAGGGGACCGGCTTACCAGTCCAGGGTGGCCTTGAAGGCCCGGGCCAGTTCCTCGGCCGGTTCGGCGCAAAGGACGGCCTGGCCCCGGCGCAGGGTCAGCTCCGGGGATGCGGCGACGGTCCCGAGCAGGCCACAGGGCTGGCCGGCAAAGAGCGTCTCGAAGGCGGCCTGGTTTTCCGGCGAGACGGTGACCACCAGACGGCTGGTGGATTCGCTGTAGAGCAGTTCCAGATCGGTCAGGCCGCGCGCGCCCGGGGCGGCGTCGCAGTCGAGATCGGCCCCGAGCCGGCCGCCGATGGCCATTTCGGCCAGAGCCACGGCCAGACCGCCGTCGGAGCAGTCGTGGCAGGCCGAGACCAGGCCCACCATCATGGCGTCGTGCAGCGTCTTGTAGCGCCGACGGGCCGAGACGGCCTCGACCTGCGGCACGTCGGGGGAGGTGAACCCCAGCTCGCCGGACAGTTCCGAAGCGCCGAGTTCGGCCAGGGTCGCGCCCAGGACATAGACGAGGTCGCCGGCGTTCTTGAAGTCGGACGTGACCACCCGGCTGACGTCGGGCACGAAGCCCATGACGGAGAACAGCACCGTGGGCGGAATGGAGATCTTGGCCCCGCCGCCGGAGTAGTCGTTTTTCATGGAGTCCTTGCCCGACACGCAGGGCGTTCTAAACGCCCGGCAGAAGTGGGCCAGGGCCTTGTTGGCCCGCACCAGCTGGGCCAGCTTGTAGCGGCCGTCCGGGGTCTTTTCGGACTCGACGGGATCGCACCAGCAGAAGTTGTCCACGCCGGCCAGCCGGTCGGGGTCGGCCCCGACGGCCACCGCGCCGCGCACGGCCTCGTCGATGGCCGCGGCCATCATCCAGTAGGCGTCGATGTCGGAGTAGCGCGGGCAGATGCCGTGGGACAGGGCCACGCCCTCGGGGCGCGACAGCACCGGGCGCAGCACGCCGGCGTCGGACGGGCCGTCGCGGCGCACGCCGACCATGGGCTTGACGGCCGAGCCGCCCTTGACCTCATGATCGTACTGGCGAACCACGTATTCCTTGCTGCAGATGTTGAGCCGCCCCAGCATCCGTTTGAGCAGCGCGCCGTGCCCTTCGGCCGGAAGCTTCGGCTCGGTGCGGGCGATGACCGGACGGGTCCATTCGGCGGTCAGCGCCATGCGCGGGGTGCCGCCGTGGAGGAAGTCCATGTCGATGTAGGCCACCGTGCGCTGGCCGTAGTAGACGCGCAGGTAGCCGGAATTGGTGAAGTTGCCCAGTTCCGTGGCCTCGACGCCCATTTCCTTGGCCAGGCGCATGAAGTCGGCGAACTTGTCGGGCGGCACGGCCAGGGTCATGCGCTCCTGGGCCTCGGAGGTAAATATCTCCCAGGGGACCAGGCCGTCGTACTTGAGCGGGGCGCGGTCGAGGTAGAGTTCGCAGCCGCCGGCGTCCTGGGCCATCTCGCCCACGGAGCTGGACAAGCCGCCGGCCCCGTTGTCGGTGATGGCGTTATACAGGCCCATGTCCCGGGCGCGCATGAGGCAGTCGTACATGCGGCGCTGGGTGATGGGGTCGCCGATCTGCACGGCCGTGGCCGGGGAGCCTTCGTGGAGCTCCTCGGAAGAGAACGTCGCGCCGTGGATGCCGTCCTTGCCGATGCGGCCGCCGACCATGACGATGTAGTCGCCGGGCAGGGCCTTTTTGACGTGGCTGGGCTTGCCGTTGATGACGGCCGGCAGCATGCCGACGGTGCCGCAAAAGACCAGCGGCTTGCCCAGGAAGCGCTCGTCAAAGACGATGGAGCCGTTGACCGTGGGCACGCCGGACTTGTTGCCGCCATGCTCCACGCCCTCGCGCACGCCTTCGAGCACCCGGCGGGGATGAAGCAGGCGCGGGGGCAATGTACCCTCGTGGAAGGGCGAGGCGAAGCAGAAGACGTCGGTGTTGCACAGCAGGTTCGCGCCGATGCCCGTGCCCATGGGGTCGCGGTTGACGCCGACGATGCCGGTGAGCGCGCCGCCGTAGGGGTCCAGCGCCGAGGGGCTGTTGTGGGTCTCCACCTTGATGCACAAATTGAGGTCTTCGGTGAATTTGACCACGCCGGCATTGTCGGAGAACACGGACAGGCAGAAGTCGTTTTCGCCCAGGGCGGCCCGGATGTCGGCGGTGGAGCGCTGGATGTAGCTCTTGTACAGGCTGGAGATGACTTCGGTCCGGCCGGTCTCGTTGTCGACGTAGGTGATGTCGGCGCTAAATATCTTGTGCTTGCAGTGCTCGGACCAGGTCTGGGCCAGGCACTCCAGCTCCACGTCGGTGGGGTTGTGGATGAGACCCCAGGACACGCGGCGGACCTTGAAGCCGGGCAGGCCGAAATAGGCGCGGATGGCCCACCACTCATCCAGGGACAGGGCCAGCGTGCGCTCGCGGCCCAGGGTGAGCATCTGCTCCTCGGTCATGTTGAACAGGTCCGGCACTTCCACGGTGGAATCGGCCTTGCCCGTGACCTTGGCCGTGCGGGCCGGGAAACCCGGCTCGGCGGACCACTGCGCAGCGGATTTCACGTCATGGCGCTGGAGCAGGTCGTTGGCCAACAGGTCCAGGGCCACGTGCTCGGCCGCGGCCCGGTCGGCCAGCCCGGCGATGTGGTACTGCACGCCGGTGTAGACGGCCAGTCCCTTGCGGCCGGCCTCGTCCAGGCCCAGGGCCAGGGCGATGGCTTCCTTGGCCGTGCGGGCCTCGTTGTCGGTGACGCCGGGGCGAAAGCTCACCTCGATGACCCAGTCGGCTGGGACGTCGGGGGTGATGGGCGCGGCCGAGGCGGTCTGGACCACGGGATCGTGGAGCACGCCGGCTTTGAGGACGGCCTCGACGGCGCTGGGGTCCAGCCCGTCGATGGTGAAAATCTTGACGATGGAGACGGCGCTAACCGGCAGGTGGAGTTCGCTTTGGATCTTGCCGGCCACGCGCTGGCCGACCACGTCCCGGACGCTTGGGCGCAGGCCCACGGCGACGCGACTGAGCATGGCGTTCCTTCCGTTATGAGGTCAAAGGTGAGCGGACAGGCCGGCGGACGCGGTCCTATTTGTCCCGGGCGAGCATGGGGGCCAGGACGTCGCCGATCAGTTCGGCTTCGGGGGAAGGCGGGAACTTGGCCAGGGCGGCCTGGGCCTTGGCCAGGGATTCGCCGGCCATTTCCCGGGTCTTCTCGGCATGTCCGCCGGCAACGACGTTGCCGCGCAAATATTCGATGTCCTCGGCCGACAGCTGGTCCTGGCGAAAGTCCTCGGCCAGCCGGCGGCGCTCCTCGAAGGGCAGGCCCTGGAGGTAGAGCAGAAGCGGCAGGGTGACCTTGCCTTCCTTGAGGTCGCCGCCCGTGGGCTTGCCCGAAACCGTGGCCGGGGAGGTGTAGTCCAGGGCGTCGTCCACGAGCTGGAAGGCCACGCCGATGTGGTGGCCGAGGTCGGCGGCGGCCTGGATCAACTCCGGCGAAGCGCCGGCCAGCACCGCGCCGCACTGGCAGGCGGCCTGGATCAGGTAGGCGGTTTTGCCGGTGATGATGGAAAAGTAGGTGGAAAGCGGCAGATCGACGTCGCGCAGGTGGGCGATTTCGAGGATCTCGCCGGTGGCGGTTTGGAGCAGGGCTTCGGAAAGGAGTTTCGTCAGCTCGGGATTGTCGTATTCGGCGACCAGGCGGTTGGCCAGGGCGAGCAGCACGTCGCCGGCCAGGATGGTGTGGGTGGAGCCGAAGCGGACATGGGCCGATTCGCGGCCCCGGCGCAGTTTCGCGCCGTCCAGGATGTCGTCGTGCAGCAGCGTGGCCGAGTGGAGAAACTCCAGGGAACAGGCCAACGGATAGACGTCGTCGCCCCGATAACCCATGGCCCGGGCGGTAAGGATGGTGAGCAGCGGACGCAGGCGCTTGCCTCCGGCCAGCAACACATGGCGCACGACCGGCTGGACCATGGGATTGAGCGTCTCGGTGGCGCTTTCCAGGTACCGGTTGATGGCCGGGACTTCCCGACTGACAATGTCCGCGATATCGCTCATCCGCCGGGCTTTATCAGCAATCCTCCGGGGCTGGCAAGGGGGTCGCGGCCGGGAAATGGCGTCGCGACGCCCTATTTGCCCGCTTCGGCCAGTCCGGCCAGCCGGGTCAGGGCGGCCCGGCCAAGCTCGCCCATGTCCAGGCTGAGTTCGCCCACATAGGCCTTGATGTGGGCGTCGATGACCTGCTGGTCGATTTCCCGGGCAAAAAGCCGCACCAAGGGCGCGACCAGGCCCGGTTCCTCCCGGGCCGTGAGCAGGCTTTGGCGAAGGAGCGCGCCCAGGGCCGCCACGCGCTCGTGTCCCAAGGATTTTCTGGCCAGGATGACGCCCAGGGGCACCGGCACGTCGGGCATCTGTCCCTGCCACCAGACGCCGAGGTCCAGGACGACCTGGAGGCCGTGGCCGGCGGCGGCCAGGGCGGTTTCGTGGATGAGCAGTCCCGCCTCGGCCCGGCCAGAGGCCACGGCCTCCACGATGCCGTCGTAGCGCACCGGCAGGAAAGCGGCGTCGGGCGCGGGCAGTTCGAGCCGGTCCTCGGCCAGGGCGGCCCGCAAAAGCGTGGCGGCGGTGGTGCGAAGCCCTGGCACGGCCACGGTTTTCGGCCGGCCGGCAAACCCCTTGGCCGTCACGAGCTTGGGGCCGGCCCCGAAGCCGAAGGCCCCGCCCGAGGGCAGCACGGCGTAGTCCCCGGCCAGGGGCGCGGCCATGGCGGCGGAGACCTTGACCACGTCGTAGGTTCCGGCCAGGGCTGCCTCGTTTAGGGTCTCCACATCCTCGAAGGCAAAGGTCGCCCGGCGGTCGGGCAGCCCGGCCCGGCCGAGGATGACGGCCCCGAAGATGACCACGTCGTTGGGGCAGGGGGAAATGGCGAAACTGACGGCGTCCATGGCGGCCTCGCGGTGGGTGATTTCGGGGAAGGCTTGTATCCCTAAAGGGGCGGGGCGTAAATGCGACGCCTTGTGCCGGAACCCTAAAACAATACGACAGTATTTATTTAGGAAAAGTAATGGGTTTGGTGTTGTCCGCGAAACGCCATGGGAGCTTTCGGCGGGAGCGGCGCTCAACCCAGGAGAACGGCGGCGGCCCGGCCCAGGGCGGCGAAGGCTCCGGGCAGGTCCCAACCGTCCGGCGGACGCGCGCCCACGCGGTTGGACACGCTGCGCAGCTCCAGAAAGGGCAGGCCGGCGCAAACGGCGGCCAGGGCCGCGCCAAAGCCTTCCATGGCCTCGGTGAGCGGCGCGTAGGCGGCGCGCAGGGCCGCTTCCCGGGCCGGCGAGGCCGTGACTCCGGCCACGGTGAGGCCGGCCCCGGCCAGGGCGCCCTCCGGCAGGGCCAGGCCCATGGCCGTGGCGGCTCCGGCCGGGTCGAGGTCCAGGCGGTCGTACACGTCGCAGCCGTCGATGACGGCCTGGGGAAAGGCGATGCCCCGGGCATCGACCCCGTTGTCGCCGCGCAGGCCGTATTCGGGAAATATGGCGGCGTTTGTGGCCGTCACGGCCCCCAGGGGGGCGGCGGCGAGGTCAAAGCTGCCGCAGATGCCGAGGTTGGCCACCCCGGCCAGCTCGCCCCGGGCCTCGCCAATGGCCCGGGCCACGGCCATGGCCGAGGCCACCGGGCCAACGCC
>JAEZMB010000120.1 GCA_023435825.1 Pseudomonadota bacterium | reverse complement strand
GAGCCGGCCCCTGCGCCGACGCCCGAACCGGCCCCGGAACCCGAACCTGTGGCCCAGCCCGCACCTGCGCCGCAGCCCGAACCGGCTCCCGAGCCTGCGCCCCAACCGGAGCCGACGCCTGAGCCGGAACCCGAACCGCAGCCCGAACCGACTCCTGAGCCGCAGCCGGCCCCTGAACCTGAGCCGGCTTCTGAGCCGGCCCCCGCGCCCGCCCCGGAACCGGAACCCGTGCCGGCCCCGCGCATCGAGACCGCCCCGGCCACCAAGGGCATCAGCGATCCCGTGGTGAAGGTGGACCTGCCGCCGGCCGTGGCCGCGCCCGAACCGGCCAAGGCCGCCAAACCGGCTCCGGCCGCCGAAGCCAAGCCGGCCAAGGCCGCCAAGACGCCCAAGCCCGCCGCCGAAAAACCGGCCAAGAAGACCGGCAAGGCCGCCAAGAAAAAGACCAAGGGCCGCTAGTCGTACCGCCTGAACTTCCCTTCCGGCCGCCCCGCGCGGCCGGAAGGGGGAACACCCGATGCCCCCCAAATCTCCCGAGCCCAGCAAAGCGTCCAAGCCGTCCTACGGCATCCTGTCCAAATTTCTTCAGCTCGCCGGCGCGCAATGGATTCACGACGGCCTGCACACCTTTTTCCTGATCTACCTCGCCCGCCTGTCGTCCAGCGACTACGGCGAATTCATGGTCGCCTTCGGTCTGGCCTCCATCATTCTCTTTCTGGGCGAATTCGGCCTGAACCAGCCCCTGGTCTCGTCGCTGTGCAAGAAGTTCAGCCACAAGGGCGACATCCTGGCCCAGTACACGCTGCTCAAGGGCGCGCTGCTGGTGGCCGGCTGGCTCGGGGTGGCCGTCTTCATCCACTGGCAGGGCTACACGCCGGGGCTCAAAAACCTCGTCTTGGTCATCTCGGCCGGCGTGGGCCTGGAAGCCATCGCCAGCTCGTTTTTCGTGGCCATACGGGTGGAAGGCCGGCAGGACATCGAGGGCCGCATCCGGGTGGTGTCCGGCATCCTGGGCTACGGCTACGCCATCGCCCTTCTGGCCCTTGGGGCCGCGCCGCACTGGATCGCGCTGTTCAAACTCATCGAGAACATCGTCAACCTGATCGGCGGCGTCTGGATGGCGCTCAAGTTCACCAATTTCGACGGGTTGTCGCTGAAGCGCAAGTCCCTGGCCCGGACCTGGGCCACGGCCAAAAACGGCACGGTTTTCGTGCTCATGGCCCTGGCCGCCATCCTCTACAACAAGGCCAACCTCTACTTCCTGCAAAACCAGGCCGGCCCCACCAAGGTGGCCCAGTACAGCGTCACCTGGGAGCTGGTGGACGGCATCTCCATCCTGGTTTCCAACCTGCTGCTGCGCAGCATCCTCTACCCGCTGTTCGTGCGGCTGTGGAAAAGCAACAAAAGCGAATTCAGCCGGCTGGCCAACAACTCCGTGCGTTGGCTCATCGGCGCGTCGATACCCATCATGTTCGTGCTGTTTATCGAGTCCGACCGCCTCATCGGGCTGATCTACGGCGGGGCCTACTACGACGCCATGTGGATGCAGAAGTGGCTCGTCGGCACCATCATCTGCGGCTTCATCCACAACCTCGCCGCCTATCTCATGATGAGCCAGGGCAAGCAGCGGCTGCTGCTTTTTGTCTACATCGGCGGCCTGGCCCTGAACCTCGCCCTGTGCGCCACGCTCATTCCCATGGACCCGCTGCTCGGGACCTGCCTGTCCATGCTCATCACCAAGGCGGCCGTGGCCGTGACCACCACCACCTACTGCCAGGCCACCATGCGCATCATCGACCTCAAGTCCATGTGGCGCATCGCCGCGGCCTGTCTGGCCGGCGCGGCGCTCTATTTCGCCACCTACCGGTTCGGCGTGCGCGAGATCCCGGAAATCCTGGCCCTGGTGCCCTTCGGCTTCCTGACCCTGCAATGGCGCAAGGAACTGCGGGCCCAGAAGGCCCAGGTCGGTCTGAACTAAGCGGCCTGGATCAGGCCCGGCCCTGCAGCTCTGCCATGATGTGCCGGTTCTGCTTGTACCAGAGGTCGGCGTAAAGCGGACAGGTGCGCAGCAGTTCGTCATGGGGGGCGTTGCCGATGATCTGCCCCTTCTCCATCACGATGATCGAATGGCACATGGTGAGCATGGACAGGCGGTGGCTCACGATGAGCATGGTGCGGCCGTGGGCGATGGCCGTGAGGTTGGCCTGGATTATGGCCTCGGATTCGGCGTCCAGGGCGCTGGTGGCTTCGTCCAGGATGAGGATGGACGGCTGGGTCAACAGCGTCCGGGCGATGGACACCCGCTGGCGCTGGCCGCCGGAGAGGTTGGAGCCGCCCTCGTACAGCGGCGTGTCGTAGCCGTTGGGCAGGTTCTGGATGAATTCGTCGGCCCCGGCCATGCGCGCGGCGAACACGATTTCCTCGAAGGTTGCCGAGGGCTTGGTGATGGCGATGTTCTCCCGGATGGTGCCCTCGAACAGGAAACTCTCCTGGAGCACCACGCCGATGGAGCGCCGCATGTGGGCGAGATCGAAGTCCCGCATGTCCGTGCCGTCAAAGGTGATGCGCCCCTGCTGCAGGGGATACAGCCCCTGGATAAGCCGCGTCAGGGTCGATTTGCCCGAGCCGGAGCGGCCCACCACGCCGATGATGGAGCCGGCCGGGAAGTACAGGGAAATGTCGCTAAGGGCCGGAGGCGCGTTGACGGCGTAGCGGAAGGTCACGCGTTCGATGCCGATGGAGCCGGCGATGGGCGACGTGAGCCCCCTGACGTTGTGGGGCTGCTCGGTGGGGCGGTTGAGAATGAGGCCGAGCATGCCCACCGATACCGCCACTTCCTGGTATTCGTGGAGCAGGGAAACGATCTTGCACATCGGCGAGGTGATCAGGTTGCTGAGCATGACAAAGGCGATGAGGCCGCCGGCGGTGATTTCCTGGTCAATGGCCAAATGGCAGCCGTACCAGATGAGCAGGACGCGAAGCAGGGACTGCAGGAATTCGCTGAAGCCCCGGACCATCAGGGAGAGCTTGCGGATACGGAAATTGCGCGAAATGGTCTGGGCCGAATCGGCCTCGATGCGCCTGAAGCGGGTCGGTTCGAGAGCCAGGGCCTTGATGGTGCCCATGCCGCGCAGGGTCTCGACCATGTAGCGGTTCTTCACGGATTCGGCGTGCTGCAACTGGTGCATCGCGTAGCGAAAACTCTTCATGGTCACGAACATGATCAGGGTCACAAGCGAGGTCATGGCCAGGACGATGAAGGTCAATTTCCAGGAATAGAAAAACAGCACCGGCAGCACCACGACAATGGTGCTGAGGTCGAACAGCGTCGTCAGCAGCGAACCGGTCATGAATTCCCGGATGCGTTCTTTCTGGAACATATACCGGGTGATAAGACCAATGGGCGTGAAATCAAAAAAATCGATGGGCAGCCGCAGGATATGGCTGAATATCGTCTTGTCCAGGCGCAGATCGATTTTGCTGGTGGCGAAAAGAATGATGTAATCTTTCAGATATTGCAGCACACGATCGAAAATCGTCACCGCGACCATGGAGACGGACAAAACAAGCAGCGTTGAAAGGGCGCGATGGCCGACGGCCTTGTCGAAAGCCAGCTGGATATAGACAGGAAACGCAATCGCCAGAAAATTAACAAAGATCGTGGCCAACGCCACGTCACGGAACAGGGACTTGTGCCGGCCGATTTCAGGAATGAACCAGTCAAGGCCGAACGGTTTGCGGGTATCCTTGGTGGTGTAGATTTTCTTGAACAGGATGGCGTCCCCATCCCATTGAGCTTCCATGGCCGCCTGATCAAAGAACTGGAATTCCAGCGTCCCCAGACTTGGGTCGACGACCGCGATGTCTCCGCCGTGATATTCGCCGCGAACGCCGGAAATGATGACGTACTTGCCGGAACGCAGTCGGGCGATAAGCGGAAAAACGTTGCCGATGAAAAAGAACTTCTTCCAGCTGAGTTTGGCTTGCCGCGTCTTGAAGTCGTTATCCTGGCCCATGCGCAGCAACTGCTTCATGGACAGCGCGTCGTCGTGAATCCCGTAGCGGTGGGAGAGGCTGTCCATGGTCAAGTCGATGCCGTAATGCCTCGCCAACAGCAGGAAACACATCACGCCCGTATTGCTTCTGAAGTCGCTGGTCATGAAAATGGCCACCTCGTGTTCGCCGGCCCGGCGAATCTGTGCGGATCAACCGTCGTCAGGGGAAGCGCTTGCAAAATAGCGGGTTCGCTTCTAGGAAGACAGCATCCCGGGATGGGCACGCCTTGACGCTGCCCGGCAAGGAGCGACCATGTTCGACAAGCAATTGAAAGGCCCCTTGAATCTGCAATACACGCCGGAGCATCAGGCGGAAACCGCCTCCGACGCGCCTTCCGAACAACCCCGGCCGGAAGTCGGCCCCTCAAGCCTCATCGGCCGCCGCGGGGACAACATGACGCTTCATACCCAGGGCGCCTACAAGGAGGGCTTCAACAGCAGCCTTTGGGGCTGGGCCTGGAAAGATCTCGCCGCTGCGCTTCTTGGCCTTCTGCGCGTCTTCACGCCGACCAAACGCCAATAGTCGCCAGAAAGCCGCCGCCCTGAAGACGGCGCTCCCTGGGGCGTGCAGACCTGGAACAACATGCAGGCAGGGAAAAGCGAGCAAGGCGTTACATCCAACGCGCCGAGCCCACCGACTCGGCTCCAAGCATGGAAACATCCCCTCGTTCGTTCCAACGTATCGTCAACGCGCCATCTGGGCAATCTCCAACCGATCCGCCGACAACCAACGCCCGCCAACGCGGGATGTGGTGTTTATCGCGGGCCGGCATCCGCTCCGGGCAAGCTCATTTGGCCGGGAAGTTCGTGACAAACAGACTCAGCGACCCGTCTTCATCCCGGAAGACGTTGCCCGTCAGCGTCACCGACTGTCCCTTGAACTTCTTGTGAAACGCCTCTTCCTGCTCCAGACTCACTTCCTCGGGGGTCAGCACCATGTAGCTGGTGCCGTCCTCGGTGGTGACGAGCAGGCCGTCGGTGTAATCCTCTTCCACGATGCCCGTTATCGTGACCCCGGTTTTCAGGGGTTTGCCGTCGTCATCGGCCTTGGCCGCGCCGGCCGGGCCGGCGATCAACAACGTCAGGCAAACCAGAAGCAAAGCGGCGAGGAATCCGGGGTGGCCATGGTGCTGTCTCATAAAATCTCCGCGCGTCCGTCTCATGCGTGTAGCGGCTCGGGCCAACGCGCCTTGCCCTCGCGCACTGCATGTATACCGGAACGTTCGGCCCGGCAATCGTCCCGAGGCCCCTGGAATGCCTTGCCATAATTCTTTTTTATGCAGTATGTTGAGGCATGGTCCAAGACAACGACACCCTGGCCGGGATGCTGCGCCGCAACGCCGGGGCCCGAGGCGGCGCGCCGGCCATCCTGGCCGGCGACGCGTCCGTGTCCCACGAAGCCCTGGCCGAAGCCGCCCTGCGCCTGGCCGGCGGACTGGCCAGCCTGGGCCTGACCCCGGGCCAGCGCCTGGCCGTCTATGCCCGCAAAACGCCCCAGGCCGTCACCGCCTTCCTGGCCGCCGCCGCCGCCGGAGGCGTCTTTTTTCCCCTGGACCCCAACCAGCCCCATGAGGTGACCCGGGCCATCCTCGACCGCCTGGCCCCGGCGGTCCTGGTGGTGGCCGCCGAATACCTGCCGGCCCTGGCCGCTCTCTACCCCGAGGGCGCGCCCATGCCCACGGTGGTCTGCGACGGGAAGGCCCCGGCAGGCACGCCGGCCCTGGCCGAGCTGGCTGCCGGCCCCATGCCGGCCGCCCTGCCCCGGGTCAAACCCGACGATCCGGTCTATTTAAACTTCACCTCCGGCACCACCGGCGCGCCCAAGGGCGCGGTGACGACCCTGGGCAACCTCCTGGCCAATACCACAGCCGCCATCGACGCTTTCGCCCTGACCCCGGACGACGTGCACCTGTGCATGATGCCGGTTTTCGTCCACCCCCACGAGACCCTGCTGCGCCCCCTGGCCCTGGGCGGGACCATGGTCCTGTGCGACCGGGTCTCGTCCCGGGCCGTGGCCGAGGCTTGCGCCCGCCACAAGGTCACGGCGCTCATGGCCGTGGCCGCCATCTACGAAACCCTGCTGCGCCTGCCGGCCGGGGCGGACAATCCGCTTATGACCGTGCGGGTGGCCGAATCCGGCGGCATGCACGTGCCCTCGGCCCTGGCCGCCGGCCTGCGGCGGCGTTTTGGCGCGGCGATCCTGCCGGTCTGGGGCAGCACCGAGACCACGGGCGTGGCCCTGGCCAACCGGCCGGGCGACGCCTACGCCCCGTGCGGCCTGGGCCGGCCCGTGCCCGGCTACGACGTGGCCGTCGTGCGCGAGGACGGCTCGCCCTGCGCTCCCGGCGAACCCGGCGAACTGGTGATCTCCGGGCCGGGCGTGTGCCCGGGCTATTTCGGCGAGGAGCCGCGACCGGAATTTCGCCTCTACGGCGGCCGCTTTCGCACCGGCGACGAGGTCTTTCACGACGGGCAGGGGCGCTTTTTCTTCGCCGGCCGCCAGTCCATGCTGCTCAAGGTGGGAGGCATGAAGGTCTTTCCGGTGGAAATCGAGGAGGCCTTGCGCCAGCACCCGGACGTGGCCGAGGCCGTGGTCATTCCCGTGGCCGACGCCCTGCGCGGCGAGGCGGCCAAGGCCGTGGTCGCCCCGAGAAATGGCGCGTCCTTGAGTCCCGGCGAGCTGCGCCGCTTCTTGTCCGGCCGGCTGCACCGCCTGAAAATGCCCCGGGTCATCGAGATCCGCGACGCCCTTCCCCGCACCCCAGGAGGCAAGATCGCATGGCGCGCCCTTGTGTCGGACTCGCCCACGCCCTAATCGGCGAGGCCCCGGACCGCTACACCGAAACCGGCCTGGCCGCCGTGACAGGGCTCGTCGAACGGGCCGTGGCCGCCTGCTGCGACCTGCCGGCCTTGGTCGGCGGCAAGTCGGTCTTTCTCAAGCCCAACCTCGTGCGGCCCAACCCGGCCAGCCCCCGGTCGGTGGTCACCGACGAGCGGGTGATCCTGGCCATGGTCCGGCTGCTTGTCCGGGCCGGAGCGCGGTCGGTGGACGTGGGCGACAACCCGGGCTGGGGCCTGTCCCTGCTGGAGGCCACCGCCGGCCTGTCCGGTTTCGTGCGCCGCCTCACCGCCGAAGGCGCGCGGCTGGTCGCTTTTGACGCCGAGCCGCCGGTCCCTGTCCCCAATCCCGGAGCCTTTCTCTTCGACCCCGTGCCCCTGCCCCGGGCCGTGCTGGAGGCCGAGGTCTACATCAATCTGCCCAAGATGAAGACCCACGTGCACACCCTGGTGACCCTGGGCATCAAGAACCAGTACGGACTGATTCTTGACGACAACCGGATGCCGTTTCACCGCAACGACATCAACCTCAAAATCGTGGACATCCTGCGGGCCATACGGCCCCATCTGACCGTGGTGGACGGGCTGTGGGCCGTGCAGGGCCAGGCTCCGCTGTCCGGCTCCAGCCTGCCGGACATGAACGTCGTCGTGGCCGGCACGGACGTGTGCGCCGTGGATACGGTCTGCGCCGACCTCATGGGCATCGCCGCCGACGAGGTGGCCATGCTGCGCCTGGCCCGCCAGGAGGGCCTGGGCGAGACGGATCTGGCCGCCATCGACGTGGTCGGCGACGATCCGGACCGCTGCCGCCGACGCTTTACCCGGCCGGTCCTCAGTTCCATGGGGGCCTACCCGGCCGTGCGGGTCATCGAAGGCGGGGCCTGCCAGGGCTGCCAGTCGGCCCTGCGCCACGCCCTGGACAAGCTCGCGTCCGAGGACGCCTTCGCCGTCGGCACGCCCCACACGGTCTATCTCGGCGTGCCCATGCCCCAGGCCGTCAACCTGCGAAACGTGCCCGGACAACTCTGGTGTTTCGGAGCCTGCGCCGCGCCCCTGGCCTTTGACGTACGCCGGCCGGGAAACGTGGCCCGCTTCGTGGCCGGCTGCCCGCCGCACATTCTCGACTTCTACAAGGCCTACAAGGCCGCCGCCCGGTGATCCCGTCCGGCCGCGACGGTCCAGGCCGCCGGCCCACCGCCTTGACAGACCATCGCCGGCATCGCACAACCCCTGGGCGCGACGTCGCGCCAAAGGACACCATGCCATGCGCGTCGCCCTGATCTCCCCCTATCCCGACATCACCGCCTACGGCCTGCGTTCCATCGCCGCCTATCTCAAGGCCCGGGGCCTAGCCGTGCGCCTGATCCTCTTGCCCGATCCCCTGGGCGACGCCCTGCTGGACGCCCCGGCCCGCTACCCGGACCGGGTCATGGCCGATCTGGCCCGGCTGTGCGCCGGTTGTTCCCTGGTCGGCGTGTCGCTCATGACCAACTATGTGGACAACGCCGTGCAGATCACCCGGGCGCTTGGGGCTGCCGGCGGCCCGCCCGTGGTCTGGGGCGGGGTGCATCCGACCATCCGGCCCGAGGAATGTCTGGCCGTCGCCGACTACGTCTGCGTGGGCGACGGCGAGGAAGCCATGGCCGATCTGGCCGAGGCCCTGGCCGGGGGCAACGACGCCACGGCCATCCCCAACATCTGGACCCGGCGCGCCGACGGCTCCCTGGCCCAAAATCCGGTGCGGCCCCTGACCCAGGACCTCGACAGCCTGCCGCCGCCGGACTGGTCCCACGACGACCATCACATCTGGGACCCCGAGCATCCCGAGGACGGCATCAAGCCCCTGACCCCGGCCATGACCGAGGCGTTTTTGGCCCGGGGCACGGTGTCGCGGCTGCTTGGCCGCGTCGGCTACCAGACCATGACCGGCCGGGGCTGCCCCCATCGCTGCGCCTACTGCGTCAACGACGCGGTCAAGGCTCTGTACGGGGCCAAGGGCTATCTGCGCTGGCGCGGCACGGAGCACGTCATGGCCGAGCTGGAGACCGTGCGCCGCACACTGCCGCATATCGGCTACGTATGGATCTCCGACGACGCCTTTTTCGCCCGCCCCCTGGAAGAAATCCGGGAATTTTGCCGGCAGTGGAAGGCCCGGGTCGGCCTACCGTTTACCTGCCTGGGCTCGCCGGCCACCATCACCCGGGAAAAGCTCGACGCCCTCACCGACGCCGGCCTGTGCTATCTGCAAATGGGCGTCCAGACCGGCTCGGCCCGCATCCAGGAACTCTTCAACCGCAAAGCCATGGGCAACGCGGTGATGCTCAAAGCCATGGCCGTGATAAACGCCTACAAGGACAAGCTCCTGCCGCCGAGCTACGACTTCATCCTGGACACGCCCTACGAGACGCTCACCGACCGTCTGGAATCCGTGCGCTTCATCGCCCAGATCCCCAAGCCCTTCCGCTTGCAGCCCTTTTCCCTGGTGCTCTACCCCGGCACCAAGCTCCACGCCATGGCCGCCGCCGACGGGTTTCTCACCGACGAACGCCGGCAGGTCTATACCAAAAGCTACACCATGCGCCGGCCGGACTACGTCAACCTGCTGATCCTGTTGGCCAAGGGCGGCCGGATGCCGTCAAAGCTGCTGGCCCTGCTTGCCTGCGACGCCGTGGCCGTGCCCCTGTCCCAGCCTGCCATGGCCCCGGTCTGGCGGGCCGTGTTCGCCCTCATGGAACCGGTCAAGAAGCTCCTGCGCCTGGCCCGAAGCCGGCGCGCCCGGCCGGGAGACCGCGCGTGAGGATCGCCCTGATCCAATCCTGGCTCGGCCCCGGGGCCACGGACCCGGTCTTTCCCATCGGCCTGGCTTCCCTGGCCGCCAGCCTGCCGGGGCACACCGTGGCCGCCTTTGACCCCAACGTGGCCCCCGGCGACCCCATGGCCGCCCTGGCCGGGTTCCTGCGCGACTTCAGCCCGGACCTGACCGGCATTTCCCTGCGCAACATCGACTCCACCAACACCCGGGTCAACGTCTCCTACCTGCCGCCCTTCGGCGAGACCGTGGCTGCTGTCCGGCGGGAGACCAGCGGGCCGGTGGTGGTCGGCGGGGCCGGCTTTTCCATGTTCGCCGAGGCCGTCATGACCGGCTGGCCGGCCATCGACCACGGCGTGGCCCTGGAAGGCGAGGCCGCCTTCGCCGCCCTGGCCGCGACCTTGCAAGCCGGCGGCGATCCGGCCGCCGTGCCCTCGCTCTGGACCCGCCGCCCGGACGGCAGCCCGTTTTTCACCGGCCCCTCGGACAAGATCGACCTGGCCGCCCTGCCCTCGCCGGATTTTTCCATCCTGCCCCTGGCCCCCTACGTCGCCGTGCCCTGGGGCATCGGCGTCGAGACCAAGCGCGGTTGCGCGCTGTCCTGCGTCTACTGCCCCTACGGGTTCCTCAACGGCCGACGCTACCGCCGCAAAGACCCCGGGCAGGTGGCGGCCGAGGTCGTCGCCCTTCGCGACGTCCACGGCGCGCGGCGGTTTACCTTCCTCGACTCGGTCTTCAACCTGCCGTCCGACCATGCCGCCGCCGTCATGGAGGCCCTTATCGAAACCGGCTCGCCCCTGCCCTGGTCGGCCTGGTTCGCCGAGCGGGGGCTGACGCGCGATTTCCTGACCCTGGCCCGCCGGGCCGGCTGCGACACCGTGATCTTTTCGCCCGACGCCTTTAGCGACGAGGCGCTGGACGCCCTGGGCAAGGCCTCGTCCGTGGCCGAGATCGAGGCCGCCTACGCCCTGGTGCGCGACCTGGGCTGCTTCGAGGTCAGCTACAACTTCTTTAAAAATCCGCCCGGCCAGACTGCCAAAGCCGCCCTGGCCATGCTGCGCTTCATCCTGAAGGCCCGCCGCGAGATGGGCAAAAAAGCCCACTTCGAACTCAACAGCATCCGGGTCGAGCCCCATACCGCCCTGGCCCGCCGGGCCGTGGCCGAGGGGCTTATCCCCCCGGACGCCGACCTGCTGCGGCCTGTCATGTACACCCAGCAAAAGACCGCCTGGATCGAAAAGGGCTTCGATCTGCTGCTTCGGGCCGCCGGAAAATAGCCGTGCGCGTGCGCGAAAGTCTTTCCCGCGACCTGTTGCGCCTTTTCGTGTGGTATCCCCTGCGTCTTGTCGCCGAGCGCCTGCCGCTGCGGGCGGCCATGGCCCTCTACCGGGCCATGGGCCGGCTCCACGCCGCCCTCTCCCGGGGCCGGGCCGGCCGCATCGCCGCCGCCGCCCGGGCCGTTGACCCCGCCCTTGCCGAGACCGGGGCGGAGCAAGCCGTGCTCGACGCCTTCGCCACCCACTACGTCAACCAGCTCATCGTCTTTCAATTGCCCCGCCTGACCGCCGCCAACTTCCACGAACTCCTCGAAATCGACGGCCTGGACCGCCTGGGACTGGCCCTGGCCCATGGCCGGGGCGCGGTCATCCCCATTGGCCACTTCGGCCCGACCCAGCTGCCCCTGGCCGCCCTGGGGGCGCTGGGTTTCCCCATGGTCCAGATCGGCCACCTTTCGGACGAGGGATTGTCGTTTGTCGGCCGCCGCGTGGCCTTCCGCCTGCGGGCGCGCTACGAGGCCCGCATCCCGGCCCGCATCGTGCCGCCCGGTCCGGGCGTGCGTCAGGCGCTTAGCCATCTGCGCGCCGGGGGCGTGGTCATGACCACGGCCGACGACGGCCCGGGCCAGCCCGCCTTCGGCCATCACGCCACGGTGGATTTTCCCGGCGGCGCGCTGTCCGTGCCCCTTGGCCCGGCCCGGCTGGCCCTGTCGGCCGGGGCCGCCCTCGTGCCGGGGTTTCTCGAACCCGGGCGCGATGCGCCCTTCCGGTTCGTCCTGGACGCGCCCATCGCCCCGCCCCGGGACGCGGACCGTGACACGGCCGCCCTGGCCATGACTCGGGAGTTCATGGCCCGCTACGCCGAGCGGGTCGCCGCCCGCCCCGGCTGGTGGCATGGCCTGGAAAGCCATCTTTTTCCTTGAAGACCGCGCCCCCCTCGGACACAATCGCGCCCCAACGCCACCGCCCAAGCGAGTCCGCCATGAAAAACGCCATGCTGCTGTCCGTCGTCATCCCGGCCTACAACGAGGAAGGCAACATCACCGCCACCATCGACGGCATCCGCGCCGTGCTGCGCCGCGAAGGCGTCCCCTACGAACTGGTGCTGGTCAACGACAACAGCGCCGACGCCACCGGTTCCGTCCTGGACGCCCTGGCCGAGGCCGACCCGGGCGTGGTGGTCGTCCACCGCGAGCCGCCGCGCGGCTTCGGCCGGGCCGTGCGCGCCGGCCTGGAACGCGCCAGCGGCGACGTCATCGTCATCTGCATGGCCGACCTGTCCGATGATCCCGAAGACATCATCAAGTACTACCGCAAGATCGAGGAAGGCTACGACTGCGTCTTCGGCTCGCGGTTCATGCGCGGCTCGCGCTGCGTCAATTATCCCAAGCTGAAGCTGTTCGTGAACCGCCTCGTCAACAAGATGATGCAGATCATGTTCTGGACGCGCTTCAACGACCTGACCAATTCCTTCAAGGCCTACCGCTCCTACGTCATCCGCGACAT
This sequence comes from Pseudomonadota bacterium, assembly GCA_023435825.1. Taxonomy (GTDB): domain Bacteria; phylum Desulfobacterota; class Desulfovibrionia; order Desulfovibrionales; family Desulfovibrionaceae; genus Solidesulfovibrio. Next base: position 465 of record JAEZMB010000120.1, on the reverse strand, counting down.
CATGCCGCTCAAGGCCTGCCACTTCAACATCACCATCGAACTGTCGCTCAATACCCTCATACGCGGCTACGCCATCGCCATGGTGCCCATTTCCTGGCAGGGCCGCACCTGGGGCAGTTCCAACCTGCACCTGACTGAAATGGGACGGCGCTACCTGAGCACCCTGCTGCGGGCCTGGTTCGAGAAAAACCTCATCCTCGACGACCTCATGGCCGAATCCATGGCCCACCGCACCCGGCTGGCCGAAAAAGCTGCCGGCTTCGAAGGCCGCCTCGCCTCCCTGGAACGCCGCCTTGCCGCTGTTGAAGCGAGAGCGGAAAAGTAAGCAGGGAAAAGCGGAAGATGCCTCCGGCGGGGGGGGGGGGGGGGGGGGGGGGGGGGGGGGGGGGGGGGGGGGGGGGGGGGGGGGGGGGGGGGGGGGGGGGGGGGGGGGGGGGGGGGGGGGGGGGGGGGGGGGGGGGGGGG
>JAEZMB010000039.1 GCA_023435825.1 Pseudomonadota bacterium | reverse complement strand
CCCAGGAAAGGGGTCCGGGGGGCTTAGCCCCCCGGCGGGGCTCGGGGCAGTGCCCCGATTATTATTTAATGCAGCCCTTGCTTGTCCCAGTAGGCGCGCACGAAGCGTTCGGCGTCTTCGCGGCTGGCCACGTCGCCGCTGATCTGGGCCTTGAGCAGCGCGTCGCGGATGAGTCCCACGGCCGGTCCGGGCTTGAGGGAGAGCAGTTGCATGATCTGCGCGCCATTGAGCAGCGGTTCGAGCATTTCCTCGGGCGTTTCGGTACGCTCGAGCATTTTCATGTTGTGGTTGAATTCCTTGTAGGTGCCGCCCACGGACTTGATGTCGGCCCGGGCCATTTCGATCAGGCGCGGGTACTGGTCCAGGGCGCGGAAGCGGCGGATGCCCCGGTCGGTGAGCATGAAGTGGAAGTGCATGTGGCCGCGCACGAGGTTGCACACGAGGTCGGTCTCGTCCGGGGGGAAGCCCAGCCGCGAGAGGATCTTGCGGGTGACCTTGGCCCCGACCTGATGGTGCTGGTAGAAATGGAGGTCGCCGCCGGCGTATTGGGCGGTGTGCAGCTTGCCCACGTCGTGGAACAGGCAGGCCAGGGTGCCGTACCAGTCGTAGGGCAGTTCCTCGGGGTAGTGGCGCATGACGGCCAGGGTCTGTTCGAACAGCGTATATTCGACGCCGTCTTCGGAGGTGATCTTGATGCGGGCCAGCGTCGCCACTTCGGGCAAAAACCAGTGCAGGATCATGGTGTCGTAGAGGCGCTCCACGAAGTCGGCCATGTTTTCGGCCTCGACCTTGCGCCATTCGTCCATGATGTCTTTCACCGACACGTAGTCCATGATGCGGCGCGAGGCCCGCAGGATGGCCATGAGGGTGTTGGTCTCGACAGGGATATTGTAGTTGGCGGAAAACCGCAGCGCCCGCACGGCCCGCAGGTAGTTCTGGCGGATGGCTTCGTCGGGGATGCCGTTTAAGCGCACTTCGCCGCTGGAGAGGTCGGCGAAGCCGTCGTGGTCCTCGACCTGATGCGGCACGTAGGGGCTGGCCTGATGGGGCGGCAGCAGTCCCTTGGCGGTCAGCCGGGCGATGAGCCGGCTGGTGAGCCGGGCCACGGACTCCTCGGGGTGGGAGGCGTCGGCGGTGTCGGCCGGGTAGAGGTAGAGCGTGGTGTCACCGCTTTGGAGACGGGCAAACGCGCCGTCCTGGGCGTAGGCTTCGGACTGCGGGAAGAGCTTCTGGATTTCGGCCAGGGGGGCGTCGGTGGCCACGTCGAGTTCCGGCGCGGCTTTGTCCAGGGCTTTTTCCTGCAAAACGGCGTTAATGACGTAGGCGTCGTAGCCGTTTCGCATGATGGTTTTGCAGATGGCGGTGGCGTCCTTGAAGGGTTGCGCCATGGGAAGACCTCCGGGTGCGGCGATTGATGCGTGTCTCAGGCTCCGGCGCGGGCGAGTTCGTAGACCACGTGGCCGTTCACGGCGGTCAGGGTCACGCGGCCGGTGAGGGACTGGCCCAGAAGCGGCGTGTTCTTGCCCTTGGAGCGCAGGGTTTCGGGGGTGACGACCCAGGATTGTTCCGGGTCGAAGAGGCAGAAATCGGCGGGATCGCCCGGGGCGAAGCGGCAGTGGGGGAGCTTGAAGATCTCGGCCGGCCGCCAGGCGAAGCGCAGGGCGATGTCTTCGGCCGTCAGCTGTCCCAGGCGCACCAGTTCCCACAGGCTGCCCAGGGCCGTGTCCAGGCCGGTGATGCCGTTTTTGGCGTCCTCGAAGGGGGTTTCCTTTTCGTGGGCGGCGTGGGGGGCGTGGTCGGTGGCCAGGATGTCGATGACGCCTTCGCGCAGGGCCTGGATGAGCGCCAGCCGGTCGTCGTCGGTGCGCAGCGGCGGATTGACCTTGGCCATGGTGTCGTAGCCGAAAAGCGCCGCGTCGGTCATGGTGAGGTAATGCGGGCAGGTCTCGGCCGTGACCGGCGCGCCCCGGCGCTTGGCGTCGGCGATGAGTTCCACGGCCCGGCGGCAGCTGACGTGGGCCAGATGCACCGGGGCGTTTAAATATTCGGCCAGAAGGATGTCCCGGGAGACTTGCAGTGCCTCGGCCACGTCGGGCTGGCCGCGAAGGCCCAGGCGGGCGCTCATGACGCCCTCGTTGGCCCCGGCCCCCTTGGCCATGTACGGGTCCTCGCAGTGGTCGATGACCGGGGCGAGGTCGGCGGCGTATTCCAGGGCGTGGCGGAAGAGTTCCGTGTTGGCCACGGGTTCGCCGTCATTGGAAAAGGCCACGCAGCCGGCGGCCAGCAGCTCTTCCATGGGCGCGAGCTGTTTGCCGTGAAGTCCCACGGTGAGCGCGCCGATGGGGAACAGGCGCGGCCCGTGGGGCCAGGCCTGGCTGGCCCGGCGCAGCATGAGCCGGGTGACCGATTCGTTGTCGTTGACCGGATCGGTGTTGGCCATGCACAGGATGTTGGAAAATCCGCCTCCGGCGGCGGCGGCCAGGCCCGAGGCGATGTCTTCCTTCCATTCCTGGCCGGGTTCGCGCAGGTGGGTGTGGGCGTCGGTCATGGCCGGCATGAGGAGAAGGCCCTTGGCCTCGATGACCCGGGCTTCGGGGAAGCGGGCGGCCGGGTCGTGGGGCGAAAGTTCCAGCACTTGCCCGGCGGCGCAGACCAGGGTCCAGCGGCCGTCGCGGCCGGGAACGGCGGCGTCGGCGACGACGAGATCCGGCGTCATGCGGTTTCCCCTTTTTCCTTGCGGGTGATGTGGAGATACAAGATCGCCATGCGCACGGCCACGCCCGAGGCCACCTGGTCGAGGATGAGCGAGTTGCCGGCGTCGGCCAGATCCGAGGCGATTTCCACGCCCCGGTTGATGGGGCCGGGGTGGAGCACCTTGACGTCCGGGGCGGCGTTTTTCAGGCGGTTCTTGGTGAGGCAAAAGCGGCGGGCGTATTCGCGCAGATCGGGCAGAAGCCCGGCTTCCTGGCGTTCGAGCTGCAGGCGCAGGCACATGACGGCGTCGGCGCCGGCCAGGGCCGGTTCCAGCTCGTGAAAGACCTTGGCCCCCAGGGCCCGGGCGTCCTTGGGGAGCAGGGTGCGCGGGGCGCACAGGCGCACGGTGACGCCGAGCATGGTGAGCAGGCGGATATTGGACCGGGCGACCCGGGAATGGGCGATGTCGCCGAGGATGGTCACGGTCTTGCCGACGAGATCGTCGCCCCAGACCTCGCGCAGGGTGAAAAGATCGAGCAGGGCCTGGGTGGGGTGGGCGTGCCAGCCGTCGCCGGCGTTGATCACGGCGCAGGACACCCGCCGGGCCACGAAATCGGCCGCGCCGGAACTGGCGTGGCGCATGACGATGGCGTCGGGGTTCATGGCCTGGAGCGTGAGCACGGTGTCCTTGAGGGTCTCGCCCTTTTGCAAGGAACTGCCGGACTTGGCCAGGCCGAAGGTGTCGGCCGAGAGGCGCTTGCCGGCGATGTCGAAGGAGGTCTTGGTGCGGGTGCTGGGCTCGGCGAAAAACAGCACGACGCTTTTGCCTTTGAGCGTGGGCACCTTCTTGACGGGGCGGGCGTTGATTTCCCGGAAGGAGGCGGCGGTGCGCATGACCACGTCCACGTCTTCCCGGGAGAGTTGCGAGACGTCGAGAAGATCCTTGTGGGGCCAGTTCATGGGGCATCCTCGGGGCGAATTTTGGCCGCGCGCCCAGGCGCGTAAGCCGAACGATATTTTCACAAGCCCCGGTCGGCGTCAATGCGGGGCTGGTATTCCAGATGCCGCCGGAGGGCATTCCCGGGCAGGCCCGGACAGGAAACGGCCTTCCCGGCAAACCGTGCGGCCACGGTATAGAGAAAAACCGTGAGGATGGTTGGCGGCAAAGCGCCCCGATTTCCCCTTGTCAAAGGCGGAAAGTTGAATAATATGGAAAATGACTCTCCACAAGAAGGCAAAAGGAGAGCCTGCCCCGCCAGGGGCAGATCCAACAATCACTGCCAGAAGTCGTTTTGTACTGGAGGATAGCCCATGAAAGCCGTGAATTGGGAAGCCATTATCGACAAGGCCGGGACCGATGCCGGCTTCAAGCAGCGTTTGCTCGCCGATCCCGCCAAGGCCCTTGGCGAGGAAGGCGTCGCCGTGCCCGAGGGCGTCACCGTCAAGGTGGTGGAGTCCACGAACAAGGAAGTGTGGCTGGTGCTGCCCCACAAACACAGCGGCATCAAGTTTCTAAGCCCCTACGTGGCCGTGTGCGGGGACCAGGACGCTCCGGCCGGCGACTCCAAGCACTGCCAGAATCCGGCCGCCGGCTGCGCCATCTAGGGGCACGTCCGCGACAGGCCGGGCATTTGCCGGGGACACGGCAAGGGCCCGGCCTGTCGCGCCGCCTTGCCCATGTCGCCGGCGCAGCCAGGGTTCGAGGCCGATGGACGGCGATCCTTGGCAACACTTGGCAAGACGCCCCGGACAAGATCCGGGGCGTCTTTTTTTGCGGGCGCTGCCAAGGCAAGCCGGCGGCGGGCGACGGGGCGAGCCACCCGGGCAGGGGGTTGCAGCCAGGCTGCCGGCGGCCCTTCAGACCTGCCGGCAGACGTAGAGCACAAGCCCCCCCACGGCCAGGGCGATGCCGGCCGCGCCCAGGGGGCCGGGCAGGGGGGCGGCCAGGATCAGCGTCTCGCCGGCCAGGCAAAACACCACCTCCAGGGCCTGGGTGGCGTCCACGGCGGCCAGTTCGTAGGCGTTCTTGGCCCGGCTGCGGGCGCGCAGAAAAAGCGTGGTGGCGATGACCCCGGCGGACAGGGCCACCAGCCCCGTCTGGATCACCTGGCCCTGGCTCGGCGGCGGCGGCTGGATGACCGCGATGAGCACGAGCCAGAAAGGAATCGAGCCGATGGTGAGAAGCAGCGTGGGCGTGCGCCCGGCGTCGAGGCTGGGCTGGTCGATGCGCGGGATGCGGCCCTTGCCGCCGTGGCGGGCCTCCCAGACGAGCTGGTTGCCCAGGGGATAGGCCAGGGCGGCGGTCATGACGGCGGCCACGCCCCACAGGCTGCCGACGTCGGCCAGGGGGCCGGCCTGCTCGACGTTGACCATGACGATGCCGGCGAAGATGGCCCCGGTGAAGGCCAGGCCTTTTTTGGGCACCCGTCGGCCGAGGGCCGCCAGCACCAGCGGCGTGGCCAGGATGGTGGCCTGCCAGGTGGTGGCCGTGACCCAGCCCGGGGAATAGGCCGCGGCCAGGGTGACGCCGGCGTAGAACACGCCAAAGCCCACCGAGCCGGCCAGGGTCCAAAAAAGCGGATTGCGCCCGAAAAGGCGTAGGGCCTCGGCCACGGCCCTTGGCCCGCCGGAGGCCAGGGTCCACAGCAGGAGGATGGGCAGCATGAAGGCGTAGCGCAGGCTGGCCGACCACAGCCAATGGCCGCCTTCCAGGCTCATGGCCCGGTTGAGGATGAAGGTCGCACTGAAAAACAGCGCCGCCAGTGCGCCAAGAAGGATGGTGCGTGCCATGGGGGAAAAAGCGGCCGGGGGCTAGGCCAGGCCGGTTTCGGCGGCCACGCCGGCGATGGCGGCGATGGCCAGGGTCAGGAATTCGTCCAGGGGCAGCCCGGCCTTGTCGCACTCCAGGATGTTGGCCCGCCGGACGTTTGCGGCAAAGGCCTTGTCCTTCATCTTTTTCTTGATGCTCTTGGCGGCCAGGCCGGTCATTTTGTCGGGCCGCACCAGGGCGGCGGCGCTTATCATGCCGGTGACCGACTCGGCGCAGCGCAGGGCGTAGTCAAAGGGCGTGGCCGGGGCCTGGCCGGTGTGTTCGTCGTTGTGGGCGGCGATGGCGGCCAGGGCCTCCTCGGGCAGAGCGCCGGGCGGCAGCAGTTCGCGCAGGGCCAGGCCGTGGCGCTCGGGCGCTTCGGCCGTGGCCGGGTAGTCCAGGTCGTGGAGCAGGCCGGTGAGGCCCCAGAGTTCCGGGTCCTGGCCCAGGCGTTCGGCCAGGGCGCCCATGACGGCCTCGGTTTGCCGGCCGTGGGCCAAAAGGCCGGGGTTGGGGTTTTGGGCCCGGATCAGGGCCAGGGCGTCGTCGCGGCGGATCATGCGGACTCCTTGGGCGGTTGGGGCGCGGACGGGGCGATCTCCTCAAGGTCCACCACGACGTCTTTCAGCACGCGGTGGGCAAAGGCCAGGGCCACGCGCTTGGCCGCGTCGAGGTCCGGAATCTTGTCCTTGATGGAGCGTTTGCCCACGTGGACCTTCCAGCCGGGCGCGCCGATGCGTTCCTGGACCACGGTGACGAGCAGGGCCTTGCCAAGGTTGACGTAGTGGGTGCTGTCGTCGTGTCTGATCCATTCAACGGTCATGTCGCCTCCCGGGGTGTGGGACTGTCCGGGCAGCCTAGCACGGGGGCGGCCCAGGGGCAAAGGTTCGGGACGGCGGGAAACCGGGCCGCACCGTCGGCAGCGGGGCGTTCCTGGCCCTTGGCGTCGGCCGCTGTTCAGGCGGCCGGCTTGGCGCTTGCCTGATCAACCGGGAAGGTCGCGAGCAAATGCATGCCCGGCCCGGGCAGGCGGCGGATGGTCCCTTCGAGCTGGCGCGTGAGCTCCCGGATCAGCGTCATGCCCATTGTCTGGGCCGTTTCCAGGGAGAAATCCGGCCCCGGCCCCCGGCCGTCGTCGGCCACCTCGATGGCGGCCCGGCCGCCATCGAGCGTCATGCGGATGGTCAGCCGTCCGAGCTGGCCGGGGTCGAAGGCATGTTTGCAGGCGTTGGAGACCAGTTCGTTGAGCAAAAGCCCGCAGGGCACGGCCTTGTCGAGGCCAAGCTGGAAGGCCTGGCAGTCGCAAACCACTTCCACGGCGGCCATGGCGTGGCGGAAGATGGCCACCAGGGAGCCGATGAGCGCCTGGGCGTATTCGGCCATGTCGATGGTGGACAGGTCGCCGTGCTTGTAGAGTTGCTGGTGGATGAGCGCCATGGAGCGCACCCGGGTCTCCAGCCGGGCGAAGCGTTCGCGTTCGGCTTCGCTGTCGGCTTCCTCGGCCTGAATGGAGACCAGCCCCAGGATGATCTGCAGGTTGTTCTTGACCCGGTGGTGGATCTCGGCCAGCAGCACCTTTTTCTCTTCCAGGGAGCGCTCCAGGGCCAGGGTGCGCCGGGCGATCTCGGTTTCGAGGTGCTCGCGGTGGCGGCGGTTTTCATTGAGAAGCCTGGCCCGGTCCAGGGCCTTGTCCACGGCGTGGAGCAGCACGGCCATGTCGGCCATGGGCTTGGTGATGAAGTCCCAGGCCCCCAGGCGGATGGCCTCCAGGGCGTCCTGCAACAGGCCCGTGCCCGAAACCACGATGGTGGGCGTGTCCGGGGCCATCTCGCGCAGCCGGGCCAGCACCTCCATGCCGCCCAGGATCGGCATCCGCAGATCGATGAGCGCCAGATCGGGCCGGGCCGCCTCGAAGATCTCCAGGCCCTCCCGGCCGTCGGCGGCCTGGAGCACCCGGTAGCCATGGTTTTCCAGGTAGGCGGCCATGGCTTCGCGCAGGATTTCGGCGTCGTCCATGGTCAAGATGACGGCCTTGGGGGCGTCGGTCATGGCGCGTCTCCGCTCTGGCCAAGGGCCCGACGCAGGGCGGCGGCCAGGATTCCCAGGTCGGCGGCGGGCTTGGCAATGATGTCGTCCGGCCCCAGCCCGGCGTCCGCAAGCTCCGGCCCCAGCCGCACGCCCGGCGAACCGGTGTAGACGACAAAGCGCATGGCCGGCCAGGCGGCGTGGGCCCTGGCGATGAAATCCAGCCCGGTCAGGCCAGGCAGGCGGATGTCCACCACGGCCGCCTGGCAGGGATGTTCGGGCAACAGTTCCAGGGCTTCCTCGGCGCTGCCGGCCTGGAGCACGGCAAAGCCGTGGGTTTCCAGGTACAGGGCCAGGCTTTCGCGCAGCAGTTCCTCGTCGTCGAGGACCAGGACGGCGGGCGCGGCGTTCACGGCTTCTCCCGGCGGGGCAGGGTGATGGTGCAGCGTGTCCCGGCTCCCGGTTCGGCGTCCATGCGGATGGAGCCGCCGTGGTTGTTGACGATGATGAAATAGGACACCGACAGGCCAAGGCCGGTGCCTTCGCCGGCCGGCTTGGTGGTGAAAAAGGGTTCGAACACCCGGGCGCGCGTGGTCTCGTTCATGCCCGGGCCGTTGTCGGCCACCACGATTTCCCCGACCTCGGGCAGCGCCCGCACCCGCACGGCGATGGTCGGGACCTTGCCTTCCTGGGCCACGCCGGCCAGGGCATGGGCGGCGTTCTTGAACAGGTTCAGCAGCACCTGTTCGATCTCCGTGGGCGCGCAGGACACCGTGACCGGCTGCTCGGGGTAGTCGCGCACGATATTGATATGCTTGAAATCGTATCGCTTTTTGAGGTCGTAGTCGCTTTCGGCCAGGCTCAGGCTCTTGTCGGCCATGGCTTGCAGGTCGGCCTGGACGTGGCGCGAGTCGCTTTGGCGGGAAAATTCCAACATGCTGGCCACGATGGAGGCGGCACGCAGTCCGGCTTCGCGGATGCCGGCCAGGAATTTGAGCACCTTGCGGGCTTCGAGGTAGGCGCGCACGGCCTCCACGGTCAGGCCGAGGTTCCGGGCGGCCTCCTGGTTGGCCGGCAGGGCCGGGTCGAGCTGGAGTTCCACCACCTGGGCGGCCTGGAGAATGCTGCCCAGGGGGTTGTTGATCTCGTGGGCCATGCCGGCGGCCAGCCCGCCCACGCTCATCATCTTCTCGGTCTGGATCATGAGTTCGCGCAGCCGTTCGCGCTCGGTGACGTCGTCGAGGCGGATGACCACGCCCTCGGCCCCGTTGGCCACCAGCGGATAGAACAGCATGTTCATGAGCCGGTCGTCTTCCCCCCGGCGCAGGGGCATGCGCTCCAGCAGCAGGCTGCGGCGCTGGCGCAGGGCGTCTTCCATGACGCCCATGTGGTCGGCCAGGAAAGGCACGGCCAGGGCGGCCTCCCGACCGATGACGGTCTCGCGCGGCAGTCCGAACAGGGTCGCCGCCTGGGCGTTTAAATGGGTGACGTGGCCGGCGGCGTCCAGACCGATGATGGCCGAGGGCATGGATTCGAGAATGTTGTTCAGTTGCCCGCGCAGCTTTCCCATAGTCTTGGCCGCGTCGGCCAGCTCATGCTGGCGGATTTCGATGGTGTCGGCCATGGCGTTGAAGCTCTCGCCCAATCGCCGTACCTCGGCCGCGCCGCCGTCAACGGCGGCCCGGGCGGACAGGTCGCCCCCGGCCAGGGCGGCGGCGGCCCGGTCAAGGCTTTCGATGCCGCGTCCGATGGCCGCCCGGCCGGCCAGCCGGGCCAGGGCCAGAGCCAGCAATACGGCGACCACGGCCAGGGTCAGGCCCCGGCGCAGGAGCAGGTCGGCCTCGGCAAAGGCTTCGTCGCGGGCGCTGGACAGGATGATGGTCATGTAGGGCGGCGCGTCCGGGAACTGGCGCAGGCGCAGGGAGCTCAAGAGGGCGATCTGGCCGGTCGGCCGGGGGCTCGTGAAGGTCAGGGCGTCGGTCGCGGCGTCACGGACATGATCCCATATCGGGGGAAAAGCCGGCTGCCCCAGGGGATAGTCCTCGCTTGGCGGGTAGGCCACCATGCGCCGGCCCGAGGTATCAAGAAGGGTCACCCGGACATGGGGCGGCATGTCCAGGCCGGCCACGAAGCGCTCGTAGCCGTCGAGGAAATAGGACAGCCCCAGGACGCCGGTAAGCTCGCCGTGGCCGTCGAGCAGGGGGATGGCATAGACGAGAATGGGCTTGCCAGTGGTGCGCCCGAAGATGAAATCGCCGATGCCCGGCCGCTTGGAAGCGGCCGCGTCGCGGAAATACTTGCGGTCGGACAGGTCCTGGCCCAGAAACGGCGGCAGTCCCGAGGCGATGACCCGGCCGGCGGCGTCGGTCAAAAAGACGTTGGACAGTTCGGGCCGGTCGGCCAGGACGGTGGTGAAGAGCCGGTTGGTCGAGTCCAGTTCGCGGTTGGCCACGGACCGGGTGGCGCGCAGGGTTTCGAGCATCCCCAGGGCCTGGCGGTTGATGGCCTCCTGGACGGCGGCCAGACTGCGCGTCAGGGTCACGAGATTGGCCGTGACCTCGGCCTCGGCCCGCCCCCGGGCTTCGAGGCTGGTCCAGAGGACGGCCAGGGTGGCCGGCAGGGCGGCCAAGAGCGCCACGGCCACGAGCAGAGTGGCCACGGACCGGCTGAAAAGCCCGCCGGGCATGGTGCGAGCAGGGTCTACCATGCCTACTGAAGATACCATTTGCCGCAAAATGTCCAGGCTCTCGAAATCGGCCTGGGCGTTCATCCGGCCGGCATCGGACGCCGATACACAGCCCGCAGGAACCCTGCTTCCTCGGCCACGTCAAGGCTCCAGCCCGACACCGTGAGCAACTGGTCCTCAAGGACCGGCCGGGCCTTGGGCGACACGAGAAATTCCAGCTCGCGCGCCCGGGACAGACGGAGATACCAGCCTATCTCCAGTCCCAGCCCTCAGCACTTGTCGCGCAGGTCCACGAAAACGCGATCTTCGTTCATGCTTGCGTCTGCTCTTCCGGGCCGCCCCGGGCAGCGCCGCCGCGACCACGTCCCGGCGGCGGGTTCATGTTCGGGCTTCCCCAATCCAGGGCCTGCCCGGGAACCTGCCGGGCGCGGTTTCCCGTCGCCGGCCGTTCCCACGGTCGCTACAGCTTGTCGAAATAAATCAGCGTGCCCATGACCACGAAGGCCACGGCCGCCACCTTCTTGATGATGGCCGGGGATACGAAATTGCAAATGAAATCGGCAAAGACCACGCCCAGAAGCGAGGTGGCGACCAGGGCCAGGCTCGATCCGGCAAAAACCACCCAGGGGTTTCTCGAATCCGCCGCCGTGAGCACGCAGGCCAGCTGCGTCTTGTCACCCAGCTCGGCCACGAAAATCGTGGCAAACGTCGTCGCAAACAGTTTCCAGTCCATGTTGTCCTCAGTTGTGGGTGTGGAAGAGGGATGAGGGATGCGGGATGAGGGAAGAATGCCTCCGGCGGCCGGGAGGGGCTCAGCCCCTCCGGGACCCTCCCGAACGGGAAAAGGTGGGTGATCAAGGCGAGGGCTTGGCGCGCTTGGGCGCGGCCCTCGCCGCCTGGCGACTAGTCCGGCAGGCCCATGCCCGGCTCCATGATCCGGCCGGTCCAGGCCGTCTCGTAGCCGCCAAGGGCCTCCACCCGGGCGGCGAATTCCCCGCCGCCGACCGTCTCCAGCACCGCCTTGATTTTGGGGTCGCCCAGATAGGCCGTGGGCACCACCAGATCGTAGCGCTCCCGGGCCAGGGGCACGAAATCGAGCCCCAGGGCCTTGGCCGCCGCATAGACGCCCAGGCCGCAGTCGGCCGCGCCCGTGCCCACGTTGACGGCCACCGCCATGTGGGTGTGCTCCTCGCGGCCATAGCCCGGCACCTGTGACGGATCGATGCCGGCCTGGGCCAGATGGTAGTCGAAGAGAATGCGCGTGCCGGCCCCGCGCTGGCGGTTCAAGTACCGCACCTTGCCGTCGGCCAGGTCGGCCACGCCGGTGATGCCAAGCGGATTGCCGGGAGCCACGATGAGCCCCTGCTGGCGCACGGCCAGGTTGATCACGGTCACGGCCAGCCCCGGCAGATACTTGGTGAGAAAGGGGAAGTTGTAGTCGCCCGTGGCCGGATCGAACAGGTGCGTGCCGGCCACCATGGCCGCGTCGTTGCGCAGGGCGATAAGCCCTCCCATGCTGCCCACGTGGCTCGACGCCAGCCGGATGGCCGGGGTGCGGCGCATGAGCAGGTCGGCCAGGAGATCGAGCGTGTTGTCGTGGCTGCCCACGCACACCAGCGTCCGGCCAAGCTCCCCCGGATCACAGAGCAGCTCGGCCGTGACCTCGGCTCCGGCCTCCAGCCCTTCGGCCGCGGCCGGCAGCTGGGTCACGGCTTGGGCCTTGGTCAGGGTGGAAATGCTGCCCGCCCCGCGCGACAGCGGCAGGGCCACATGGCGCTCCCCGACCTTGCCTACGGCCAGACGCACGAAATCCACCATGCCGATGCGCGACGGCACGCTGCGGGCCAGATGCGCCGTGACGCTCTGCTTGCTGCGCGGCTCGACCCGGGACAGCCAGCAGGCCAGGGGATAGAGCAGCCGCTCGAAACAGACCACGGCGCTGACCGGATAGCCCGGCGCGCCCACGAGCAGCTTGCCGCCCTCGGCCACGCCCAGAAGCGACGGCTTGCCCGGCATGGCCGCCACGCCGTGCACCAGGACCTCGCCGAACCGCTCCATGGTGGCCCGGGCGAAATCCTTGCTGCCGGCCGAGGAGCCGGCCACCGTCACCACGATGTGGGCGTCGGAAGCCAGCCCCGCCCGCACCGCCTCGGCCAGGGCCTCGGGGTCGTCGGAGACCGGCGGCACCCGCTCGCAGACAAAGCCCCATTCGTCGGCCAGGGCGCACAGCAGCATGGAATTGCTCTCCACCACCTGCCCCGGCCCGGGAGCCGGGCGCGACGTGAAATCCATGACCTCGTCGCCGGTGGGGATCACCCGGATGCGGATGCGCTCGTAGACCGAAACGTCGTACGCGCCGCAGGACAACAGCGCCCCCACATCGTAAGGCGTGATGCGGCGATGGCGCGGCAGGATCATCTCCGTGGCCACGATGTCCTCGCCAATGCGCCGCACATGGGCAAAGGGGGCCACCGGCGCCTCGATGCAGGCCGTCTCGCCGTCCATGACCACGTTTTCGATCATCACCACCGCGTCGAACCCGGCCGGCAACGGATGGCCCGTGTTGACGAAGACAAAGCCCTCGCCAGGCTCAAGGCGCACCGGCGAGCCTTCGCGGGCGGCAAAGGTCTCGGCCGCGCGCACGGCTATGCCGTCCATGGCCGCGCTGTGGTAGGTGGGCGAGGAATAGCGGGCAATGACCGGCTCGGCCGTGACCCGCCCGGCCGAACGCTCGGCCCCGACACGCTCCACGCCAACGAGCGTCTCCCGATCCAGCCGCTCCACAACCCGCGTGAGCGCCTCCTCGATGGGAATCGTCCGCAGATAGATATTGCGTCGCATTGTGCTGACCTCCGGTCAGGCGGGGGGAGAAAACCCCTTTTTGAAAAAAGGGGTTTTCTC
>JAEZMB010000093.1 GCA_023435825.1 Pseudomonadota bacterium | reverse complement strand
CCCCCGCCCCCCCCCCCCCCCCCCCCCCCCCCCCCCCCCCCCCCCCCCCCCCCCCCCCCCCCCCCCCCCCCCCCCCCCCCCCCCCCCCCCCCCCCCCCTCTTCCTCTATCTCATCCCCCTCGCCATCGTCGCGGCCTTCGCGCTGCTCTCCTGGCGCGGCATCCTCTGGACGCCGGGGCATGTCTACCAGAACTGGGACCGGGTGCCGACGCCCTACGCCGAGGAGATGCGCCAAGTAGCCGACATCTCCAAGCACGCCTGGGCCTCCAAGTACGACATGGGCGCGCCGGGCGCGTTTTCCGGCATCACCCGCTGGTTCGACCTCGTCACCCGCGACGCCGGGTCGTACCTGGGCGGGCCGTTTATCGTGCGCTGGGAAGGCCCGGTCTATGCCGTGGCCGGAGCCGGCGGCGTGGCCGCCTTGTGCCGCCTCATGGGCCTGGGGCTGTGGCCGACCGTCCTGGCCGCCATGATTTTTGCCTTTAATCCCCGCCAGTTCTCCATGGCCGTGGCCGGCCATGTGGAGGAGAGCGGCTTTGCCCTGGCCATCGTGCCCTGGGTGTTGGTCTTGCTATTTCGGGCGGTGGCCGATCCGTCCAAACGCCGGTTTCTCGCCTGTACGCTGACGGCCGGCCTGCTCGGGGCCCTGGCCTGCTCGGCCTCGCCCTTTGGCATCGTGTTTTACGGCTCCTTCACCGCGCTTTTTACCCTCGGCCAGACCGTCGCCCGGCGAAGCTGGCGTCCGGCCCTGGCCTTTGCCCTGGCCGGCGGCGTGGCGCTCTTTCTGCACCTGCACTGGCTGGTTCCGGCGGCCAGCTCCATCATCCACGCCGCCGATTTCAAGCACCACCAGACCAAGGAAGAGATCAACGACCATTACCAGGGCATTTATCGCCGCTATTCCGCGCCGCTGCGGCAAGCCATGCTCGGCCACACCGACAATTACGGCATGGGCACGGAATACGCCTACCCGGTGACCCTAAAGGACAATCCCGAGTGGGTGGCCGCGGCCCTGGCCTTGCTCGGGCTGGCCATCCTTGGCGGCTTTGGCCGGGTTCCGAACCGGGGCGTGAAGTATTTCGCCGCCTTGTGCCTGCTCATGGGCTTTATCTGTCTGGCCGGCAACAAGACGCTCGCCGGCGCGGTGTTTTACGAGAAGTTCTTAAACCGCGTGCCGATCCTGTTTTTCCAGATGGCCCGTCCGGCCCGCTGGCTGCCGGTCTATTATTTCGGCCTGGCCCTACTGGCCGGCCTGGGGCTGGCCCGACTTCTCGAATGGAGCAAGGGCAGCCGCCTCAACCGGGCGACGACCCTGGCCTTTGGGGCCGCCGTCCTGGCCGTCTACCTGCACCCGTACTGGACCGGCCAGTTGACCAAGCCCCAAAACGCCACCTCCCAGACCATGGCCATGATGCCCCAGCCGCTGTCCCCGGCCGAGGGCACGCTTTCGAAATATTTCACCAATGACCCCGACGACTACCGGGTGACGGTCTGGCCCACCATCGCCGGCCCCACCGGCGACGTGCCCGAGCCGCCGGACAACGGCCTGACCCGCAATTTCGCCTTGCTCGGCAAGGACGGCGTCATCGGCCCCACCTACATCGGCGAGCCCTACAGCATGTACCTGCTCGGGCTATTGCACCGGCCCTGGCCGGTCACCGACGCCTTTGGC
This sequence comes from Pseudomonadota bacterium, assembly GCA_023435825.1. GTDB lineage: Bacteria > Desulfobacterota > Desulfovibrionia > Desulfovibrionales > Desulfovibrionaceae > Solidesulfovibrio. Next base: position 6,489 of record JAEZMB010000093.1, on the reverse strand, counting down.
CGGTTGCTGGGGCTGGCTGCCGTCAAACGGGTCATCTACAACCAGACCAACCCTTACCTGTCCTACGGCTCGTTTGGCTGGATGCCGACCACCAAGCGCGGGCCGGAAACGCTGTTCGATCCCGGCGATTTGATCGGCCCCTTCATCGCCGCCCAGCGCGACCTGGTGGTCGATCCCGACTTGGCCGCGCCGCCCGAGGCGGTCTACCGCAACACCGATTTCCTGCCCCGGCTGCGCGTTACGCAAGGGGCGCGTCTGGCCGCCGGCGGCTTTCCGCTGCTCCTGTCCCTGGCCAATGGTACGCATCCCGACTGGGCCGACGAGGCGCTGTTCTTCGGGGCCGACGTCACCGAGGCCGAACTCAAAACGCTGGGACCGGGTTTTGGCGGCCTGACCGTGGCCGGCTCGGCCACGCCCGAACTGCTGCTGCCGTTCCTGCCGGCCAACGCCTATGAGGGCGCCACGGCCGCCACCCTGGAAGGCGCCTTTGGGCCGTTGGCCCCACGCCAGCTCGACGATCCCCGCCATGGCGGCTCGGTGTTGGAAAAGGCCGCCCGCATAAGCGAAGGTCCGGGCCTGGCCCGGTTTGCGCTCATTGGCCATGGGACCCTACACCTGTTCCTGCGGGCCGGGGCCGAGAGCTTTGCCGGCACGGCCAAGGTGAGCCTCGACGGCGCGCCCGTGGCCGAGCTGGCCGCCGGACCGCTCGGGCGCGGCATCGACTGGATCGACTGCGGCACGGCCACCTTCGAGCCGGGACCGCCCCATGAGCTGGCCGTGGAAATTCCCGGCCGGGGCGTCATTGTTTCGGGGCTGCTGGCCGTTCCTGAGGAAGCTTACGCTGCCGCCCGGGACCAGCTGGCCGCCCTGGCCGGCGGCAAGGTCCGAGTGGTGGCCGAGGCCGAGGAAGCCACCACCGCGCCGGTCTCGCCCATGGCCCCCAAGCTTTTCGTGCCGCTCATGGCCCAGGGCGCGGACGTGACCGTGACCAGCGAAAACGCCCGCCTCGACCTCGCCGATCCGCGCGGGGCCGGGGTGGTGGCCGTGGAAGGCGACGCCCCGGGCGAGGTGGTCTACACCGTGCGCTTCCCCGAACCGGTCTCGGGTCTGACCTTGGAGAGCTATCCCCGCCTTTTTGGCGACAAGGTCGTGACGTCCTACGTGGCCGTTTCGGCTTCCGTGGACGGCGGCCCTTCCAAGCTCCTCTACCGGGTGGAGGGGACCCACGACGACCGCTGGGAGGACGTCTACAAGCGCCGCGTGGTTTCCGAGATCCAGGGGCCGGCGACTACCGTCACCATCCGCTTCGCCATGCGCCAGGCCCAGCTGTCTTCCCAGGTCAATTCCCCCAACCAGCCCATGCGGCTGGTGGCCGACACCCCCGTGCCCGGCCGGGCCGTGTTGTCCTTTGGCGCGGCGGCCCGGCTGCCGGCCGCCCTGGCCGTGGCCGTGCCCGTGGCCGGGGATTACGCCGCCACCTTGCGGCTGGTGGGCAAGGCCGGGGACGCGGTTAAGCTGCCGGACGGCCGTTCCCTCGTTCTCGCCAAGGACGGGCTCAATGCCGTCGCGGCGGGCACGGTCCGGCCGGATGGGCAGGGCCTGGTCCGTTTGCCCCTGGACGGGCCGGCCACCGTGGCCTGCGACGCCGTGGAGCTGACCCTGGGCGAGGCGGACGGCCCGGTTGCCGGCGCGGACATCGCCTACAAACGCCTTAACGCCGGCCGCTACGACCTGAGCCTGCCGGCTGGCGGCGGCTTCCTGGTCTTCTCCGAAGCCTTCCACCCCGGCTGGAGCCTGACCGCCGGCGGCACGACGCTTGCGCCGCTCAAGGGACTGGGATTTATCAATGTTTACAATCTGCCATCCGGCGCATCCGGCCCGGCCGAGCTGCTCTACCGCGACGAGGCCATCATGGCCAAACTCGTGCCCGTCATGAACGCCGGCTGGATCGTGCTGACGCTAATGACCCTGGCCCTTTTCGCGCCGGATCTGCTGCCCGGCCGGCGAAAGGCCCCCCGGGCCGATTGAAGCCCGGGGCGATCCCGGCTATGGTCCGGCCTCCCGGCGAGGCCGGTTGGAGCGCTATGCCGAAAACCACGTCGCGGACCGCCGCCTATGTCAAACTGGCCCGGCCGCACCAGTACGTCAAAAATGCTTTCGTCTTCCTGCCGCTGTTTTTCGGCTGGAAGCTCACCGACCCGGCGGCGCTGTGGAGCGCTTGCTTGGCCTTTGCCGCGTTCTGTCTGGCCGCCAGCGCCGTCTACGTCATAAACGACCTGAAAGACATCGAGGAAGACCGGGCCCATCCCACCAAGCGCAACCGCCCCCTGGCCTCGGGCGCGCTGACTCCTGGGCAGGGCCTGCGGTTCGCCGGGGCGCTCCTTGGCGGCGCGGCCGTGCTGACCCTCGTCCTGGGATCGGGCGGCTTCGCCGCCATCCTGGCCGGCTATCTCGTCATAAACGCCCTCTACAGCTTTGCCCTCAAGCACAAGGCGCTCATTGATCTGGCCTGCATCGCCGTGGGATTCGTGCTGCGGGTGTTTGCCGGCGGCGTGGTCGCGGCCGTGACCCCCAGCCACTGGATCGTGCTCATGACCTTCCTGCTGGCGCTGTTTCTCGGCTTCGCCAAGCGCCGCGACGATCTGCTGCTGTCGGCGGCCGGTTGCGAGAAAACGCGGCGGTCGCTGGACGGCTACAACCTGGAGTTCGTCTCGGCCTCCATGATCATCATGGCGGCGGTTGTCATCGTCAGCTACATCCTCTACACGCTTTCCCCCGAGGTCATCGCCAAGCATGGCTCGGACAAGCTGTATCTGACCGCCATTTTCGTCATCCTCGGCGTCCTGCGCTACTTGCAGATTACCCTGGTCGAGTGCAAAAGCGGTTCACCGACCCTGGTGCTGTTGCGTGACGGCTTCATCCAGGCCTCCCTGGGGCTGTGGATCGTCAGCTTTTACCTTATCCTCTATGTGGAGCGTGTCCGGAATCCATGAAGAAAATCATGCTGTTCTATCCGCCGGGGCGGTTTTACCAGCGCGGCGAGGACCGTTCCCAGGGCAACGTGGAGCAGTCCACGGCCACGTCCATGCGCGCGCCCAACGACCTGGGCTACGCCGCCGCCACCCTCAAGCAGGAAGGGTTCGCCGTTTTTCTGCGCGACTACCAGACCGAGCGCTGCACTCCGGCCGATCTGCTGGCCGATTTCGACCGCGAGGCCCCGGACGGCATCTTCGTCAGCATCACCAACTCCACGATTTTCAACGATCTGACCCTGGTGCGGCAGCTGAGGGCCAAAAAGCCCGATCTGCTGGTCATGCTCAAGGGCGCGATCTTCTTTGACCCCGACGAGGCGCTCCTGGCCCAGCTCGATCTGGCCGACGTCACCTACTTGATCGGCCTGGAATCCGACTTCATCGTCGGCAAGCTCGCCAAGGCCCATTTCGACGATCCGACCAATGTGCCGGCCATTCGCGGCATCCTGTATAAAAAGGACGGCGTCTGGACCAAGACCGACTTCGCCTCCTGGGAAACCGACCTCGACAGCCTGCCGTTCCCCGACCGCAGCCTTATCAAAAACGCCCTTTACGTGCGCCCCGACACCGGCGAACCCCAGGCTACCATCGCCACCTCGCGCGGCTGCCCCTCGGCTTGCATCTTCTGCATGACCCCCAAGATTTCCGGCAAGAAGCTGCGCCTGCGCTCGCCGGAAAACATCCTGGCCGAGCTCACCGACTGCTACGCCAACCACGGCATCCGCGACTTCTTCTTCAAGTCCGACACCTTCACCTTTGACCCGGCCTGGACCAAGGCCGTGTGCCAGGCCATCCTTGCTTCCCCCCTGGCCGGCAAGATCCGCTGGGTGGCCAACTCCAAGGTCAAGCCCCTGGACAAAGACACGCTGGTCCTCATGAAAAAGGCCGGTTGCTGGCTGGTGGCCTTTGGCTACGAGTCGGGCAGCCCGGAAACGCTGTCGCGCATCCGCAAGAACACAACAATCCACGACAACGTCCAGGCCACCAAATGGGCCAAGGAAGCGGGGCTGCTCACCTTCGGCTTCTTCCTCATCGGCCTGCCCTGGGAAACCAAGGAACACCTGGAAGCCACGCGCCAGCACATTTTCGAGCTGGACAACGATTTCCTGGAACTCCACATCGCCATCCCCTATTACGGCACGCGGCTCAATGAAATCGCCCGCGAAGAGGGGCTTTTGCCCGGCTCGGTCCTGGGCAAGGACTATTTCAACGCCCCCACCGTGGGCACCAGCACCCTGTCCATGGAAGAAATCGAGGCCTTCCGCAAAAAAACGCTCCTCGATTTCCACCTGCGGCCGTCCTACATCGCCCGTAAGCTCGTCCAGGCCGGCGGCAACCCCAAAATCCTCGCCAACTACGCCCGCTTCGGCCTGCGGTTGCTCAAAAACACCCTCATGCCGCCCAAGCGTCCCCGCGCGCTCACCCCGGACGGCACGCCGCCCCACGTCGCCATCCTCGGGGCCAATTCCGACATCGCCCTGGCCCTGGCCCGCCAGTTGGCCGCGCAGGACCACGCCTCCCTGGTGCTGGCCTCCCGCGATCAGGATCGCCTGAACGCCGCCGCCGTGGACTTGGCCAAGGACTGCGACACGGACGTTGCCGTGCGCCATTTCGACGCCCTGGATTTCGCCGGCCACGCCGCCTTTTTCGATTCCCTGGACCCCATGCCCGACGTCCTGGTCCTGGCCTTCGGGCTGCTTGGTGACCAGATGGCCGGCCAGCGCGATTTCGCCGCCGCCCGCACGGTCATCGACACCAACTTCACCGCCGCCGCCTCCATCCTCGAAATCGCTGCCGACCGCTTCGCCAAGCGCGGCCACGGAACCATCGTAGGCCTGACCTCCCCGGCCGGCGAGCGCGGCCGCAAGAGCAACTACCTCTACGGCGCGGCCAAGGCCGGGCTGACCACGCTGCTTTCCGGCCTGCGCCACCGCCTGGCCGGCACGGGCGTGCGCGTCGTCACCGTCATCCCCGGCTGGACCAAGACCCGCATGACCGCCGCCGCGCCCACCCCCGCGCGCCTTACCGCCTCGCCCGAACGCGTGGCCGGCGACATCCGCAAGGCCCTTCACGGCAAGAACGACGTCCTCTATACCCCGTGGTTCTGGCGGCCCATCATGGCCCTGGTGCGCGCGCTCCCCGAAAAACTCTTCGTCAAAACGAATCTCTAATGAACATACTCTTCCTCAATCACAATCCCGAGCGCTACGGCACCTACTTCCGCTGCTACCACCTGGGGCGGCATCTGGCCGATCGCGGCCACAACGTGACGCTGGTGTGCGCCTCGCGCGAGGCCACCCTGCGCACCACCGAACGCAAGGAAGGCGGCCTGCGCATCCGCTTCCTGCCGCGCGTCAACCTCGCCACCTACCACACCGGCCATACCCTGCGGATGCTGCTCAACACCCACGAATGCCTGCGCACGCCCATGGACATCCTGCACAGCTTCGCCTTTCCGCTGCATCCCATCAGCTTCCCCACCCTGGTGACGAGCATCCTCAAGCCCCAGGTCAAGATCGTGCTCGACCACGACGACATGTGGAAAGGCGGCTTCATCGACCAGCACCCCGGACCGGTGCGGCTGCTCTACAACTACACCGAGGACCACCTGCCGCGCATCGCCGACCAGGCCACCGCCGCCAGCGACATCCTCATCCGCAAATTCCGCGACGCCGGCCTGCCAGAGGGCAAGATTCACTACATCCCCAATTGCCCGACCATCCGCCTGGACATGCCGTCCAAGCCCCAGGCCCGGGCCTCCCTGGGACTGGCCCCCACCGATAAGGTGCTGCTCTCCATGGGCCACACCTACACCGAGTCCCTTTTCGCGCTGCTTGACGCCTACGCCGTGGCCCGCGAAACCCTGCCGGGCCTCAAGCTCCTGTTCCTCGGCAAGATGCACATTTCCGACGACTTCAAGGCCCGCATGAAGCCCTACGAGGAACGCTTCGCCCCGGACATCGTCAAGATCGGCGAAAAACCGCCCACCGACGTGCCGCGCTATCTGGCCGCCTCCGACGCGCTGCTTTTGCCCATGGACGACGACCCCATCGAAAAGGCCCGCTTCCCCATCCGCTTCGGCGACTATCTCGCCTCGGGCGTGCCCGTCGTCTCCAACGCCGTGGGCGAAATCAAGCGCATCATGGAGTCCCGCGACTGCGGCTACACCGCGCCCGTGGGCAACGCCGCCGCCTTCGGCCGGGCCATCGTCACGGCGCTCACCGACGAGGCCGGCCGCGAACGCAAACGCGAAAACGCCAGACGCCTCATCGCCGAGGAACTCAACTGGCCCGCCGTGGCCGCGCGCCTCGAAGCCGTCTACGAAAAGACGTTAAGCGAATAACCCGGGCCAGGGCGCTGCCCTGGCCCGGGCAGGACGCTGTCCTGCACCAGCCAGGGCGCTGCCCTGCACCCGGCGGGGGGGGGGTGACCCCCCCCGCGCCCGGCGGGGGGGGGG
>JAEZMB010000082.1 GCA_023435825.1 Pseudomonadota bacterium | reverse complement strand
GGAAACCCCTTTTTTCAAAAAGGGGTTTCCTCCCCCAGTTTGGGAGTTTTCATATGCGGCAGTGTTGGTGTGGGATGGGCGGGTTGGAGCCGTTTGGAGGCGAGTACATGCTGTGCCCGGGCTGCGGCACGCTGGTGTCGCGGGTCGAGGACGGCGAGCGCTACGGTCGGGACTACTGGTACGACCATCAGGTGGCCGACCTGGGCCAGCCGTCCATTGAGGTCCGGGCGCGGCGCGATTTGCCCGAGCGCTGCCTGGGCTGGCTCAAATTTTTGCTTACAGCTTGTCTGCCGCCGGGCGAGACGTTGGAGCTGGGCTGCGCCCATGGCGGTTTCACGGCGTTGTTGTCGCGGGCCGGGTTTCGGGCCAGGGGGCTGGAACTGGACGGTTCGGTGGCCCGGTTGGCCGGCGAGACCTTTGGCATAGAAGTCCTGGCCGGGCCGCTGGAGGAGCAGGCCATTGCTCCGGGGAGCCTTTCGGCCGTGGTCCTCATGGACGTGCTGGAGCATCTGCCCGATCCGGTGGGACTGCTGCGGCGGGTGGCCGAGCTGCTTGCTCCGGGCGGGGTGGTGCTGGTGCAGACCCCGCGTTTTCCGGCCGGGGCCAGCCACGAGCGGCTTTTGGCCGAGGCCGATCCGTTTACGCGCATGTTGCTGCCGGCCGAACACCTCTATCTTTTCAGCCAGTCAGCGGCGCGGGCGCTTTTCACGGCCGCCGGACTGCCGCATCTGCGCTTGGGCACGGCGCTTTTCCCCTACGACATGCTGTTTCTGGCCGGCAAGGAAGCCCTGGCCGAGCACGACGACGCGGCAATTGAGAAGGCGCTGTGCGCCCGGCCGGATGGCCGGCTGACCCTGGCCATGCTCGATCTGGCCCGACGGGCCGAGGCGGCCGAGGCCGAGGCGGGTAAGCTCTGCGGCGGCGAGGCTCCGGTCATCGGAGGCCTGGAAGGCGTGGTGCGCGAGATGGCCTCGGGCTGGGTGTCCGAGGGGCGGCTGCCCCAGTTCGTCAACAAGGCGCTCTTGCGGGTGGGGCGCGTGGCCTGGTTCTGGAACAAGGCCGTCAAATATGTGCTGAAGGAACGGGGGCGTCGGGCCGCGCCGACCGCCAAGGCCACGGACAAGGCGCTCGTGCTGGTCGATCTCACCCCGGTGCTGCCCGGGGGCGACAACGGCGGGGCCAAGCTCATGACCATCCTGCTGCTGCATGCCCTGCGCGACATGCGGCCGGACTGGCGTTTCGTGTGCCTGACCGCCGACGCTGCCCACGAGGAACTGGCCCACCTCGACGCGCCAAACGTCGAGCGGGTCAGGGCCTCGACCCTGGGGCGGCTGCGCGGCCTGTCCCACTGGCGCGGCCAGCCTGTGGACCTTTATTTCTGCCCGTTTACTATGCCCTATTTCCATCATCCCGACGTGCCGGCCGTGTCCGTGATCTACGACCTGCAGTACGCGGCCTATCCGCAGTTTTTCGCGCCCGACGACGAGGCCGGCCGGGAGCGCACGTTTTTGACCGCCGCCCGGTTGGCCGAGCGGCTGGTGTGCATCTCGGAATTCACCCGCCAGTCCGTGTTGGCTCAGGGCAACGTGCCGTCCGGGCGCACGGCCACGGTCCATATCTCCCTGCCGCGCCGGCTGACGCGCGCCGCCCCCGAGGCCGTGGCGGCCGTCCGGGCGCGCCTGGGGCTGGGCGAGAGCCGCTATTTTCTCTATCCGGCCAATTACTGGCCGCATAAAAACCACCGCATGTTGCTGACCGCGTTTGGCATGTTGACGGCCGGCCGGACAGACGACGTGCGGCTGGTGCTGACCGGGGCCGACACCGGGCTACGGGCCGAACTCGGCCAGGCGGCGGCGCGCCTGGGCTTGGCCGAGCGGGTGACATTTGCCGGCTACGTGTCCGACGAGGAACTTTCGGCGCTTATGACCGGCGCGGCGGCCTTGGTCTTTCCCTCGCTCTTCGAGGGCTTCGGCATGCCCCTGGTCGAGGCCATGGCCGTGGGCACGCCCATTGTCTGTTCCGACGTGACCAGCCTGCCCGAGGTCGGCGGCGAGGCGGCGCTCTATTTCGATCCCAAGCGCCCCGACACCATGGCCGCCGCCTTGAGCCGGCTCCTGGACGAACCCGGGCTGGCCGAAGGGCTTGTGGCCAAGGGCCGGGAGCGGCTGGCCGTATTCGGCGGCCCCGAGGACATGGCCCGGAAGTACCTGGATATTTTCGAGGACGTGCTGGCCCGGCCGGTGTCCCAGAGCACGGCCGTGCGCGGGCTGTGGGCCGACGGCTGGTGCGGGACGCGGCTTTTCGCGGCGTATGGCCCGGCGGCTCATCGCCAGTGGCTGCGGGCGACGTTTGCCCTGCCGGCCCAGGCCCCGGCGTCCCGGGTGACGGTGACGGCCCTGGTGGCCGGCCGGGCGGTGGGCAAGACACAAACGCTCAAGCGCGGTGGCCGGGCGGCGTTTTCCCTCGACCTGCCGCCGGCCGGCGGCTGCGTGGAGTTCCTGCTCGACGGCGCGCGTCGTGGCGAGGGCCAGGGGCCGGGGGCGGACCGCCGCAGGCTCTCGGCGCGCTGCGAAGAGCTGCGCCTGACCGATGGCGCGCGCGACGTGGACCTGCGTTACGCCGGAGGCGATCATGGGCAAGCTTAGTGTCGCCGCCGTCACCCCGTCCTACAACCAGGGGCAATTCATCGGCCGCACCATCGACAGCGTGCTGTCCCAGGGTGTGGCCGACCTTGAATACGTGGTCATGGACGGCGGCAGCACCGACGAGACCGTGGCTGTGCTCCAAAGCTACGGCGACCGTCTGACCTTTCGCTCGGAGCGCGATAAGGGCCAGCCCGACGCCGTCAACAAGGGCATTGCCGCGACGACCGGCGAGGTCATCGCCTGGCTCAATTCCGACGACATCTATATGCCCGGCGCGCTTCAAGCAGTACTTGAGGTATTTGAAGAATATCCTGAAGTGGATGTGGTTTACGGCGAGGGCGACCATATCGACGTCCACGACGCCTTCATCGAGGCCTACCCGACGGAGCCCTTTGATCTCACGCGACTCAAGGAGCGCTGCATCATCTGCCAGCCGGCCGCCTTCGTGCGCCGCCGGGCCGTTGAGCGCTTCGGGGCGCTGGACCTGCGCTGGCAGTATACCCTGGACTATGAATTTTGGCTGCGCCTGGCCAAGGGCGGGGCGGTCTTCCGCTACCTGCCGCGCAAACTGGCCGGCTCGCGGTTCTACCCCCAGACCAAGACCTCCGGGGCGCGACTGAAAGTCCACGCCGAGATCAACGACATGCTGCGCCACACCTTTGGCACGACCTCGGACCGGTGGCTGTGCAACTACGCCCATGTCCTGGTGGAAGAACAATGGGGTCTAACGGGCAGCCGGCTCTTCACCCCGGCCGTGGCCTTGGCGTCGCTGGGGGCGTCCTGGCGCTGGAACCGTTCGATCTCGCCGGGGTTGTGGCGCACCACCGCTTCCTGGTTGACGCGGGGCCTTATCCGCCCCGGAGGCGGCCCGGCATGAGGATCGGCTTCGACGTCTCCCAGACCGGTTCGGGCAAGGCCGGCTGCGGCTATTTCGCGGCCGGACTGCTGCGTTCCCTGGCTCATGTGGATACGGCCAACGGCTATGTGCTCTATCCGGCCTGGGGCGACTTTTTCCGCGAGCCGCGCCCCGGGGCTTGTTTGCGTCCCGCTGGCGGCCGATTCCGACAGGGGCCGACCTTTGGCCGCTTCTGGGACCAGAAACGCTTTTTCCGCCAGCCTCCAGCCGATTTCGAGGCCCGCCTGGGCCGGCCGGACGTGGTCCACGCCAACAACTTTTTCTGCCCCACGGGGCTTTCCCGGGCGCGGCTGGTCTACACGCTGTACGACCTGTCGTTTCTGGTCGAGCCGGCCTGGACCACCGAAGGCAACCGCACCGGCTGCTTCGACGGCGTTTTCGGGGCGGCGACCCGGGCGGATTACATCGTCTCGATCTCGGAATATTCCCTCAAGCACTTCTTGAAGGTTTTTCCGAGCTATCCCCGGGAACGCACGGTGGTGGCCCCGCTGGCCAGCCGCTTTGGTCTGTCGAGTCCCCAGGCCCGGCCGGCCGCCCTGGCCGATTACGCGCCCGGTTCGTTCTGGCTGTGTGTGGGCACCATCGAGCCGCGCAAGAACCACGAGCGGCTTTTCGCCGCCTACGCCGCCTGGCGGCGGGAGACCGGCGGGACCATGCCCCTGGTCCTGGCCGGCGGCAAAGGCTGGCTCATGGACGATCTGGCCCGCACCGCGTCCGAGCTGGGCATTGCCGAGCATCTGGTTTTTACCGGCTACGTGTCCGATGCCGAACTGGCCTGGCTCTATGCCTCGTGCCACGCCTTTCTCTATCCGTCGCTGTTCGAGGGCTTCGGGTTGCCGGTGCTGGAGGCCATGAGCCTGGGCGCGGCGGTCATCTGCTCCGACGCCACCTCGCTGCCCGAAGTGGCCGGTGACGCGGCCGTGCTGGTCGATCCCCTGGACGTGGCCGGTCTGGCCCGGGCCATGGCCGCGTTGAGCGCCGATGCGGCCAGCGCGGCGACGCTGCGGGAAAAGTCCCTGGCCCGGGCCGGGCTTTTTGCCTGGGACACCACCGCTCGCATTGTTCTGGACGCCTACTCGCGCGTCGTCTCCCTGCCGCCGGCCTGGACCTAGACAGCCGCCTCTTGCGCGGCGTTGCCGGCATTGCCAAGGCGATGTATGGGTAATGTCGCAGGCCAGGACAGCCTGGAAGGGGTGGACATGACACGTGGCCAATGGCCAAATGCCGCAATAACAGCAGCCCGTCGGGCTGTTGCAGTGCTCGTCGTCGCCATGTCGTTGCTCTGTGGCTGTTCACCGGGAAAAGGACGCGTGCCGTTTCCGGGACAAGCATCGCCGTCGGGACAGGACCGTTTCAAGGTTCTTGGGCCGGAAGATCGGCTTTCGTCCCGGGAGCTCCTTGGACTGCTCACGGCTTTTGTCGATTCCTACATGGAAAACATCATGGAAGCCGCTGACGCCGTATTGTCCGACAAGAACATCACACCGAGAAATCGGGCGTTTTTCACGGGCCTCAAGACCTACTACGTCACTGCGGCCATCAACAACGTCACACACACCAGTATTGAGGTCGGTCTCCTCGACATGGTGGCCATGGTCACGCTCCAGCGCATGCTCTGGGCCGAAACGGCCAGCCGTGCCCAGTTCGGTCAAGCGGCCTCGGACAAGCTTCTCCAAAAACTGACGAAACTGGAGTCGGCAATCTGGGCTATCGCCGATCGTGTGCTCAGCCCCGAGCAACGGCGCGACTTGCGTCTGCTTATCGAGCAGTGGCGGCAAGATAATCCCAACGTGGAGTATGTGGCCTTCATCCGCTTCCAGGATTTCGCGCCTTCGCGCATGAAGGAGGCCTTGGACGAAGTGGTCCGCGGCGGCGGCCTGCTGGCTCCGTTAAGCGACGCCAGCCACGAACTGCATGAAACGCGCATGTTGGCTGAACGCAGCATGATCTGGCTCAAACGCCTGCCCATGCTGCTGCAGCTCCACGGCACGCTGCTCGGGTTCGATGCCCTGTCCCTGCCGGAAACGCGCAAGGCCTTGGGGGAACTGGATCGGTTCGTGGCCGCCGCCGGCGGCATCCAGCGGGCCGTGGAGCAATTGCCCCAATCGGCCCGCACCGTGCGCCAGGAGGCTCTGGCCGATCTGGAAACGAAACTGACCGCCCAGCAGCAGTTGTTTTTCGGGCAGTTGCGGGAATTTGTCGAACGGGAACGGACGCTGTTGCTGTCGGGGCTTGGCAACCAGGGGGAAAGCGTCGGCAAGACCGTGGCCGATGCCCAACTGGCCACGCGGAATCTGCTGCTGACCGCCGAGGCCCTGGAGCGGATGCTCGGCCCGGCCAACACGGGTAAACCAGGGGACGCCAACGCAACGGACGCCTTTGCCGCAAACCTCCGCCTGATCAGCCAGACGGCCCAGACCCTCACGGTCCTGACAGCCAGTCTGGATGCCCTGGCCGGCAAGGCGGAGTCCCGGCAGGCCGGGGATGTCCTCAGGCAGCTCGACGACCTCTTGGCCGCCCACGAACGCCATCTCTTTTTGTATCTGACGACAGCAATGGCCCTGGGCTTCGTTTTCACCCTTGGCGTCGTCTGGTTCGCCCGGCGTCAGCGCTGAAGCGTCTACTTTGGACGCGCTGTTGGCCCTGCCGAGAGCGCACAAAAGCCCCGGATTTTCCCCCTGCCAGTGGCGCGGGAGAAGCCGGGGCCTTTTTCGTCGCGCGGCGGTAATCCGTCGCCGCGCATACGGCTACTCAAACAGCTTCTTGATTTCGGGATCGGCCGGATAGGCCTCGTCGAGATTCACCACCTCGGCCTTGAAGTTCTCGTTCGGCTTCCAGGCGAAATCCGGGCCGCCCGGCAATTGGTAAAGGTCCAGGCGGTTGACGGTTTTGCCCCGGGTGTAGGCCCGGGCGAAAAGCGTCTTGCCGCCGGGGCCGGGCCGGCCGGCCGTGCCGGCGTTGAGGCCGCTGCCGAGCAGCACGTCCAGGACGCCCGGATGGGCGGCCAGGAAGGCTTCCTCGTCGATCATGCCGATGCCGCTGACGCCGATGACCAGCGACACCGACGGCCGCAGCTTTTTGGCCGCCTCGGCCACGGCGTCGCCCACGGCCGGGGGCGTGGGTTTGGTCAGATCGGCCGGGGCCGGGAAAAAGACGATGCCGACCTTGACCCCGCCCTTGTCGATGACGGCGGTGGCCGGCTTGTCGCCAAGGACCGTGAAGCCGGAGGGAACGGGCGCGTCGGCGCTTTGGAGATAGGCGGTTTCGCTGGGCAGCAACGCCCCGGCGTCGTAGCCCAGGCGCGTCATGGCCTGGCTGATGGCCGGCAGGCGGCGCGGTTCAGGCTTTTTTTCCGGGCCGTCGGACAGGATTTCAAACGGGGCGGCAATGACCAGGGTACGGTCCTTGCCAGACGCGGCGTTGCGCAGGGATTCGATGAAGGCGGCCCTCCGGGCCAGCCCGCCGACGAGCTTGCCGCCTCAGGACGGGCAGGGCTCGTAATTGCCGTAGGTGTTGCCGGAAAGGACGATGGTCAGCGCCGGTTCCTGGGCTTGGGCCGCAAGGGCGCAGAGGATCGTCTGAGCCAGGAACAATGTCGCGGCCAGCAGACGGCGAAAAGCGATGTGCACGATGGACCTCGAAAGGTTGAAGGCCGCCGCCCCGAAGGGCGGCGGCCGCAATTACTTGAGAATGGCCTCGACGGCCGGATTTTGCGGGAAGTTCTCGTCCAGGGGGTCGACCTTGGCCGTGAAGTTCTCGCCGATCTTCCAGGCGAATCCCGGCGCGCCCGGCAGGGCGGCCAGATCCAGGCGATTTATGGTCTTGCCCTTGATGTAGGCCCGGGTCCACAGGGTGCGGCCGTCCTTGGAGGTGCGCGAAGCAAAGCCCGAGCCGCCGCCGCTGCCGAGCAGCACATCCACCGCGCCGGACTTGGCGTTGATGAAGGCCTCTTCGTCCAGGGCTCCCCAGGGGCTTATGCCCACCACCAGGGCGACCTTGCCGCGCAGTTCGCCGGCCGCCTTGGCCGCGGCGTCCATGAGCTTGTCGGGCACGGCGGCGCTGATGTCCTTGGGCATGGGGAAAAAGACCAGCCCGACCGGCTTGCCGCCGACGCTGACGATGGCCGTGGCCGGCGCGTCGCCAAGCAGCGTGGCCCCCTTGGGCAGGGCGGCCTTGTTGGCGGACAGAATGGCCGCTTCCTGAGGCGTGACGACCAGGGCGTCGTAGCCGAGCTTTTCGTGGGCCTTGACCACGGCCGGGAGCTTGGCCGGTTCGGGCGGGGCAGCCGAGACCTCGGGGGCGAATTCCCAGGGGCCGGCCACGGCCAGGGTTTTGCCGGAAGCTCGGGCCGCGTCGATGGCGCTGGCCCGCCGGGCCAGTCCGCCAAGTTTTTGCGGGCCGCAGGTGGGGCAGGGATCGAAATAGCCGTAGGTATTGCCGGCGAAGAGAATGGTCAGCGCCGGATCGGCGGCAAACGCCGCCGCCGTGGTCATGGCCGTGACGGCCAGGACCAACAGCAAGGTGGTCAGGGTGCGCATGGGTGCTACTTGTTGAGATATTCCTTGAGTTCTTTGCCGGGGCGGAAGAAGGGAAGCTTCTTGGGCGCCACGGTGACGACGTCGCCGGACTTGGGATTGCGGCCGGTGTAGCCCTTGTAGCCCTTGATCTTGAAGCTGCCGAATCCCCGAATCTCCACGCGGTCTTCGTTGATAAGCGCCTGTTTGACGGAATCGACGAAGGCGTTGACGATGTCGGCGGCTTCGTCGATGTGCAGGTCCTTGGTCTCGGCCAGGGTCTTGATGAGTTCGCTTTTGTTCATCGCGTGGTCCTCGCGCTGTTGACGGTTGGCCGGACGCCGCCCCAAGCTGGCGGAGTGCAATCGTCCATCTATTTCATACCATTGCCGAAAACAACGGTCCCCCGTCAAGTCCTACTTGCGAATCATGGGAATTTTTCCAAGCACCGGCCCGGCGAGCAGTTCGTCGCGGCGCTGTTGGCGCACCCGGTGGAGCCGCACCGCGCCGCTGACGATGTCCAGGGCGGCGGGGCTTTTGGGGGCGTGGCGCAGCAGCGGAATCTGGCGGCGCACGGCGTCGGGCAGGGCCTGGTCGTGGCGCACGCCGCCGATGAGCTGGGGTTCGAAGCCCAGGAAATGGCTGCAGGCCCCCGACAGCCGGGCGAAGGTGGCCTGGGTGTCCGAGACCCGGTCCACCTGGTTGACCAGCACGTGGAAGTCGGAAATGCCGTATTGGGTGTGGAGCACCTTGATGACGGCGTAGGAGTCGGTCAGCGAGGTGGGTTCCGGAGTGACGACCAGCACCCGCATCTGGCTCATGGCGGCCACGGACAGCACCGTGGGCGAGATGCCGGCTCCGAGGTCGAGCATGAGGTAGTCATAGCCGGCAAACACGCCGTTGAGCTTTTGGAACAGCACCTCGCGCATGTCGTCGTCCATCTCCAAGAGCTCGGGCACCCCGCTGGCCGCCGGCAGGAAGTCGAAGCCGCCAGGTTCGACGGGCAGCATGACCTCGGCGGCGCTCACTTCCGGGCGAAACAGGTCCTGGAGGTTTTTTTCCGGCGACAGGCCGAGCAGCACATCGACGTTGGCCAGGCCCACGTCGAAGTCCATGAGCAGCACGCGGTGGCCGGCCCGGAACAGGGCGTAGCTCAGGTTCAGCGTCAGGTTGGATTTCCCGACCCCGCCCTTGCCGCTTAAGATGGCCACCGACAGGGTGGCGTTGGGATTTGAGGCTTCGGGCATACGCCGTATCATCCTTTGGTCGTGCCGGTGAAAAGAAAGCGCTTTTCGTCGGCCCGCACCAGGGTTTTTTCAGGGGTTCCGGTCAGGTCGGCGATGGGGGCGCAGTGGACGCGGTCCTTGCCTTCCGCCTTGGCCGCATAAAGGGCCTCGTCGGCCATGGCGTAGAGCTTCTCCCGGCTGATGGCCACCTTGCCCTTGGTGCAGGCGATGCCGGCCGAGAGGGTCACGCAAAGGGGCGTGTCCACGCCGTCGCAGACCACGCGAAGCGTGCGAGCCGATTCGATGAGGCGCTCGACGATGCCTTCGGCCCGCACCATGCCGACGCCGGGCAGGATCAGGGCGAATTCCTCGCCGCCGACCCGGGCGGCGTAGTCGTAGGTGCGCTTTTCGGCGGCCAAAAGCGCGCCCATGGTTTCGAGCACCCGGTCGCCGCAGGGGTGGCCGTAGGTGTCGTTGACTGTTTTGAAGTTGTCGAGGTCGAGCAGCACCAGGGCCAGGGGCTGGCCCGAGCGCGAGGAGCGGATGAGTTCGGCGGACAGGATGCGCTCGAAGGCGCCCCTGTTGTGGAGCTTGGTCAGGGGATCGTGTTCGGAGAGAAATACCAGTTCCTTGAGCGTCTGCTGGATGCGCGTGAGATAGGGAAAGGGGTTGGCGGACATGGGCAGGGCCATCCAGTCGCGCAGGTCGCGCCGCGAGCCAAGGCCCTCCCACTCCTTGAGGTTCAGCCCCGAACACAGGCGCATGATGACCAGCCCCTCGCCTTCCTCGGCGCAAGCCGGCTTGTCCGCGCCGTCGAGCAGCGCGCGCAGTTCGTCGAGTTCGGCGGCCAGGGCCTCGTCCGGGAAGTCCGGCGAACAGCCGCCGTTACTTGCGGGAGTCATCGCCGGACGCCAGGAGGAAGCCGCGAATGAACTTGTCCAGGTCGCCGTCCAGCACCGCTTCGACGTCGCCGGCGTCCACGCCGGTACGATGGTCCTTGACCAGTCGGTATGGCTGCATGGTGTAGGTCCTTATCTGGGATCCGAAACCGATGGCGTTTTTGGATTCGTAGCTTTCCTGCTTCTCGGCCTCAATCTTTTTAAGCTCCAGGTCGTAGAGCCTGGCCTTGAGCACCTTCATGGCCGTCTCGCGGTTGCGGTGCTGCGACTTCTCGTTTTGGCACTGCACCACGATGTTGGTGGGCAGGTGGGTGATGCGGATGGCCGAGGACGTCTTGTTGACGTGCTGGCCGCCCGGCCCCGAGGCCCGAAACACGTCCACCCGCAGATCTTCTTCCTTCACATCGATGTCGATGTCTACGCCGGCGTCGGGGTAGACGTCCACCGAGGCAAAGGAGGTGTGGCGTCGGCCCGAGGAGTCGAAGGGCGAGATGCGGATCAACCGGTGGATGCCTTTCTCCACGGCCAGCAGGCCGTAAGCGTAGGGTCCGGAAATTTGCAAGGTGACGCTTTTGACGCCGGCCTCGTCGCCGGGCAGGAAGTCGAGCATCTTGACGTCGAAACGCTTGCGCTCGGCCCAGCGGCGGTACATGCGCAGCAACATCTCGGCCCAGTCCTGGGCCTCGGTGCCGCCGGCTCCGGGGTGGATTTCCAAAATGGCGTCGGCGTTGTCCTCGGGGCCGAAAAAGGCGGCCAGTTCGGCGTCGGCCAGTTCGGACCGAAGCGTCTCGATCTGCTCGGCCAAGGCGTCGAGGATCTCCGGGCTGCCGTCGTCCTTGGCCATGCCGAGCCATTCCTCAAGGTCGGCCCGGGCGGCCAGCAGGCGTTCGCCGTCGGCGACCTTGGTGGCCAGGGCGCTTTTTTCCCGAAGGATCGGGGTCAGGCGCTCGGGATTGTCCCAAGCCCCCGGCTGGGACAGTTCGGCTTCGATGAGTTCCAGACGCTGGCGGCTTTTGTCCAGGTCAAAGACGCCTCCAGAATCCTTCGAATTTTTCCAAAAGCTCGGCGCCCTGGGTGCGCAGTTCCGAATATTGCAGCATGTCGTGAGCAGTCGCTTGGGGTTAAAGGGTCAGTCCGCCGGGACGGCGGTCGCGGGACCGAACGGGCCGAAAGCAGGCGGCCAGTCCCAAAAGCACGAACAGGGCCGGCAGGCCCCAGGTGATCAGGCCGTAGCAGCGGTGATACCAGGTCGTTTCCGACACGATGGGCGTCTCCGGGCATGGCAGGGCCAGGGCCGAGAAAAGGCCGCCCTGGGCCATGACGCGCCCCCGGGGGTCGATCACGGCGGAAATGCCCGTGTTGGTGCCTCGGATGAGCGCCCGTCCTTGTTCGACGGCCCGCAACAGCGCCAGATCGAGGTGCTGCCGGGGAGCCGCCGTATCGCCGAACCAGGCGTCGTTGGAGATGTTGACCAGGACGTTGGCCCCGGCTTCCACCCGTTTTTGAGCGAGTTCGGGAAAGATTGCTTCATAGCAAATGAGCGTTCCCAGGGCAAGGTCGCCCTGGCGCAAGGAAGCAGGCGAAGCGCCGGGCTTGAAGTCGCCCACGCCCTCGACCAGCTTGCCGATGAAGGTCAGATACTGCCCCAGGGGCACGTATTCGCCGAAGGGGACGAGGTGCTCCTTGTCGTAGCCGGCGGTCCGGCCGTCCGGGGCCAGCAGGAAGGCCCGGTTGTAGAGCACGTGCCCGCCCAGGGTGCGCTCGTAGGCCGGCGCGCCAAAGACCAGGGGGACGCCGGCCGAGGCGACGAAGTCGCGCAGGCGCTGGGCCAGAGGGCCGCCGTCCTGATAGAAAAAGGGCATGGAGGTCTCGGGCCAGATGAGGAGATCGGAAGGCGCGTCGGACAGGGCGCGTCTGGACAGTTCGATGTACTTGTCCACGGTCTCTTCCTCGGCCTCGGGAGCCCATTTGCGGCTCTGGTCCACGTTGCCCTGGACGAGGGTCACATGGGCAGAGGCGATCCGGGGCATGGGTTCGGCCAGCCGGCGGTTGCCGAGAAAGGCCAGGGCGGCGGCGATCAGCACCACGGCCAGGGCCGGGCGGGAGACTAGCCCGTAGACGGCCGGGGCAGCAGCCAGGGCGGCGAGCAGACCCGAGAGGCCGTAGGCCCCGAGGTAGGCCGCGCCCTGGATGGCCATGGGCCAGGGCGAAAAGGCTCCGGCCAGGGTGAGCCAGGGAAAGCCGGTGAAAAGCGTGCCCCGCAACATTTCCATGACGGTCCAGGCAGCGGCGGCGTAAGGCAAAAACAACCAGGCCGGGAGCCTGGCCGCACCAAAGCGCCAGGCCAGGGCCAGGGCGGCGGCGTAGGCACCAAGGACCAGGCCCATGAGCACCGGCACGGGCGTGGCCAGCACCCAGGGCATGCCGCCGAAGTCGTGGACAGGCAGGCAGGTCCAATAGAGATTGCCGGCGGCGGCCAGCGCTCCGGTCCAGTAGGCCCATTTGGCGGCCTGGCGGGCGGTTTGGGCCCGAACGGCGAGATAGGCCAGACCGGCCGGCAGCAGCAGCATAAGAAGCGGCAGACGGGCGACGGGATTGGCCAGGCCGAACCAGGCCCCGCACACGGCAAGAAAAGCGGCAAGGATCACGGCGTCACTTCCGGGGATTTGAGGATATGCGGCAGGGGGAAAGCCTCCGGCGGCCGGGGGGATGATCCCCCCGGACCCCCTCGACGGGAAACTTGCTTGCAGGTGGTTCGCCTTTAATGGAAACCACCGTTGCTTCGGCAGCCAAGGGCTGATCCCTGGAATTTTTTTCGAGGGACAGCTAGGCCTCGGCCGGCTCAATGACGATGGAGCGGATCTGGCGGCGGTCGGCCTCGCGGACGGTGAAGCGCCGTCCGTCCAGGGTGAAGGCGTCGCCCTGCCGGGGCACGCGGCCGGCCAGTTCGGTGAGGAAGCCGCCAATGGTCTCCACCTGTTCCGACTCCAGGGACAGGCCCAGGGCGGCGTTGATGTCCTCAAGCATGGCCCGGCCGGAAACCTGGTGGACACCAGGCCGCAGCTCCCGGATCTCCTCGGGCTTGCTCGGGTCGTGCTCGTCCTCGATCTCGCCGACGATTTCTTCCAGCACGTCTTCCAGGGTGAGCAGCCCCGAAGTGCCGCCGTATTCGTCCAGGGCCACGGCCATGTGCTTTTTCTGGCTGCGAAATTCCAGGAGCATCTTTTTGAGGTCCAGGGTTTCCGGAACGAACAGCGCCTCGCGCATGATGGCGCGCAGGTCGGGCGTTTCGCCGCAGACCGGCAGCATGTTGCTGAGGATGTCCTTGGCGTAGAGCACGCCCAGGATGTTGTCGCGGTTGCCTTCGTAGACCGGGATGCGGGAGTGGCCGTGGGTCTTGATCAGCGCGCAGACGGCGTCCAGGCCGTCGTCGATCTCGGCGCAGACGATGTCCGGGCGCGGCACCATGATGTCCGACACCTGCTTGCTTTCCAGCCGCAGGATGTTGAGCAGCATGGAGGCGTCTTCCGGGATGATGGAACCCTCCGCCCGGGCTTCCTGGATCAACTCTTCAAGGGAAATGCTTTTTTGGCGGAAAAATTTGGTCAGGGCATTCCAAAACCGACCATCGGAATCGTCGTCCAACCTGATCCTCCTAAGCGGGGCGCGCCGTCATGCGGCGTTTTCCGCGAAGTACTCCGGGAATTGCGTCGTTTCCGTGACAAGCCCGGATAGCGGAATAAAAATAGTAACAACGATCTTGGCGTTCGTCCATGGGGCTATTCGCCGCGCTGGCGGTAGATAGCCAAATGGCGGCGATAGGCCCAGTCGTCCAGGGCCGGCACGCCGGCGGCGGCGGTTTTCCAGGACAGCGGCTCGCCGGGCGTGTCGCCGGGCACGGCAAAGCTCGTGATGTGAAAGCCCACGCCGACGATGCCCAGGGCCTTGGGGTCGCCGTAGAGGTTTTGCAGGCGGAGAGCCAGATTGAACTCCACGGGCTGGCCGATTTCCGGCTCGGCCAGAAGCAGCCGGGCGATGAAGCGCGAGGTCGGCTCGAACAGGCGATGTCCCCGGCGGTAGGCCTCGTGCTGGACCTCCAGGCGCAGGCCGCCGCCGGAAATGTTGCGCAGTTCGATGTCGGGCGTGTCGAACTTGGGGTCGAAGCGCAAAAGCGGCTCGCCCCAGGTGGCCGGATCGGCAAAGCGACCCCGATTGTTTTTGATGGTGGACTCGTGCCACAGTTCCAGTTCGAGAATGACGTTTTGCGGCGGCTCCACCCGCAAGAACCCGCGCTTTTGCTCCAGTTCGAGGCGGGCCGGCCAGTCCACGGTCATGTGGATGAAATTGTCGCCGGCCTTGCCGATGGCCAGGATGGGGGCCACGAAGTTATAGAAGCTGTGCAGGTCGCGGTGGGGGTCGATGCGCAGGCGGAAATCGCAGGCCACGAGCTTGCCGATCCAGGTCGGGTTGGCCCGCACGAGCGACGTCATTTCGAGTTCGATGCCGCGCCCCGGCGAGGCAGCGACGATGGCGGCGTCGGTCATGCGCGCGCCGGGATCGTCGCGCACAAAGCTCACCCGCACCTTGCTGCGCTGGGTCAGGGCCGTTTCCACCAGGGCCCGGACCTCGGCCGGCTTGGTGATCCAGGTGGTTGGGCGCACGTCCGAAGGCCGGTACTTGGTCTTCACGAACGCGCCGACGCCGATCAGCGTGAAAAAGGTCCCGAAAATCATGGCCATGATGAGCAGGGCCTCGGGCGAGGCATGGCCGGTGTTGGTGGCGTCGAGCATCCGATCCCACCAACCGGGGTCAAAAAGGCTTAAAAAAGCCGGAAGGTGGGCAAACCCCCAGAATTCCGCCATGAATCGGTCATAAGCCATCGTCCCGGCGGGCACAAGGGGCTTCTAGGCCTGTCTGGACAGCTTTTTGAGATGGATTTCCAGGCAGGACACCGCCGCGGGGGTGACGCCCGAGATGCGCGAGGCCTGGCCCAGGCTGCGCGGGGCCACCCGGACAAGCTTTTCCACCACTTCCCGGGACAGCCCGGCCACGGCGGCATAGTCGAGGTCTTCCGGCAGCGTCACGTTCTCGTGGCGGCCGGCCCGGCCGGCCAGCTCCTCCTGGCGCTTGAGGTACCCGTCATATTTGACGCGGGTCTCGGCTTCCACGGCCGCCTCGGCCGGCAGTTCGGCCAGTTCGGGCCAGAAGCGGACAAGATCGGGCAGGGTGACGGCCGGGCGGCGCAGGAGTTCGTCCAGGCGCAGGCTGCGCTCGGCCGGCTTGCCGCCAAGGGCCTCCCAGGCCGCGTCGTCGCAGTCGCCTGGGCGCACCCGGCGCTCGGCCAGCCCGGCCATGGCCTGGGCGATGGCCGCTTCCTTGGTCTGGTAACGCGCCCATTGGTCCTCGCCAACCAGCCCGATCTCCCGACCCAGGGCGGTCAGCCGGGCGTCGGCGTTGCCTTCGCGCAACAGCAGCCGATGCTCGGCCCGGGAGGTGAACATGCGGTAGGGTTCGCTGGTGCCCTTGGTGACGAGGTCGTCGACCAGAACGGCCATGTAGGCCTGATCGCGGCGCAGGAGAAACGGCGGACGGCCGGAGAGCGCCAGACAGGCGTTGAGCGAAGCCCACAGGCCCTGGGCGGCTGCTTCCTCGTAGCCGGAGGTGCCGTTTATCTGGCCGGCCAGATACAGCCCCGGCAGGGCTTTGGTTTCCAGGGTCGGGGACAGCTGGACCGGGTCGGCGTAGTCGTATTCGATGGCGTAGCCCGGGCGCACGATGACCGCGTTTTCCAGGCCCGGGATGGTGGCGATCATGGCCTTCTGGGTCTCGATGGGCAGGCTGGTGGAGATGCCGTTGGGGTAGATCTCCGGGCTTTCCAGGCCTTCGGGCTCCAGGAACACGTGATGGCGGTCGCGCTCGGGAAACCGGGCCACCTTGTCTTCCACCGAGGGGCAGTAGCGCGCGCCGGTCCCCTGGATGACGCCGGTAAAAAGGGGCGAACGCTCGAAACCGGCCCGGATGGCCTCGTGGGTGCGGGCGTTGGTGTGGGTGAGGTAGCAGGGAACCTGGGGCAGGACCGGCCCGGGGCCGTGGAAGCTGAAACCCGGCGGCGGCGTGTCGCCGGGCTGGGGCACGGTCACGGAAAAGTCGATGCTTTTGGCCAAAAGGCGCGGGGTGGTGCCGGTCTTGAGGCGGCCAAGGATCAGCCCATGGCGGCGCAAGCTGGCGGGCAAGCCGTCGGAGGGCGGATCGCCCAGACGGCCGCCGCGCAGTTGGGTCAGGCCGATGTGGATAAGCCCGCCCAGAAACGTGCCGGTGGTGACGATGACGGCCCGGGCGGCAAAGGTTTCGCCCGAGGCGACGCGCACGCCGCTGACGCGCCCGGCCTCGGCCAGGATGTCCTCGGCGCTGTCCTGGCGCACGGAAAGATTCTCCTGGGCGAACACGTCGCGCTTGACCACCCGCATGTACTGGTCGCGGTCGATCTGGGCCCGGGTGGCGCGCACGGCCGGCCCTTTGCTGGTGTTAAGCGTGCGGAACTGGATGCCGGCGGCGTCGGCCCACAGGCCCATCATGCCGCCCAGGGCGTCGATCTCGCGGACCATGTGCCCCTTGGCCAGGCCGCCGATGGCCGGATTGCAGGACAGGTGGCCGATGCGGTCGACGTTTTGGGTGAGAAGCAGGGTCTTATGGCCGAGTCTGGCGGCGGCCATGGCCGCTTCGCAGCCGGCGTGTCCGGCCCCGATCACGATGATGTCGAACGTCATGGAAGTCACGCGCCTCCGGCGTAGGGAAAGAGAAAGAGAATGTCGGGGCGCTGCCCCGACGACCCGCCGGGGGGGATAATCCCACCCCGGCCCCCCTTGCAAGGGGTGGAGTTGGCAAAAATGCGCTGCACGGGCAGGGCAGCAATAACGGGGCGGCGTCAGGCGGCGTCGGGCTTGCGGCCCAGGCAGCACAGCCAGCCCTGGTCGGGTTCCTCGCGGACGGCGACGTCTGCAAAGCCGGCGGTCTCGAACAGTTCCCGGAACCGGGCCGGCGTCAAATAGGTCATGGGCACGAGTTCCAGCCATTTGCGGTTGCGGGCGTCGAAGCGTGGCGTGTCGTAGACTTCGGCCAGAAGCAGGAACCGGCCGCCCGGGCGCAGCACGCGCCGGACCTCGGCCAGGTCGGCGGCCAGGTCGGGCCAAAAATAGTGCGTCTCCACGGCCGTGACCAGATGAAAGGTCGCGTCGCGGTAGGGCAGGGCCGAGACCGAGGCCTGGCGGATTTCCATGCGGCCCGAGGCCACGGCCTGGGCATTGTGGCGCAGGGACAGGGCCACGCTTTTGGGCGAGGCGTCGATGCCGCAGATGCGGCCTCGAGGGGCGAGTTCGGCCAGCCGGGCCAGGGTGCGGCCGCCGCCGCAGCCGATGTCGAGGATGTCCTGGTCCGGGGCGATGTCCACCTGGGACAGGCCCCAGGTGGTCAGGGCGTAGTGGCTGCGATTCATGCGCCGGCCGATGTATTCGCCCAGGATGCCGCCGGGTCGGCGGCATTGCTCCATGAGGAGCTTTTTCCACGCGCGCTTAATAT
Organism: Pseudomonadota bacterium; assembly: GCA_023435825.1. Taxonomy (GTDB): domain Bacteria; phylum Desulfobacterota; class Desulfovibrionia; order Desulfovibrionales; family Desulfovibrionaceae; genus Solidesulfovibrio. The sequence goes on along the minus strand of JAEZMB010000082.1, from coordinate 89 downwards.
TCATCCCTTTCTCCACCCGCCGACACGGTACAGCTCTCCCGTAAACCCATGTTGGGGGTCCGGGGGCCTCAGGCCCCCGGCGGAGAGGT
>JAEZMB010000072.1 GCA_023435825.1 Pseudomonadota bacterium | reverse complement strand
CCCCCGCCCCCCGCCCCCCCCCCGGAGGCATCTTCTCTCCCTCTTCCTCTTTCTCTTTCCTCTTACTCGCGTTTGCTTTCGAAGCCTGGGATCTCCAGTTTCTTTTCGGCGATCTTGAGGAGAAACGAGGCGATGGTGACCAGGGCCAGGTAGTACAGCCCCACGACGATGAAGACTTCGGTATTGCGGAAGCTGGACTTGGCCAGGCTGCGTCCCATGCCGGTCAGGTCGCTGACGGTGATGATGGAGGCCAGGGACGAGTATTTGATGAGGTAGATGATCTCGTTGCCGCAGCCCGGCAGCGCCCGGCGGAAGGCCTGGGGCAGCACCACGGAGGTGACGGACTGGAAGGGCGTCATGCCCAGGGCCTGGGCGGCGCGCAGTTGGCCGCGTTTGATGGAGAGCAGCCCGCCCCGGATGTATTCGGACTGGTAGGCCCCGCTGCACAGGGCAAATCCGACGATGGCGGCCCACATGGGCGACAGCACCAGGGCGAAGTCGCCGAAGCGCACGTAGGGCAGGGCGAAGTACCAGAAGTAGAGCTGCACGACCAGCGGCGTGCCGCGAAACAGCGACACGTAGGCGTCAAGGGTTTTGACCACCGGGCGCGGGCCGTAGACCCGCAGCGCGCCCACGGACACGCCGATGGCCACGCCGAACAGCGAGGCCGGCACGATAAGCAGGATGCTGGTCCACAGTCCGGCGTCCAGGGTCGGGATGATGCGCTCCCAGGCGAAGGCGAAAAAACCGTCCATGGGCGTCCTTAGGCCCGGGGAGCCGGGGCGATTTCGCAGTGGCCGTCGCCGGCCAGTTCGCTGAGCTTGGCGCAAAACGACTGGGTGCGGCTGCCGGAGTCGCGGGCGAGCAGTTGGGAGGGCGCGCCGCGTTCCACGATGCGTCCGCGTTCCATGAACAGGAATTCGTCGGCCAGGGCGGCGGAAAAGCTGATCTGGTGGGTGGCCATGACCATGGTCATGCCGAGGTCGGCCAGGTCGCGGATGACGGTGAGCACTTCGCCGATGAGTTCCGGGTCCAGCGCCGAGGTGGGTTCGTCGAGCAGCAGCACCTTGGGGTCCATGGCCAGGGCCCGGGCCACGGACACGCGCTGCTTCTGGCCGCCGGAGAGCTGGGCCGGGTAGAGGGTGGACTTGTCGGCCAGCCCGACCCGGGCGAGTTCTTCCATGGCCCGGTTGGTGGCGGCCCGTTTATCCAGGCCCTTGACCTTCACAAGCGCCACCCGGACGTTTTCCAGGGCCGAGAGGTGGTCAAAGAGGTTGAAGTCCTGGAAGATCATGCCCACCTGCTGGCGCAGGGCGAGCAGTTCCTTCCGGCTTTTGCCGTCCACGGCTTGGCCGTCCAGGGAGATGGTCCCGGAGTCCGGGGGCGACAGGAAATTGATGCAGGAGAGCAGCGTGGACTTGCCTGCGCCGGAGGGGCCGATGAGCACCTTTAAGTGCCCTTTTTTGACGGAAAAGGAGACATCGTCGAGGATGCGCTGGCCGCCGATGGTCTTGACGATGTTTTCCACGCGCAAAATGACCGGATCGTCCATGCTACAGGCTTCCCTGGTGCGCGTATCCGGGGATGCGCACCTTGGCTTCGAGGCGTTTGAGGATTTTGATGCCGGCCCAGGTGAGGAAGAAAAAGAGCGCTCCGGCCAGGATGGAAAGCGGCAGCGGCTGGTGTGTGGTGGCGGCCACGGAGCGGGTGCGGGCCATGACTTCCAGGACGCCGATGGTAAAGGCCAGGGCGGAGTCCTTGAGCAGGATCGAGTATTCGTTGGACCAGGCCGGGATGGCCAGGCGCAGGGCCTGGGGCAGGATGATGGAGCGGATGGCCACGGCGTCGCTCATGCCCAGGGCCCGGGCGGCCTTGAGCTGGCCGGCGGGCAGGCTGGCCATGGCTCCTCGGAAAATTTGCGATTGGTAGGCGGCGCTGGTCAGCCCCAGCACGATGACGGCCGAGAGGAATCCCGAGGACAACGGCAGAAACGACAGGGCCGGGATTTCGCTCAGGTAGGCCATGATGCCGAAATAAAAGAGGTAGAGCTGCACCAGGATGGGCACGCCGCGAAAGAGCCAGACGTAGCCGGCCACGGCCTTGCGGGTGAGCGGATGGCCATAGACGTGGAGCACGGCCAGTGGCACGCCGAGGATGAAACCCACCAGCATGGCCCCGAGAATAAGCCCTGCCGTCCACCACAGCCCGCCGAGAATGTAGGGCATGGCCTCCCAGCTGGCCTGCGCGGCGCTATAAAATCCTTCCATGAAATACGTCCGGGGGAGCGCCCCGGGCCGCGCGCGGGTCGCGCGGCCCGGGAACGTTGGGGGAAAGCGGGCTTGCTACAGGCCGTACTTGGCCTTGAGTTCCTTCCAGTAGGGGTCGGCCATGAGGAGCTTGAGGCCCTCGTTGACCTTGGCCTGGAATTCCTTGTCTTCCTTGCGCATGGCGTAGCCGTACTTTTCGGGCGCGGCGTCGAAGGTGCCGGCGATCTTGAAGCCGGGGGCCTTCATGACTTCGGCGGCGATGGTGCTGTCCATGCCGGAGCCGGCGATGCGGCCGATCTTCACGTCTTCCATGGACAGGTCGGTGGAGTCGTAGGGCACCAGTTCGAACTTGTAGCCGGGCTGGCCGACGAAGCCTTCGAGAAGCTTGGCGGTGACGGTGCCGCGCTGGACGCCGATCTTTTTGCCGGACTTGAGGATGTCGGCAAAGGGCGTGGCTTCCTTGTCGCCGACGACCAGGACCTGGGTGACTTCGTAGTAGGGGATGGAGAAATCGACTTTCTGGGCGCGTTCGGCGGTGGCGCTCATGCCGGAAGCGATGATGTCGATCTTTTTGGCCAAAAGGGCGGGGATGATGCCGTCCCAATCCATGGGCTGGTGCTTGACCTTAAAGCCCATCTTTTTGGCGATCCAGTCCAGGGATTCGACGTCGAACCCGGTGGGATTGCCGGCCTTGTCGACGAAGCCGAAGGGCGGAAAGCCGAAATCGATGCCGTTGACGTAGACTTTTTCCTCGGCCTGGGCCAGGCCGCCGAAGCACAGGACAAAGGCGGCCAGGGCGGCCAGAAGAAGGCCAAAACGTTTGCGCATGGTTCGCTCCCGGAGGTTGAAGGTGGCGGACGGGGTGACAAAAGCCATATCCTGGCGTCGCCGGCGGGCCGGCGCGACTGGCGAAACGGCAATTCGCAAGCGAAAAAAGTAACAGACAAGCCCCCGTCGATCAAGGCCGGGCGCGTCGTCCGACCCGGGCAGGTTTGGCCGGCCCGGATTGGCGTCGCCCCCGCAGGCTTGGTTTCTGGCGCGCCGGGATTGCTCGCCGGGGCATTCGTGAACAATCGCCACAAACGGCCATGCGCGGGCCAGATGTCGCCGTCGTCTGGGTCGTCGGCCCGGTTTCGGAGTCCATGACGTCGCAACGGGCGGCAGGGTTTGTCTTGAAAGCGTTTGTGCGCATCGCGCGCAACAGGGCCGCGGCGGATGCGCCACGCCGCAGGCAATAGTTGACGCCATGGGGGCGATGCCGCATAAGTGATAGTATCAAAAAATGTGACAGGATGTTGCACGAGAGGCGAAGCATGGACACTCAGGCCGTTCGTCAAAATTCATGCGGCACGCATCGTTGGATCGCTTTTGGGGCGGTTTGCGTTTTAGCCATGTTTCTGGCTGTGCCCTCGGTCTTGCTGGCCCAGCCGCCGTCTTGCACAATTACGGATCAGTCCGGTTCGCCGACTATTGCCGGTTCGCAGCGGTTTGCGGTGGTCAATAATTGCGGCAAAGATGTGGTGCTGCTTTTCAACGCAGGCGATTGCGCCTCGCAGTGGGGGAAGGCGTTTGGCAGCGATACGGTGAGTTATTACAGCGTTTCGTACAACAAGACAGTTATCGCGGCTGGCGCGACGCAAAATTTTTGCATTCCCAATGCTGGCGCTTGCAGCGGAGGAATGTTTTTCGCGTACAACTGCCAGGGGAATGATCCGACGGCAACCTGCGACATCAGCGGCGATCCGGGGATATTTACGCATACCTTGGCGGAATTCACGGCTGGATGCAAATATATGCTGTACGGTCACGAGGGGGACAACCCGCCCTATGCGCAGTGCAACGCCAATATGTCGGACGGCCATTCTCCCCGGTGGTTGATGGGTCCGATTGACAGCTTTGATGTTTCTGCCGTCAACGGCTACACGCTGCCAATGACTATTACGGTCACTGCAAACAATACTGTGACTTGCAATACGTTGACGGCGGATGCCAGCATGCTCGATCTGGCGAGCTGCCCAAAGGAATATGGATACAATACGGGCAACATGCAAACATTTTCAATGACGCCGGCCGATGCGGTAACGTACGCGGCGACAACAAACAGTGTGTTGAGCAATAATCCGGCAGGAATCAGTCTCCTGTCGTCCGGCCTCGGGGCTGACGGCGTCACCACGATAAACAAGTCGTGCGCCAGTCCCTGCAAGTGGTTTTCCTCGACCTTGTTTGGCAACCCCGCGAACACGCAGGCGTTGGGGTCGGCCTCTCCGGGGACGCCGAATACCTACGATTATTACTGCTGCGTCAACACGTGCGGGCAAGCGACATGCGGCGATCCTGATCCCAGTTGCACCTGCTCCGGTCCGGGCTGTCGCGGAAAACAATGCTCCAAGGGACCTGTCGGCACGTACCGGTATTCCATTGTTACGACGAATTTTGTCACGCGGCTCAAGGAAGTTGGCTACGCTAACTATACTTGGCAATATGACGACGCTGCCGGAAACAAGCAGTGCAGTTGGTCGAACCCAAATACCGTGAATTTGGCAAGCTACACACTGACGCTCTGTCCGAACGGCGGCGATCCGACCTCGACAAGCAACAAGTGGAAGTACAATGCCTCGTCTTCGCGTTGTGTTGTCGATAACAGCGGAACATATAACTCAATGTTTGAGTGCATAACCACTGATCCGACGGCGTCGACGAAATTCAAGCTCATAACGGATGTCATTATCGGCAATGACCCAAATTATCCAGATGGCGTCGCGAAGTATTGCCAATGGAGTCCTTTTGATGGAACAATGACGCTGAGCAGCTGCTTGCAGTCGGCGACGCAAACCAGCGTATCCCCTGTCGATCTGCTGTTGCTTCGGGGGCAATGATCGTTTGATCGCCAAGCGATACAGTTTTCCCCAGGTTTGGCTCCATGGCGCGGCTCACACGGCATGGACGCTTTTCCGGAACGATAGCGCCAGGCGCAGCCACGATACACGCCTGAGGCGTTTCGTGGTCAACGGGAGCAAGTCGTGGATATTCTGGAAGAGTTGGGGCGTATTGGCTAAGGGGCGCGACCCCGGAGGGCACGAGGCTATTTTTTGCTACTAATGGCTAATTATTGCAAAAAATGCCCGAAAAGCGTCAAAGGCTCGCTTGATCAGCGCGGCCTAGTGTCGAGTCCCTTAAATAATGCGATAGTATTTATTAAGAAAATTAATGGTTTTAGCTCGTTGACCACAAAACACCATAGGCGCTTTTCGCGGACGCGACACTAGACAAGCTGCGTGCCAAGCACCCGGTTGCGGCCGGCCATCTTGGCTTCGTAGAGTTTGCGGTCGGCCAGGCACAGCAGGTTCTCGGCGCTGCCCCCGGCCTTGGGCACGCAGCAGGCCGCGCCCAGGGTGATGGTCACCACCCCCGCGATACAGGAGCCGTTGTGGGCAAGGCCCAGGTCGGCCACGGCCAGCCGCATGGACTCGGCCAGATGCATGGCTCCGGCCAGATCGGTCTCTTCCAGGATGACGACAAATTCCTCACCGCCAAAACGCGCCGCCAGATCTCCCGGGCGCTTGAGCACGCCGGCCAGGGTGGCGGCCACGGCCTTCAGGCATTCGTCCCCGGCCATGTGGCCGTAGGTGTCGTTGAAGGCTTTGAAACAGTCGATATCGGCCATGAGCAGGCTCAAGGGCGTCGCCCCGCGCATGGCCTGCCGCCAGGCCCGGTTGAGGCAGTCGTTGAAGCGGCGGCGGTTGGGGATGCCGGTCAGGCCGTCGCGCATGGACAGCGTTTCCAGCAGATCGCCACGGCGCTTGAGTTCCACATGGGTGCGCACCCTGGCCTGGACGATGGGCACGCTCACCGGCTTGATGATGTAGTCCACGGCCCCCAGCGCCAGTCCCAGCGTCTCGTCGGCCACGTCGCCCTTGGCTGTCAGAAAAATGATGGGAATGTTGCGGGTGGCCGCCCGGGCCTTGAAGCGGCGGCAGACTTCGTACCCGTCCATGTCGGGCATGAGAATGTCGAGCAGGATGAGGTCCGGCGGGCTTTCTTCCACCAGACGCAATGCCTGGGCGCCGCTGGAGGCGATGCGCACTTCGTATTCGCTGCGCAGGGCTTCGGTTAAAACAGCCAGATTGGAAGGGGCGTCGTCAACGATGAGGATCGTTGCCGGGGCGGTGGGCAATTCCATGCAGGGGGCTCCGCGACAAGAGGCGAATGCTGCAAACTAGCTTCTTGGCGAGGGGAAAGCAAGGTGAAGTGTGGCGGTCGCTCCTTATCGCTTGGCCGTCGTTTGCCGCCGGTTGGTGAGCCACACCCCGGCCAGCACCAGCGCACCGCCCACGGCCAGGGCCGGGGACAGCGGCTCGTCCAGCAGCCCATGGCCGAGAACCACGGCCACCACCGGCACGAGATTAATAAACACCCCGGCCTTGGTCGGGCCGATGGCCTTGACCCCCTCGTAATACCAGGAAAATCCGTAGCCCGTGGCCAGGATGCCGAAAAAGGCCACGCAGCCCCAGGCCACAGGCCCCGCCGCCGCCATGTCGCGGCCAAGGCCCGAGGCCAGGGCCGGCGGCAACAGCATGGCCGCGCCCAGGATGCACGACCAGGCCACGGCGCTGTACGGTCCCACCCGCTCCATGGCCTTCTTGCCGGCCAGGGTATAGGCGGCCCAGGCGGCCACGCAGCCGAAGATGCACAAATCGCCCGAGGAAAGCCCCTTGGCCAGCAGCGCCGCCGGGTCGCCGCCGGAAACAATGCAGCCCACGCCGGCAAACGACGTGGCGATGCCGGCGATCTTGAGCTTCGTGAAACGCTCGCGGAAGAAAATGCCCGAGAATAGCGCCACCACCGACGGGATGCAGGCCACGATGAGCGCCGCCCGGCCGGCCGGCACGGTGCGCAGCCCGGCGAAAAACAGCGCGTTGTAGGCAAAGATGCCGGTGGCGGCCAGGGTCAGCAGCCAGGGCAGGTCGCGCCGGGCCAGCCTGGGGAATTTCCCCTCGATGCGGGCGGTCAGGAAATACAGAAACACCGAAGCCAGGGCGAAACGCAAAAACGCCGCCGAAAACGGTCCCATGTAGGTGGCCAGCACCCGGCCGGCCACCCAGGTGCCGCCCCACAGCACAGCCGAACCGACAAGCTTGCAATAGATTCGCGTCATGGCCAGGCTCCTTTCCCTTCGGGGGGAGCTTGTTCGCATAATCACTTGCAAAAGTCATGCGTTACGGCGTTTACCCGGCCGATTTTCCGGGGTAGGCTGCCCCAAAACCGGAGCAGCCATGCAACCCATGAACTTCAATTTCCAGTGCGGCGACCCGCCACCGCCAAGCGGCCTGTCCATCGGCATCGTCGGGGCCGGCCCCTCGGGCCGGGCCGCCGCCCGCGACCAGTCGGGGCTGG
>JAEZMB010000034.1 GCA_023435825.1 Pseudomonadota bacterium | reverse complement strand
CCCCCCCCCCCCCCCCCCCCCCCCCCCCCCCCCCCCCCCCCCCCCCCCCCCCCCCCCCCCCCCCCCCCCCCCCCCCCCCCCCCCCCCCCCCCCCCCCCCCCCCCCCCCCGCCGGAGGCATTCTTCCTGTCTTCTAAGCTCATTTTACATAAATCAGGGCATAATACTTTTCACATCCACCGGCTCGTCCTCGTCGATATGGCTGCCCTTGGGCGTGCCGGCGGCGATGCCGGCGTGGGCGTAGAAGTCGTAGTCGGGATGCTTGCCGCCGTGGTCGACCAGGAGTTGTTCCTTTTCGTAGACGAAGTCGGCGATGTCGTCCTTGCAGAAGGCGAATTCGGGCGTGAGCTGCAGGGCCAGGGTGGGGCAGGCCTCCTCGCACAGGCCGCAGTAGATGCAGCGGGCGAAGTTGATGCGAAACCAGGCGGCCCGGCGGCGGCCGTTTTCGCCTTCCTCGGACTGCATGGAGATGCAGTTGACCGGGCAGGCCCCGGAGCAGAGGTAGCAGGCCACGCAGCGTTCGTTGCCGTCGGGGGAGCGGGTGAGGATGATGCGGCCGCGCGTGCGGGCGGGCATGGGGCGTTTGTATTCCGGGTACTGCTCGGTGACGGGCTTGCGGAACAGGTGCGTCAGCGTCGCGGCATAGGAGCCGGCCAGGCCGGCCGCGCCTTCGATGACCGCCCCGAGCAGGCTGTGTTTTTCGTCGGCCATGGATTGCCTCAGGCGGCGGCCACGAGGATCGCGCCGGTTAGAAGGACGTTGACGAGGGCCAGGGGCACGAGAACCTTCCAACCCAGGGCCATGAGCTGGTCGTAGCGCAGGCGCGGCAGCGAGGCCCGGGTCCAGATGAGAAAGACCGGCACGGCCAGGACCTTGATGCCCAGCCAGACGATGGGCGGCAGGATGGGCCCGTGCCAGCCGCCCAGGAAAAAGACGGCGATGAGCGCGCCCAAAAGCACCATGTTGACGTATTCGCCGACGAAGAACAGGGCGAAACGCATGCCGGAATATTCGGTATGGAAGCCGGCCTGCAGCTCGTTTTCGGCCTCGGGCAGGTCGAAGGGGATGCGCTTGGTTTCGGCCAGGGCGGCGATGATAAAGAGGATGAAGGCAAAGGGTTCGGTGACGGCAAAGGGCAGGCCGGACTGGGCGGCCACGATGTCGGAGAGGTCCAGCGACCGGGCGCGCATGACCACGGGCACCAGGGAAAGCCCCAGGGCCAGTTCGTAGCTGATCATCTGGGCCGCGCCGCGAATGCCGCCGAGCAGGCTGTACTTGTTGTCCGAGGTCCAGGCCCCCAGGGCCAGGCCGTAGACGGCCAGGGACGACAGGGCCAGGACCAGCAGCAGCCCGACGTTGGTGCGCACGATGACCTGGGGCACGGCGTGGCCGAAGAGGGTCAGCGTCTCGCCGAAGGGCACAAGCATGAAGGCGAAAAGCGCCATGCCGGCGACCACGGCCGGGGCCACGAGGAAGATGCGGCGGTCCACGCCGTCGGGGATGATGTCTTCTTTCAGCAGCATCTTGAGGCCGTCGGCCAGGGGCTGGAGCAGGCCGAAGTAGCCGACCCGGTTGGGGCCGTAGCGGACCTGGAAGCGCCCGAGGAGCTTGCGCTCCAGGAGAATCATGTAGGCGGCCAACCCTAAGGCCACGGCCAAGGCCACGGCCATTTTGACGAGCATCACGCCCGCGCCGATGAGCAGTTCGACGGTCATGGCGTTTCCCTCCGGCGCAGGCCGCATGGGCCGAGATTGGGGGGCAGGGCGTCAAACCGGGGCAACCGGGGCACGACCACCACGCCCCGGGCCACGCCGCGATGCAGGCGTACGGCGGCGGTGGCCGGCGTGTCGCCGCAGTCCAGGGCGACCGTCGCGCCGTCGGCGAGGTTCAGTCCCGCCGCGTCGTCGGGATGGAGCAGGGCCACGGCCGGGCCGGTCTTGTCGGCGGTGAGCGGCGCGTAGCGGGACAGCTCGTCGCCGCCGAAAAACGGCGTTTCCAGGACCACGGCCATGCCTTCGGCCGGCTGGGCCGGGGGTGATTCGGGCGCGGCCGGCTCCCGGCCGGGGTAGGCCGGGCGCTGGCCTTCGTCGGGAAGCGTGGCCAGGTCCAGGCCGGCCAGGACGGGATGGGCGCCCAGGGCCTCGGCCAGGGGATGGCGCGGCAGCTCCAAATGCAGGGCGCGGCCCAGGCGGTCGCACCAGAAGGCGGCCGGGGCCGGGTCCGTGCCGGGAAGCGGCCGGGCGTAGTCCCGGGGCGGATGGTCGCCCGCGCCGTCGGCCAGCACGGACAGGCCCGGAGCCTGGACCGGTTCGGCGCGCTGGAGCCGGCCGTCGCTGGCGGCCAGGGTTCCGCCGGTTTCGAACAGGGTGGCGGTGGGCAAAAACACCTGGGCGGCGGCCACGGTGGGCGTGGGCAGATGATCGAGGACGATCAGGGCCTCCAGGGCGGGGAGGCGAGCGGCCAGGGCCGGGGCGGCGGCGAAGAGGTCGGTTTCCACGGCCACCACGGCCTTGATCCGGCCGGCGGCCACGTCTTCGGCCAGATCGTCCAGGCCCGGGGCGTCGGCCGGGGCCAGCAAGGCCGCGCCGGCCGTGCCCGCCGCCGGCAGCACCGGCAGCAGCCCGAAGCGGTCGTCGCCCGGCAAGTGGGCGGCCAGGGCCGGGGCGTACACGATGGCCGGGCGCTTGGCCGCGGCCATGGCTTTGGCCAGGGCTTCCAGACGCGGCCACAGCTCCGGGGCCAGGGGGAATTTTTGTTGGACAAGCCCCGAGGCGTCCTCGCCGGCCCCGGCCACGGCCAGGACCGCCGCCAACTGGCGCGGGGCCAGGGGCAGGTGGACGTGGTCCAGGGGCAGGGCCAGGGGTCGGGGATCGGCCAGGAAGATCGCGGCTCCGGCCCGGGCGGCCTGGCGCAGGGCGAGGGTCAGCATGGGCGCGTCGGATAGCGGCGAAACGCCCACCACCAGCACGGCGTCGGCCTTGGTGAGATCGGCCAGGGACCGGGCCCGGGGCGGGGTCAGGGCATACAGCGCCTGCCGGGCCTGGGCTTGCTGCCTGGCGG
>JAEZMB010000235.1 GCA_023435825.1 Pseudomonadota bacterium | reverse complement strand
GCTGATTGGCGGCCGCTTCCAGCTCGCGCAGCCGGCCGGCCACGGCGGCGGCAAAGGCCACGTCGGCCTCCTTACGCCCGGCCAGCAGCCGCAAGGCCGCGTCGTCCCGGGCCAGCCGCCCGGCCTTGGCCTTGGCCGCGGCGGCCTCGAAAGCCAGACGCGACGCGCCGGCCGCCTCGATAAGCGAGCGCGTCCAAACAAATCTCCGGTCGGCCTCGGCCCAATCCTCGGCCTGGGCCGCTCCGGCCAGGCTCTCGGCCCGAAGCGGCCACAAGGCCGCCGTCAGGGCAGCAAGGCGTCTGGCCTCGGCGTCCCGGGCGGCCTCCAGGGCGGCCAACTCGCGACCGAGCCGGGCGGCTTCGGCCGACTGGGCCGCCACCTTGGCCCGGGCCTCGGCCAACCGGGCCTTGGCCGCGTCCTGGGCCGCCGACACGGCCTTGGGCGGAACCGTCGGCGGTTTGACGGCCTGCCCCGGCCCGGCCAGGGCCAGCAGGCACAAAAAGGCCAAAAGCGCCGTCCTCATTGCAAAAAACGCTCCAGGGGACAGGCGGCGCATTTGGGCGCGCGCGGCCGGCACCAGGCGTTGCCCACGCGCACGAGCAGGGCGTGAAATTCGTTGTAAAGCCCCACATCCTCGGGCAGCGCGTCCATGAACAGCTCGCGCAGCTCGTCATAGCCGGCCTCCTCGGGAGCCAATCCGTGACGAAAGCAGATGCGGGCGGTGTAGGCGTCCACCACGAAGGCCGGCAGGTTCAGGCCATAAAGCAGAATGCTGTCGGCGGTCTCGGGGCCAACGCCCTTGACGGCCAGCAGCTTGTCACGGGCCTCGCCCAGCTCGTCGCCGGCCAGGGCCGTGATGTCGCCGCCGAGGTCCTCCACGATGAAGGCCATGAGGTTTTTTAGCCGCCCGGCCTTGACCCGGAAATGCCCGGCCGGCCGGATGCGCTCGGCCACGGCTTCCAGGCTGGCCGCATGCAGGGCATGCGGATCAAGCAGCCCGGCCTCGCGCAACCCGGCCACGGCCTTGGCCGCGCCCTGCCAGTTGGTGTTCTGGGTCAGGATCGCGCCCACGGCCATCTCCAAGGGCGTTTTGGCCGGCCACCAGCCGCTGGGCCCCATGGCGTCGAGCATGGCCCCGTACATGTTGAGAAAAAGTGTTTGGCGTTTCATGGCCGGGTGCCCTGTTGCCTCGGGTGATGACCGAAACGACGCTTACGCGACATATTCCCGGGGATTGAGCCCCAGCAGGCAGAAGACCTCGTAGGGGATGGTGCCCCACCACAGGGCCAGGTCGTCGGCCGTGACCGCGCCCGGTCCCTCGCCGCCCAGCAGATGGATGGCGTCGCCGGGCCGCACGGCATCGAGGCCCGAGACATCCACGGCCGTCAGCTGCATGCACACCCGGCCCAGGATCGGCACGCGCCGGCCGCCCAGGCACATGAAGCCCTTGTTGGACAGCCCCCGGCTGTAGGCGTCGGCGTAGCCGGCGGCCACGATGGCCACCCGCATGTCGCGCTCGGCCACGTAGGTGCGGCCGTAGCTGATGGAGGCCCCGCGCGGCAGGTCGTGGACCGAGACGATGCGGGTCACGGTCTCCATGGCCGGAAGCAGGCCGTGGCCAAGGGCCTCGCGGGCGCTGCCGGCAAAGGGATTGACGCCGTAGAGCGCAATGCCGGCCCGGCGGGCGTCGAAGCCGATGCTGCCGGCATGGGCCAGGATGCCGGCGGAATTGCACAGCGAGGCCCGAAACGTCAGCCCGCCGTGGCGCAGGGCCTGGCAGATGCGGGCAAAGCGCGCCCCCTGCTCGGCCACGAATTCGAATGCGCCCGGATCGTCGGCCGTGGCCAGGTGGGAGCTGACCATGACCACCTCGATGCACGGCGAAGCGCACAGCAGCTCGGCGAGTTTTGGCGCGTCCGCCTCCACGAACCCCAGACGGGCCATGCCGGTGTCGAACTTGAGCGCCACCTTGGCCGAGCGCCCAAGACGCGTGCAGGTCGCGGCCAACCGGGCCAGCTGGTCGAAATCGTGCATGAAGGGCACAAGATTTTTTTCGATGATCAGCTGCTCGTCCTCGGGCAGCACCGGGCCAAGCAGCGAAATGATTTCCGCCGCGCAGCCGGCATCGCGCAGGGCCGCGCCCTCGGCCGCCGAGCCCACGGCAAAGCTCTCGCAGCCGGCCGCGGCCAGGGCCGTGGCTGTTTCGACAAGCCCGTGGCCGTAAGCGTCGGCCTTGATGACGCTGATGACCTGGCCGCCCTGGGCGCGCAGGCGCGTGTAGTTGGCGACGATATTTGCCGTGCGTATCCGGGTGCGCAAGTAATTGTGCTCGATGGGCATGATCGGCTCCTTTCAAATGGGACACCTGCCCGTCTACCCCCGACGCCGGCGTTTTTCCAGTCGAAACGCACGGGTGGCCTGGGGCGGCGAAAGGTCGTATATTGCCCGCCATGACAGCTTCGACGACCCATCGCACCATCCGCGTGCTGCCCCCGGAACTCCAGAACCAGATCGCCGCCGGCGAGGTGGTGGAACGTCCGGCCAGCGTGCTCAAGGAACTCGTGGAAAACAGCCTCGACGCCGGGGCGACCCGCATCGAGGCGGCCATCGACGGCGGCGGCCGCACCGCCGTCATCGTCAGCGACGACGGCTGCGGCATGACTCCCGAAGAGCTGCCCCTGGCGCTCACCCGCCACGCCACCAGCAAGATCGCCTCCATCGACGAACTGGAGCGCATCGGCAGCTTCGGCTTTCGCGGCGAGGCCCTGCCGAGCATTGCCTCGGTGTCGCGGTTTCGGATCAGCTCGCGCCACGAGGCCTTTGAGGAAGGGGCGTTCGTGGCCGTGGAAAACGGCCGCCTCACCGAACGCGGCCCGGCGGCCGTGGCCAAGGGCACGCGCATCGAGGTGCGCGACCTGTTTGCCGCCGTGCCGGCGCGGCTGAAGTTCCTCAAATCCGAGGGCGTGGAGACCAAGCGGGCTACCGAGCTTTTTTGCCGGGCGGCCCTGGCCCGGCTCGACGTCGGTTTCAAGCTGTCCGTGGGCGGACGCACGGCCCTGCGCTTCCCGGCCGGCCAGACCCTGCCCGCCCGGCTGGCCGCCTTCTGGCCGCCGGCCGTCACCGAAGACCTCTTTGAATTCTCCAGCGATGCCGCCGGGGCCAAGGTCCACGGCGTGCTAGGCAAGCCGCTGCGCGCCCAGGGCAAGGCCGACCGCATGTATTTCTACGTCAACGGCCGGCCGGTCCTGGACCGGGTGCTGCTGGCCGCCGTGCGCGAGGCCTACAAGGGGCGGCTTTTAGCCCGGGAATACCCCCAAGCCGTCATCTTTCTCGAACTCGACCCGGCCGACCTCGACGTCAACGTGCATCCGGCCAAGACCGAGGTGCGTTTCCGCGACGAACAGGCCGTGTTCCTGACCCTGCGCCGGGCCGTGGGCGCGGCCCTGGACAAGGCGCTTGTCCACCGCACGGTCCCGGCTCCCGAACCCTGGGTCAAGGCCGGGGCCGAGCCGCCTAAATTCGCCAGCCGCCGAGACTTTTTCGAGGAGCTCGGCCGGACCGGCGCGCCCTCGCCCCACGAGACCACGCCCTCGGGCCAGTCCGTGCGGGAACGCGCGCCCTTGGCCGGCGATCCGCGCATTTTAAGCAGCAGCTCCTTTGACGAAACCCTGCCGCCGCTGGTCCCGCCCGAAGGAACGACGCGAACGCCCGGTCGATCGGCCGAGCCGGCAACCGGCCAGCTGACCGGCCGGGCGGCAACCCAGGCGGCCGCCCAAGGCACGGACCAGAAGCCGGGCCAACTCGCGGGCCGAATCCTGGGGCGGGCATCGGACCAGGCCGCGCCCCAGGCCTCCGGCCGCGAGCCGGGCCGCTTCGCGCCCTCGCCTGGGGCCAACCGGGAACTGCCGGACCACGGGTCGGATCGGGAGGCCTGGCCGGCCCGGTCGTCCGGGCATGGCGTGGCCGAAGCTCCGGCCCCGCGCCAGGGACCGGCCCGCCATTTCGATCCCCCGGCCGTGGCCCCCCCGGCCCCCCCCCCAGCCCCCCAAAAAA
>JAEZMB010000269.1 GCA_023435825.1 Pseudomonadota bacterium | reverse complement strand
CCCCCCCCCCCCCCCCCCCCCCCCCCCCCCCCCCCCCCCCCCCCCCCCCCCCCCCCCCCCCCCCCCCCCCCCCCCCCCCCCCCCCCCCCCCCCCCCCCCCCGCCGGAGGCATCTTCCTCTTCTTCTTCTCTCTCTCACGCTCTCACGCTCTCACGCTCTCACGCTCTCGCTCTAACTGCCGCCGCCTTGCTGTTGCTGGCAGACGGCGTAGCCGATGTTGCAATTGTTGACGCAGTTGCCGACGCCGGCGCACATCATGACGCAGCGTTGGTAGCTTTGGACGCAGGAATTGTTGGCCGGGCCGCCCTGCTGCTGGGGCATACCCTGCTGTTGCGGCTGGCCCTGCTGCGGCTGGCCTTGCCGCTGGCCGCCTTGCTGGCCTTGCTGGCCCTGGGGCCGCTGGCCGCCCTGCTGCTGCATCCCGGGCTGTTGCCACTGGGCCACCACCATCCCCTGATCGCCGGCCTGGGCGACTGGCGTCGGCCCGACCTCGGCCAGGAAACACAGCGCGCCGGCCATGGCGACCGCCAGAAAACGAATCCGCATACCCATATGGGCCTCCTCCGGGAACTGGTCCCTATTTCATACTCAAGCACGGCCGGACGTCCCGGTCAAGGACGATTTGCCGCTCATGGAGCGGCCTCGGAACGGAAGCCCGGACCGCCCTGGCCATAATCCAGCCAATCCCGTTTCGACTGGCCGGCGTCCGGTCCCGCCAGCCCACACAGGACGGATTTCCACCGAAACGCCGTTGTATTCGCGGGGCGACGAGACCACGGCGGC
Source organism: Pseudomonadota bacterium (assembly GCA_023435825.1). Classification (GTDB taxonomy): domain Bacteria; phylum Desulfobacterota; class Desulfovibrionia; order Desulfovibrionales; family Desulfovibrionaceae; genus Solidesulfovibrio. Next base: position 6,713 of record JAEZMB010000269.1, on the reverse strand, counting down.
CATGGACGGCGTTCTTGCCCGGCCTCTCAGGCAAGCGGCTCCACTGGCCGACGCAACGCGCGCCCATTGACCGTAAGGCCGCCATCTGGCTTTGGGGAATGGTCGGGGCGACACGAGAAAGACGCGCGCCGATCGAAAGCCCCTTCCCCAGGCGGACGCCGGCCCGATGGCGAACGGACGCGCCGCGCCAGGGATGGCTTGCGGGCCTTTTCCGAGGAGACGCGGCTAATCGAGGGGTGTTTTGGCGGAAGGATCGAGTTTTTTGACCTGCAAAAAGTCCTCACGGGCCTTGTCCGGCTCGCCCAGGGCCTCATAGACCTTGCCGCGATTGAGGTAGAGGTCGGGGTCGTCGGGCGAGGCTTCGATGGCCAGGGAGAAATTGGCCATGGCGCTTTGCAGGTTGCCCTTCTTGAACCAGGCCGAACCCCGGTTGTTGAGGAGCTTGGCGTCCTTGGCGTCGGTCTCCAGGGCCAGGGAGTAGTCGTCGATGGCCTGGTCATACTGGCGCAGGGCGAAATGGGCGTTGCCCCGGTTGTAGATGGCCGACACGTAGCTGGCGTCCAGTTGGACGGCCTTGGAATAGTCCTCGATGGCGGCGTTGTAGTCGCCCATGGCGGCCCGGGCGTAGCCTCGGGCGGCCAGGAACAGGTGGGCCTGCTCGGCCGGCAGTTCGTTGGAATCCATGGCCTCGGTGAGTTGGGCGATGGCTGACGGGTATTCCTTGGCGTCCAGCGCGGCCAGGGCGGCCTTGGCCTGATCAAGGCCGCCGGCCAGGGCCGGACCGCCCAGGCAGGTCGGCAGGCACAGCACGCAGGCGGCCAGCAGTCGCGAAATCTTCAAGAGCCGCCCCCTTCGCGGTCCACCTCAAAGGCCGGCACATGCAGTTCGTCGTCGATGCGGTCGGCGTCTTCCGAGGAATAGCGCACCATGTTGCGCAGATGAAAAAAGGCCGACTCGTCCATGCTGTCGAAATCGATGGCCACGCCCTCGTCGTTGGAGCGCACGACAGTGGCCTTGAGCCGTACCTTGATGTCCTTGGCCAGCTCAAAAACCACCGTGCAGTCCCGGCTCGGAGCCAGACGCGGCTCGGGGCAGAACAGCGCCCCCTTGAGGCTCAGATTCTGGGTGCTGACCGGGATCTTCTCCCCGTCGATGTACACGTACGCGTCGAACTGGGCGCAGACCCGGCTGCGGCGTCTCTTGTTGTCTCCCATACCTTTCCCTCACTTCATGCACGTGCGGCGCGGCCGGCATCCACTTTGCCGCCAACTCGCGGAAAGCGAGCATAGCCGTTTCGCGGCACTTTAGAAAGCGACAATGCGGACATCAGGCCGCCGGAGCCGACACGGACATGGGGGCCAGCGGTCCGCAAACACCCACCCGCCCGTCGGCCAGCCTGACGAATTCCCGCATCTCGCCGTCCTGGGACACCACCACCGCCACGGCTCCCGGCGCCCTGGCCACGTAGCGGGCGGCGCTGCGGTGGCGGGTGCCGAAGCCGGCGATGTCCAGGGAAGCCGTGGGGACCAACTCCGTGGACTGGGGCGACAGCGACAGGCAAAGCGGCAAGGCATCCTCGTCGCGGGCAAGGAGCTCCACCCGGAAGGCCTGCACCGACAAGGCCGCGTCCAGGATCACCGCCCCGTCCACGCACGAGGCCTGGGCCGTCACCCGGGTGGCCGTGTCCCACTGTTCCAGATGCACGGCCTGGCCGCCGCCCGCGCCGGCCAGGTTCTGGGCCACCCGGCCGAGGTTGGGCCAGGCCACGCCGACCCCGGGCGACAGGAGTGTCCTGGCGGCGGCGGCCTCGGCCCGGCCGGGCGGCAGAAACACGAACATGCCGCCATGGCCGGCGGCTACGGCCAGGGCGAACACCCGGGCCAGGGTCGCCTTGACCAGGCTGGCCAAGGCCCCGGAATCCTCGATTCCGTGGGTCAAGGCCTGGGCGGCCTGGCGGCACAAGGGCAGAAACACCGGCGAAAACGCATTGTCGTGACACACCGAAAGCCGCCCTTCCCGCAGTTCCAGATACAGCGCCGGCTGGTCCGGGCAGACAAGCGACGCCCGCAACTTGCCCGGAGCCGAAACACTCAAGGAAAGGCCCGGAAACTGGGTGCCGCCGTGGTAGTCGATGCGGCCGCGCAGGGCGGCAAAGCCGGAATACTCGACCTTGGACACGCCTTCCAGCCGCAGCCCCTCCGGTCCTTCCTTGGCCACGAAGGCGTAGGGGCCGGGCGGGATGCCCGGCGAGAGCCGGTGCAGGGTCGCCAGCGTGCAAGGCTGGGGCGGGGAAAAGCGCAGGTCGAGCACAGGCTCGGCCCCGCCGGCCAGGGGTGAAAACAGCTGGAACGACGGATAGCGTCCTTCTTCCCGCTTCAGGCTGGCCCGATAGGCCGTCTCGACCAGCATGGCCAAGCCCTGGCTGGAAAGCACGGAAGGATTGGGAATGAGTCTGGCCGCCAGATCCAGGGGACCGGCCGGCCCAGAGGGCGCTGTGGAAACGGTGGAAGCCTGCATTTGGGCCTTGTAGGACCGGCGAAGGCGGCTGTCAAATGACAGCCCACGCCGGCCTCGCGCAATTGTCGCCCATCGGTTACCTGTCAGCTATCCGGCGGACACGAACCGGGCGCAGCTTTGGCCCATCCCCTACCCCTTCCGAGGAGCATCCCATGCGCAAAACGTCCCGACGCCTCGCCGCCCTGGCCCTGGCCCTGGCCTCCGCCGCCGGTCTGGCCGGCGAAGCCCTGGCCCAGTCCCGCCCCGCCCCCCTGGTCATCGGCCACCGGGGAGCCTGCGGCCACCGCCCCGAACACACCCTGGCCTCCTACGAACTGGCCATCGACCTGGGAGCCGATTACGTCGAGCCGGATCTTGTCTCCACAAAAGACGGCGTGCTCGTCGCGCGCCACGAAAACGACATCAGCGGCACCACCGACGTGGCCGCCAAGTTCCCGGATCGCAAGACCAAGAAAACCATCGATGGAACCGCCATCGAAGGCTATTTCACCGAGGATTTCACCCTGGCCGAGCTGAGGACCCTGCGGGCCAAGGAACGCCTCGACTTCCGCGATCACAGCCGCGACGGGCAATTCACCGTGCCGACCTTCGAAGAGATCATCGAACTGGTCAAACGCAAGGAAAAGGAAACCGGCCGCACCATCGGCATCTATCCCGAGACCAAGCATCCGACCTATTTCCGCAGCATCGGCTTGCCCCTGGAAGGCAGGCTCGTGGAGATTCTCGCCAAAAACGGCTACGACAAGGCCGATTCCCCGGTCTTCATCCAGTCCTTCGAGATCGGCAATTTGAAGGACCTGCGCCAGATGACGCCGGTCAAGCTGGTCTTCCTCTACGACGAACCGGACATGCGGCCCTACGATTTCGTGGTCTCCGGCGACAAGCGCACCTTCGCCGAACTGCTCTCCCCGGACAACCTCAAGGAGATCGCCGCCTTTGCCAACGGCATCGGCCCCTGGAAGCGCCTTATCATCGCCGAAAACCCGGACAAGACCCTGGCTGCGCCCAACACCGTGGTGGCCGACGCCCACGCCGCAGGACTGACCGTGCATCCCTACACCTTCCGCAACGAGGACCGCTACCTGGCCAAGGACTACGGCGGCGACCCCATCAAGGAATACCTGCAGTTCTACGAACTCGGCGTCGACGGCGTGTTTGCCGATTTCCCCGACACCGCCGTGGCTGCTCGTGAGATTTTTATGAAGGGAAAGTAAGGAGATAAGAGGCCTCCGGCGGCTAGGGGCCTGAGGCCCCCAGCCCCCCCGGATGGAGAAAGGGGTTAAGGGGGGCGGCGTGAATCGGCCGATTTGGCCGGTCGGGAAACACCGTTGCTCAGACAGAGGCCTCCGGCCTCCCAGTGGGGGAAAGGGCTTGCTGTTCGGAAGCGTTACTCGGCGCGCTCAAGGGGCGGCGGCTGGGGCAGGGCCGCCGCCACCGCCGCCGCCATGGTCGCCTGGCGCAACATGAGCCGGGCTCCGTCGCCGGCCTGCTCCAGCACGGCCTCGAAATCGCCATTCCGCCACAGGCAGACGCGCCCGGAGGCGGCCTCGCGGCAATGCGGCGGCCCGAGATCGCGGGTCAGGCGCGCAGCAAGCGTCGGCGCGTCGGCCGGCACGGCCAGGGCGGCCTCCACCAAAAATAGTCCGCCCTGCCAGAAGGCCAGCGTGGCCTGGGTCAGGGCCGCGCCAAAGGGCTCGTCCCACTGCCCCGGCGCGGCGTAAAACACCAGCGACTCGGCCAGGGCGCTGGGGAGCGGCACGGCCAACCGGGCAAGCCCCGGGCTCGGCGCATCGCCAAAAGCCAACCCGAAAAAGCGTCCGGGCGGCCCGGCCGGCCCAGCCGGCTCCCCGGCCCCGGAACAGCCTCCCAAAAGCAGCACGGCGGTCAGCAGCCCAAGGGCGGCCGCGCGCCAAGCGGTTCTTCCCCAAACATGCCCGCGCAGTGGTCTTGATGCTTCCCCATACGCAGCCTTGAGCACTGCGGCAGCAGCACCCGCGCCCGACCTCAAAGCACGCCAACCCAGCCGCCGGCCCTGCATTAGGCCGCCATCTGGCTCCCCCGCCTCCGGGCCGTCGTCCCTCCCTCCGTCCATCCGTCCGCTTGGTTTCTGGCCCTTTCGCTGCGCACGGGCTTGTGGCCCGCCGGCGCGCTGTCCTGCCCTCAGCCCGTCAGGCTGCGGGCCTTCCCGTCCCGCCCTCGCGTCCGGGTCAATCCTGCGCCACCCCGCCGGGTCGCCGCAGTGCGACCGATTCGCACTGCAGTCCCTCGCCAAGACTCTTGCGAAAAAGCTCCCCCCGCAACAGAACACGTCATGAACGATATTTCTCTTGAATAAATATTGTATATTAAAACAAAAGTCGTTTTTCATAAAAACTACCCCGCAATTAGACAAAATAAGCGACGTATCACATCCAAACGCCACCAAATAAAAGACCTTTGCTACAGAAAGACTCCTGCCTTGACCGTTCCTGAAAAATCGTTATCCTCCGCACGCATCGACCGAAGCACCTCTCATGCATCCATAGACACAATGCAACATGAACTTTATTTCATACTCTTGTCACCTGCGCGCCGACGCCGGTTCGCCGTGACCTCGCTGCCCCAGCCAAACACCATCCGCCTGCCCGGCGCGACCCCATGGAACCACACCCATGCCCTATCCGCCACTTGGTGATCCCGGCCGACTGATCTTCTCCAAACGCCGCCGTTCCTGGCGACTGCTCACCATCGTCGGCCTGGCCGTCGTGGCCTTGGCCGCCATCCTTGGTTTCACCCGCCTGACTTCACCCAGAGCCTTCTTCGAGTCACTGTTCCAGACCGCAACAGCCCCGGCCCGGTCCGAAACCAACGTCACCGTCGTCGGCAACCTGTTTGAAAACCCGTCAGAAACCGTGCCTGCCGCAAACGCCGCAATCCCCGAACCGGACGCGCCAAACGCGCCCCAACCCGACGCCCGGACCATCACCGGAGAGGTCCGCCCCGGCCAGACCCTGGCCGGCCTCCTGAGTCGCCACGCCGAGCCGGCCAAGATCGCCGCCCTGGCCGACCCCGAGGACTTCTCCTTCTCCAACCTGCGCACCGGCCAACCCTACCGCCTCACCCTGCGCGACCGCACCCTCGTTTCCTTCGAATACGACATCAACGAAACCGAAACCCTCGTCATCGACGAAAACGACGGCGAACTCGCCGCCCGGGTCGAAACCAAACAGTGCGAGGTGCGCCCCACCCTCTTGACCGCCACCGTCGTTTCCACCCTGTCCGAAGCCGTGGCCGCCGCCGGCGGCAACCTGGCCACCGCCCTGGCCCTGGCCGACATCTTCGCCTCGGACATGGACTTCAGCCGCGACGTGCAGCCCGGCGACACCGTGCGGGCCGTGGTGGAACAGCGCTACGTGGAAGGCCGCCCGGCCGGCCTGGGGCGCGTGCTGGCCGCCCGCTACGTCAGCGGCGACAAGGCCCTTGAAGGCTACGGCATCCTCGGCGACAAGGGCCGCCTGGAGTACTACGACGCCGAGGGCACGCCACTGCGCAAGACGTTCCTGCGCGCGCCGCTGTCCTTCCTGCGCGTCACCTCCGGCTTCACCGGCTCGCGCCTGCACCCCATCCTCAAGGTCCGCAAAGCCCACTACGGCGTGGACTACGCCGCCCCTACCGGAACCCCCGTCTGGACCGTGGGCGACGGCGTGATCATCGAACGCGGCCGCAACCCGGCCGCCGGAAACTACCTCACCGTGCGCCACGGCAAAACCTATGTCACGAGGTACAACCACTTAAGCCGCTTCGCCAAGGGCATCGCCCAAGGCAGCCGCGTGGTGCAAGGGCAAACCATTGGCTACGTCGGGGCCACCGGCTACGCCACCGGTCCCCACCTCGATTTCCGCATGTACGCCGGCGGCCAGCCGGTCAACGCCCTGGATAACGATATGGCCGAAGCCACGCCCCTGCCCCGCGCCAGGCTGGCCGAATTCCGCGAAGACGCCCTGACCTACGCCGCCGTCCTCGACGGCCACAAGCCCCCCGCCGCCCTGGCCGACGCTTTGCCGGCGAACAAGGGAGGGATGTAGAAAAGGACTGGAAAGGCAGGAGGAAGATGCCTCCGGCGGGGGGGGGGGGGGGGGGGGGGGGGGGGGGGGGGGGGGGGGGGGGGGGGGGGGGGGGGGGGGGGGGGGGGGGGGGGGGGGGGGGGGGGGGGGGGG
>JAEZMB010000253.1 GCA_023435825.1 Pseudomonadota bacterium | reverse complement strand
CATCGGAAAAGCCGATTTATCAGCAGATATTTGAACAGATATCCTCGCAGATCATCAAAGGCGAGCTGCCAACAGATACCTGTCTGCCGCCTATCCGCACGGTCGCCAAGGAGCTGAGAATCAGCGTCATTACCATCAAAAAAGCGTGGGAGGAGCTGGAGCGCAAGGGCTTTATCTACTCAATGGTGGGCCGGGGCTGTTTCGTCGCACCTTTAGAGAAACGCGATATCGACGAGAAACGCGATCAACTTGTGCTGGAAAAGCTCGCCAAAGACATCGAATACTATAAGACACTGGGACTCACCAAAGCAGATATGGTGAAACTGATCGAGAAGCATTACGAGGACTGATGTTAAAGGCGAAAAATAATATCTGTACGATAAGACGGTAACGATTGCTTTTCATCGTTCTTTCTCACTTTCTTCAATATTGAAGGGGCAAATTGATCTCAAACAGTACGCCCCTTTTATTATTGGCGGCTGTAATGGTGCCGCCATGCAGTGAGATGATATGCTTCGTGATTGAAAGACCGAGTCCCGTTCCTCTAAATGCCGATTTGCCACGGTAATAGCTGTCGAATATATGCGGCAAGTCTTCCTTTGCAATGGGGTCACCGGCATTTTCAACTGAGATAACGATGCTCTTCTCGTACTTTGAAAGCGTTATCAATATATCACCGTTGTCCGGCGTATGCTTAATCGCGTTTGTCAGCACGTTGCTGACGGCCTGTTCCAGCCTCCGCTCATCGCCATAGTATTTATCGCTGCTGGGCATATCGACATGCATATGGATATGCTTGCCCCCAGTTAGGACATCGTATCGTGCGCAAAGCTTGTTCAACATCGAAAGCAGGTTGAAAGTCTGCTTATTCAGCACGTAAGCTCCTGATTCGATTTGCGAGAGGTTCAACAGATCATCTACCATACTGCTTATTTTCTCAGCTTCATCTACGAGTATCTGATAAACGCCGAACACTTCCTTACCGACATAAAGATTATCGGCGAGCGCTTCCGAATAGCCCTTTATCACTGACAGAGGTGTTTGCAGCTCATGCGACACTTGTGCTGTAAACTGGGTACGCATCTTTTCCAGCGTCTTCTCCTTGGAAAGCTCGCCTTTAAGCTGCGATATCGTGTTTTCCAGCCGCTTCATCAGCGAATTGAGTGTGCTGCCCAGCTGACCGATCTCGTCGCGCCGTTTGCCATCATAGTGCAGTGAAAAATTTAGCTTTCCCATTTCAGCCGCTATCGCGTTAAGCTCGCGTAACGGACGAGACATGCTTCTGGAAAAGAAGAACGCGAACAGCACAAACGCCGCAGCATTGGCAATACCGAAATACAGGAAAAACTTCTGTACCAGCACCACCACGCTGTCCATGCTGCCGTATGACACACTGCCCATCAGCAAGCTGCCGTCCTGTGTTTGTGTCAGATAAGAGAGCCATTGACTCTGCCCCATCCCCATTCCCTGTCTTGATGTGGTCACAAAGAACTTACCGATATTGTCCTGTGTCATGCCCGAAAAAGCGCCCTGTCGCCCCATCATGCCATGCATTCCTCCATCCTGCCCTCTATCTTCACTTAAGTAATGAAGAAACCCACCGTATTCGCCGTTATACGCATCGATGATCGAATCCACATCAGCACCTGCATCAATCTGAGCCGCCGCCTCATTTGTACGCGATAACAGCATTTGCTCCTGCTCAGCATAATAATAGTTGTCAAACAACAGCTCGATCACCGCATATCCGATGACACAAATGGCAATACAAAAAAGCATCATATAAGTGATCATTTGTAAAAAAAGCGTCTTTTTCATTCGTCAGCCTCAAACATATAGCCGTTGCCGCGCAGTGTTTTGATGCAGCTTCCACAGTTGCCAAGCTTCGCGCGGAGCCTCTTAATCGTCGTATCCAGCACGCGCGTATCTCCTTCGTAATCATAGCCCCATATGCGCTCCAAAATTCTATCGCGTGTCAGCACAATTCCTTTGTTATCGATCAAATATATAAGCAGCTCAAATTCGCGCGCGGAGAGCCTCGCGTCCCCATCCGCTGTCTCCGCCGTCTGCGTCTGCGTGTTCACAGTGAGCCCTTGCAGCTCGATCACACCGCTGACTGACAGCTTGCCTGCGCGCTTGAGCAGTGCCTTGACGCGCATCACAAGCTCACGCATGCTGAACGGCTTTGTAAGATAATCGTCCGTTCCAAGCTCAAAGCCCTGCAGTCTGTCGATTTCCTCGCGTCTGGCGGTGAGCATGATAACCGGGATATCGCTTTCCATACGAATTTCTTTGAGCACTTCCCAGCCGTCAAGCTTTGGCATCATCACGTCTAGCACGGCAAGATCAACGGGAGTATCCAGCCAGGTGTCCAGCGCGACTTCCCCATCCGAGGCCGCGAGCACCGTAAACCCTTCGTTTTCGAGATACCGTGTGACAAGCTTCAATATACTGTTTTCATCCTCCGCAACCAGTATGCGAACTCCGCTCTTGCCGAAACCTCCGTACCTTGCCGTTTTCCTTAGAAAGTCTGATGAATGAACCATATGTGAATGACACTTCTTTTTTATTATAACACAGAAAAAGGAAGCCAGAAATCGGCCTCCTTTCAAAGGCAAATGGCTAGCGATTCCTGCTGCACTGTCCGCCTCTGCCGCCCTGCACTCCGTTAGCATTGCCACATGTGCCACTGTTGTCACGATTGCCGGCGCGCATTCCATATTGATTGCCGGTGCCATCCTGCGGTGCGTCACGGTCTTCATCGCACGTGCCGTCACAATCTCCTCTGCCGTTGCCACATGCCCTAGCCGACGTATCGCAATCGCCATCACAAACAGTGCCATTTGCGCGAGTGCCGTACTGGTTACCCGTGCCGTCCTGTGGTTCGGGGGCCTCGTTATCACATGTGCCATCACAGTCAGCGTAACGCCCATACCGTGTGGCCGCGTCGTCTCTGCCCGGGCCGCCGAACGCAAACGCAGAGCTGATTCCCAGTGCCATCACTGCAACCACCACAGCGGCAATAACAAATATTTTTTTCTTCATACCTCTTCCTCCTTTTTTGATGATGATCATATTCTAAAACCTCAATGTGTCATTTATGTGTCAAAAATAAAAAACCTCCACCGCCTATTCGCAAGTGAAGGTTCAATTCTTTTCTGTTATTCAGCTTGGTACTGCGCCCGCAGCTTCTCCACTTCGGGATTCTCGAGATACTCATCGAAGCTTTCGCGGCGGTCGATCAGGAATCCGGGCAATATCTCGATGATGCGGTTTGCCACCGTCTGCATGATCTGATGATCGTGTGAGGTGAACAGCATGACGCTTTTATACTCGGTCATGCCCTCGTTGAGTGCGGTGATGGCGTCGAGGTCGAGATGGTTGGTCGGCTCATCCATGATGAGCACATTGGCGCCCGAAAGCATCATCTTCGCAAGCATGCAACGCAC
>JAEZMB010000044.1 GCA_023435825.1 Pseudomonadota bacterium | reverse complement strand
TCTCAACGGTCAGCGTTTGCCCTGTACGCCGTGCCTACCCCCCTTGACCCAGGCGGGGTTTCCAAAGGGGCTCAGCCCCTTTGGCCGCCGGAGGCACTCTTCCTCTTCTCCGTTCCCCGCACCTCCTAAAAAACCTCCGCCTCGAACCAGAAAAGCGTCGTGGCCGGGTCGCGCCAGCAGCCGGGTTCCAGGCCGGCCTTGCGGCAGGTCTGGTCCAGGAAGGTTTCCCGGTCCCAGCCCCACTCCACCGGCACCTGGGGCAGGAGCAGGCCGGAGCGGCCGCCGCGACGAGCCAGCAGGCCATGGCGGCCGACGACCACCCGCGCCGGGTCCGGGCAGGGTTCCAGGGGACCAAGGATGGAGATTTCGATGGCGATGCGGTCGAACTCCCGGCGGGTCAGCGGCGGGAAGCGCGGATCGCCGAAGGCCGCCGCCTCGGCCATGGCGGCGATGGTGGCGAAAAGCGGCTGGTCGCCGACGATGTGGCCGATGCAGCCGCGCAGGTGGCCGTCGATGGTCAGCGTCACAAAGGCCCCGAGCTTGCGGCCCAGGGTTTCGCTGTCGGGGGTGGGGAGATCAGGCGATTTGCCGGCCAGTTTGGCGGCGATGACCAGCCGGACCAGATCCTTGAGAAAGGCCTTCTCCGCGTCGGTCAGGGCCACGTGAAAGGCGTCCATGGCGGCTCCTTGGCTGGGGTGGACGAGGCTTTGACTGTGCCTCGGCCGGCCCCGGCTGGCAAGCCGCTTTCAAGCAGGCTCCGCCACTGAACAAAGGGGCGGGGTCGTGATGTGTTCTCGTGTCGCGTCCACGAAACCCACGGAGGACCTTTCGCGGAAACAGAGTCATGATGCTTACCGTCGTTTTGGGCGCGGCGGTTATCGGTCGCCCCCGCCAGTTCCGCCCGACAACAAGAATGCGGCCCGCCTCCACCCAGGAGACAGGCCGCCCATAGTCCATAATCATGGCACGACCCCTGGGCCGTCCGGTCACATTGGGTTACTCGCCGACAAGCAAATCGAAACGCCCCGTCTCGGGCTGATAGCCGAGCAACTCGCCCTTTCCCATATCAAAGTACCAGCCATGCAAATGCAACGTCTGGTCCTCGATCCTCGTCCTGATCCAGGGGAAAGTCATCAAGTTCTCAAGCGAAATCAAGATGGAGGCGAGTTCACAGGCTCTCTGCCTGACCATGGCAGATTCGCCAGCCAGTTCATCTTCAACGCGTTTCAGTGCACCTTCAACAATACTGACCCATGGAAAGATAAATTCACCCATCTTTTCATGGTCCGGGGCCATGAGGGCCTCAATCCCTCCACAGCAGGAATGGCCGAGAACGATGAGGTGCTCGACGCGAAGATATGTCACTCCGTATTCCAGCGCCGCGCAAACGCCTCGCAACCCAGCTCCTGCTTCATAAGGTGGAACGATATTTGCCACGTTACGAACAACAAACATGTCGCCTGGCTGACAGTTCATGAGTATTGCCGGATCAACCCTGGAGTCGCAGCAAGCAATGGTCAGCACTTTTGGACGCTGTCCATGAGTCAACGCGTCATAGAAAACGCTTTCATGGCAAAAATACTGTTTCTTAAACCGCTTGAACCCAGAGATAACACACTGAATATCTCTCATTTTCCTGCCTCTATAGACAAAACAACCGGGCCGCCAAACTTGAACGGTTAAGCATTGATATTGCACTGCCCCATATTTAGCAAGCATCCGTCGTAGGAACCCCGCGCGCAAACCAAGCAGGAAATACCTAGCCTCTTTCTGAGGGTAACACCTGATTTCGATGGTTTACTTGGAAAAGATCTGCAAGGCGTCTGGCCTTAAAGAAACAGCATCTTGGCGACGTCACAGACCGGTCAATAGTTCAAGTATATCAGTGCACTATTGGATCGTGCTTAAATGCAACCAGATAGTAGTCCAGTCAATCCTATTAATAGCATCACTCACCAAGGATTATGCAGATTGCCAGGGGCTTCCCAATGAGCCGCAGTGGGTCCTATTTCCCATTCTCCACCCCTCGAAGGAATTCGTGTCCAGGGCATCGCCAGCCATCAGCCACAGCGTTTGCACGGGAGCCCGTTGCCCGGCGGTCCAGTCCCGGGGATAGATCGGCCACCAGCTCCCACCGTCGCCTCGGCAGAACCGAAGGCCGGGATGCTCCCGCATGATGTCCAAGATGATCTCCACGGCATTGACCGAGGGCAGAATCGGCAGCTTGTCCATGTGCTGGCGAAGGAATGGCCGGGCCGCGACCAACACTTCGGACGTGGCGGCTACAAGTTCGGCGTCGAGGGACGGGGGGAAGACCGCGAGGATGCGCTCGGCAGATCAGACGATCCGCACACCGAAGCAGCGGCCAATATCCTGAAGATCAAGGCTGGCCCACCAGGGAGCGAAAGCGGGGTCGGTATCGTCGGGAGCGCCGGGGAGGCAGTCTAGGCCCGTCCCGGAGGTGGGGGCCGAAGCCCCCTCGGTTTGTCCAATTCGAGGTGTGGCGCTGCTAAAGATGCTAGGGTCTGTCACATTCAAGAGTTTAGTCAGATCCCCCCCGGCAAAGCCGGGGGGGCCCATTGGACTAAATCAGTATTTTATTAAATACGCCTTCGTATTTCTACGGGACGCGATCCTAGAAGATGAAATTCAGCTTCTTCTTGAGCGCGTCCAGATTCCGCGAAGCCCGGGCGCGGGCCTTGGCGTTGCCGGCTTCGAGCATGTCCCAGACGAGCTTGGGGTCTTTGTCAAAGGCCTTGCGCCGGTCGCGGATGGGTTCGAGGAAGGCGTTCATGGATTCGACAAGCAGCTTCTTGCAGTCACCGCAACCCCAGGTGGCATGGGTGCAGCCCTCGACGATCTCGGGCAGCCTGGCCGGATCAGTGAGCAGCTCGTGGTAGGGGAACAGGTTGCATTCCTTGGGATCGCCCGGGTCGGTCAGGCGAGCGCGCTTTTCGCAGGTGAGCATGCTCATGACTTTCTTCTTCATGGCCCCGGGCTCTTCGGACAGGCCGATGGCGTTGCCGTAGCTCTTGCTCATCTTGCGGCCGTCGAGGCCGGGCAGCTTGGAGTCCGGGGTGAGCATGGCTTGGGGTTCGGGGAAGAAGTTGCCGTAGAGGTGGTTGGCCCGGCGGGCGATTTCCCGGGTGAGTTCCAGGTGGGGCAGCTGGTCGAGGCCCACGGGCACGAATCCCGGCTTGTAGAGCAGGATGTCCGAGGCCATGAGCACGGGGTAGCCCAAAAAGCCGTAGGTGTTGAGTTCCTTGGCGGCCAGCTCCTGGAGCTGGTCCTTGTAGGTGGGGCAGCGCTCCAGCCAGGAGACCGGGGTGACCATGGACAGGAGCAGATGCAGCTCGGCGTGCTCCTTGACCTGGGACTGCTGGAACAGCACGGATTTCTCGGGATCAAGGCCGGCGGCCACCCAGTCCTTGACGAGTTCGGGAACGAAGCCCTTGATGCGCTTGGGGTCGGCGTATTCGGTGGTGAGCGCGTGCCAGTCGGCGACAAAGAAGAAGCATTCGTGGCTGTCCTGGATGTTGACCCAGTTCTTGAGCACGCCGAAGTAGTGGCCGAGGTGGAGCGCGCCGGTGGGGCGCATGCCGGAAACGATGCGTTTGTTTTCCTTGGGGGCGTTGTCGCTCATGGGCTTGTGTTCCGTTTTCGTCGTGAAGGGTATCGGGGGATGGCGGCCTGGACCGCGGCCTTACAGCAGAATTTGGGTGAAGTAGCGCACCGGCGGCATGATGATGCGGCCAAGGATGCCGGTGACGGCCAAAAGCAGCAGCGCGAAAAATCCCCAGCGGCCGAGGTCCATGTAGCGCAGGGCCAGCCGTGGCGGCAGGAAGGCGGCCAGGACGTTGCTGCCGTCCAGCGGCGGCACGGGGATGAGGTTGAACACGGCCAGGGCCAGGTTGACCTGCACCCCGGCGGCGCAAATGTAGGCCAGGGGTTCGAGGATGCTGTAGGCGGTGGAGCCTTGCAGCGTGCCCATGGCGGCGTATTCGACCATGCGGATGGCCAGGGCGAAAAAGATGGCCAACAGCACGTTCATGGCCGGTCCGGCCAGGGCCACGAGCATCATGCCCTTGGCCGGGTCGCGGAAATAGCGCGGGTCCACGGGCACGGGCTTGGCCCAGCCGATCATGCGGGTGAGCAAAAAGGCCAACGCGCCGAAGAGGTCGAGGTGTTTGATGGGGTTGAACGTCAGGCGGCCGGCCAGCCTGGCGGTTGGGTCGCCGAGCCAGTTGGCCACGTAGCCATGGGCCACTTCGTGGAAGGTGACGCCCATGAGCACCGGGACGAGCAGCAGCGCGATTTCCTGAATGGCGCGCGAAATATCGGGAAACATGGGCATGGCGGCTAGCACGAACGCCGCGCCGGGGCAAGGGCAATCGCCCGGACGGCGGCAGGCGCTCCACGGCCGCCGCAGGGCATGGCCGGTGAAGTCGGCCCCGGCCGATACGTTTGGCGTTTTCGAGAAAGACGAGAAGGCATGATTACAGGGAAACAGGTATTGACACGGGCAACGACGGGAGGGGCGTGCCCTTGAACGAGGGCACCGGGCAGAGGGCTTGCGCCCCCGCCGACGGCGGCCGGCGGGGGCGCGCGACGATCAGGACGCGCCGGCCAGGGCCTTGGCCATGGCCTGGGCGACCTTGGACTTGAGCTCGCCAAGATCCACGGACTTGACCACGTAGTAGTCGGCGGCGATGGATTTGAGGTCGTGCTGGAAGCTGTCGTAGGCGGTGCTTAAAATCACCGGGATGGCCTGGTCCTTGCCCCGGATTTCCTGGAGGAGGTCAAGGCCCGAACGGTTGCCGCCGAGCTTGATGTCGAGGACCACCACATCGGGAGCATGCTTTTCCAGCAGGGCCAGGATGTCGTCCTCGCCGTCCGAAACCGCGACCACATAGCCTTCGCCTTCCAACTCTTCCTGATAAAGCATCCGAATATGCTTTTCGTCGTCAACGACCAGTATTTTCCCGCTCATGACAAACTCCTTGCAACGCTTGGCAAAACCGACAGGATGCCTGTCCGATGCTTCCATCTTATGCGCAAAACCCTTTGCATGGTCAACCGTTTTCCTACCGTGACCGGCTTGATTCCGGGAAAGGGCCAGGATACTAAGCCGGGCCATGATCACCGTGACTTTTGACGGCAAAAACCAGCCGACCACCTACCCGAAAATCAAGACCGTCCTCCAATTGCTCAACAATCTTCACCTGCGCGTCAACGACGCGCTCATCATCCGCGACGGCGAACTGCTCACCCCGGACCGCCATCTGTGGCCTGGGGACCATATCACCGTGCGGATGGTGGTTTCCCGGGGCTGACGGCCGGCTTTCGTGCCCTGTCCCCTTTTCGGCGCGGCTGCGACTGACGGCCGCCGATCCTTTTTTGCCATGACAAGGACCAATCCATGAAGTGCAAGCGCTGCGGCGAACTGGCGGCGGTCAAGCTGCCGAGCCACCATGCCGGTTTCTGCCCGAGCTGTTTCGAGGGATTTTTCAAAAAGCAGGTGGAGACGGCCGTGCGCCGCCACGGCATGATCGGCCGTGACGAGAAGGTGCTGGTGGCCGTCTCGGGCGGCAAGGACTCGCTGGCGCTCATGCGCGTGCTGACCGACCTCGGCCATGTGGTGGAGGGGCTGCACGTCCACCTGGGCATCGCGGATTCGTCGGACCCGGTGGCCGAGCGCACCAGGGCCTTTTGCGCCGCGAACGGCCTGACCCTGCACGTGCTCCACACCGCCGAGCACGGTCTGGCCGTGCCGGATGTGAAAGACGCCGTGCGCCGGCCGGTGTGCGCCGTGTGCGGCAAGATCAAGCGGCACTACTTCAACCGCTTCGCCTACGAAAACGGCTTCGCCGCCCTGGCCACCGGCCACAATCTCGACGACGAGACGGCCCGGCTTTTCGCCAACGTCCTGCGCTGGGACCCGGCCTATCTGGGAACCCAGGGGCCGACGCTGCCCGGCGAGGGCAAGTTCGTGCGCAAGATAAAGCCCCTGTACCGGCTGACCGAGTTCGAGACGGCGGCGTACTGCTTCTTAAAGGGCATCGACCACTGGAAGGCGGCCTGCCCCTACAGCGGCGGGGCCAGCTTCACCGGCCACAAAAAGCTCATCGCCGACCTGGAAGACCGCAGCCCGGGCCAGAAGATCGCCTTCTACGAGGCGTTCTTGGCCCAGGGCCGGCCGCATTTCGCCGGCGCGTCCCGGGGCGAGGGGCAGGATACGCTGTACGCCTGCGCCCAGTGCGGCTTTCCGTCGTCCGGGGAGGTCTGCGGCGTGTGCCGGGTGCGGGAACAGGTGGCGGCCCACAAGGCGCGGCGGGAAGCGGTCTAACCAGCGGGGCTTTCCGGGATCGAATTCCCGGTGATTTGCAGGGAGCGCGGCTTGCGGCCGGTCGCCGCGACGGTTTCCCGCGTCCCTGGGCGGGACAGCCGGCAAGGCCTGGAAGCTGCCCCTTGGCAGCGTTTCGGGAAGGCCGAGGCCAAAGGCCGTCAGCCCCCTGCCCCCTACTTCTTGGGCGCGGCGCCCTTGGCGGCCGGCTTGGCCTTGGCTTTGGGGGCCGGTTTGGGCTTTTTCTTCTTCGGCTTTTTCTTGGGCAGCTTGCCCTCTTCGGCCAGTTTGAACAGCTTGCGCTTTTTCGAGTCAAAGGTCAGCGCCGTGTTGATGGCGGCCAGGGCCAGGGCGGCGATGGTCAAGATCACCACCAGCCCCTTTTGCAGCTGCCACTTCTGGTTCTCCATCATCTCGGCCACCCAGCCCTGGCCGTAGCGCTGGAAGAAATAGACCATAAGCGGCACGACGACCAGCGACAGCCCCAGGCTGGCCACTTCCATCCACATGAAATTGCGCCCGAAAAGCATGACGAAAAAGGTGGTGTCGCGCACGACCCGCAGCGTCACCAGCCGCGTGCGCAAGGTCTGGATGCGCTCGTCCACCTCGGGCATGGTCTCGCGGCTTTTGTGGAAATTCTCGGCCTCGTCCATGTTGGCCGTGCGCATCCAGTTGAGCCTTGTGGCGCAGTAGTTGAAGTCGCGGTTGAACTCCCGCAGCATGGCCGGAAAGGGGAACCAGGCCGCCTCGCGCTGGATGGCCTTGAGGTCCTCCACCTGCTTGTCCTGGCGGGCGCGCATGGCGGTCAGTTCGGCCTCGATGGCCTTTTTGACCTCGCCCTCGAAGACATCCACCCCGGCCACGAACCGCTTGAAGGCCACGTAGTTGCTGACCTTGCCGAGCTTGCCGAGCTCCTCGGCCCGGCTGGTCGCCTCGGCCAGATAGGGGTCTTCGTCGAGAAACCGGCCCCGCACCGCCTCGGACAGATTGGCCAGCACCGATTGCCGGCCCTTGGCCTCCTCGCGCGCCGCGTTCCAGATGCGCCACAAGGCCGAAAGCACCTGCAGCCGGCCGCGTTCCAGCTCGGGATCGAGCATCACCCGGTGGAAGGCCGGGGCGTCGGCGGCAACCAGGGGCAGCAGATACTGCAACCCTTGGTCAATAAAACCCATTTTCACCAGACACACGCCCTGGCGGTAGACCGGCTCGCTCCACTTGGGATTTTCGCGCAGGGTTTCGCGATACTGGGCGATGGCCCGGTGGCAGTCGCCCTGGATCTCCCAGGCCCGGCCTTCGAGGAAATGGAAGTAGCCGCGCTGCAGGGCGGTGTAGCAAAGCCGGCCGGACTCCTGCCAATAATAGACGGTCTTGGTCCAGTCGCCGGCCTCCAGGGCCTGGAAGCCTTGCAGGGACTTGGGCTGGTAGGCCCGGGGATACTTGGCCAGGGCCTCGGCCATGAGCGCGTCGTAATTCTCGGCGTCGCCGGCCCGAAGGGCCGACAAGGCTCCCCAGAAAAAATCTCCCTCGCGCTGGCCGAGCTGCGCAAGGCCGTCGGGAAAAGTCTTGCCCTTGCTGCGCCACACGATCTCCAGCAGGCGCAACTGGAAGGGCATGTCGGTCTCGAAGATGGACTGGTAATACAGCGAGGCCGCGTCGCTGCCGCCGAGAAGCCGGGCCGACTCGCCGGCGAAATCGGCGGACAGGGCGCTTTCCAGCCCCTCGGACAAGGCTTCGAGGCTGCCCATGTCCACGTCGCCGAACCGCTCCCAGACGCCGGGATCCAGGGCCATGAGCTGCTTGGACGGACAGTCGCGCGGCTCGTGGTTATTCAGGCCGCAGTAGAAGCACGGCTTGGCGTCGCCGCCGGACAAGGCCGAAGGCAGGGGCACGGCCAGCTCGCCCTGGGGTTCCGTGTCGGCAGCAGCCTCGTCGGCCGACTCGGCCCGGGCCAGGCTGACGTTGCACCAGTCCTCGATGTTGATGCCCCGGGAAAGCGTGCGGGCCTCGTGGATGATGAAATCGCCGCCCAGGAGAAAGGCCGTGCGATAGCTCATATGGGGAAAGTCCGGGCTCATCTGGTCCCAGTCCAGGCCCAGGCGGCGCGGCAGGTCCTTGCCCAGGGTGCGTCCCTTGGACGAGGCGGCGACCATGACGCTTGGCCAGTAGTGGCCGGATTCGCCCTCTTCCTTGAGGCGCATGATGCGGGCGATGGTGTCGCGCGCCCAGGCGCGCAGCTTTTTGAGCCCCGAAAGCTCGAAAAGGAGAAAGCCTTCGTGGCGGGTGAACTTGACGCCCAGGCGTTCGACGATGTCGAGGAGTTCCTCGGCGATGTTGCGCCAGCCCTCGGCGGTGTTGCGGCTTAAGGGGTCGCCCAGGGGGCGCAGCACGCAATACCAGATAAGCCCCGGGTCGTAGGCCAGGGCGGTGTCGGCGTCCAGGCGTTCGAAGGGGACCCGGGCCAGGCCCATGGTCGGCTTGACGGGCTGGATGGACAAGCCCGGGATCATGGCCACCTGGGGCTTCAAGTTGGGGTGAAGCAGGATCTCCAGGGACTCGCTGGGCGAGACGTGCTGGCGCGAGAGTTCCACGGACATGGACAGGGAGCGGTCGAACTTGGGGCCGACCAGCATGGCCGCCGGCACCACCTCGATAAAAAGCCGCATGGGGTTGACCTTGCCCCACACAAGGATGCGCCCCAAGGCCCGCAGCCCCTCCTCGCCGCAAAAAAACCACAAGGCCTGGCCGTAGGCGTCGGCCATGCGCAGGCCGCCGTAGTCCTCGAGCATGGTGGGCACGCCCGGGTCGAGCTCGCCGTCCCAGGCCAGCCAGACGCAGATGGCGTTGTGCACCATGCGCGTGGTCGGGATTTGCGGCAGCTTCTCCAGCAGATTGGCGATGTAAAACGTGGACAACGGGGCTGTTCTCCCTTACTTGCCGCTGATGGACATCTCAAAAACCATTGCCTCGCTCAAAGCCGAGCCAGGCTTCCTGGAAAAGGTCGGCATGGTGCTTGTGCACAACGGCGTGGCCCGGGCCACGTCGCGAAACGGCGCTCCCGTGGGCAAGCTCGAAGTCACGGTGAACCAGGAGCTCGTCGAGGCCATCCGCCGCGAGGGCGAAGCCATGCCCGGCATGTTCCGGGTGCTGGTCACGGCCAACGCCGGCGTCTTCGTGCCCGGCGACGACCTGCTTTTCATCGTCGCCGCCGGCGACATCCGCGAGAACGTCCTGGCCGCGCTGACCCACACGCTGACCCGCATCAAGGCCGAGGCCATCAGCAAGCGGGAAATCGCGCCCGAATAACGCGGCGCGGACGGCGACGGGGAGGCAATGCCGGCCTTGGCCGGCCCATCTGCCCTGCCCCAGGCAACCCCGGGACGGCTTGGAGCCGCCGGGCTGGCGTCGTGTTGTCGCGGCTTGTCGGGTGCGTTCATGCCTGTCTCGTGTATCGCCGCAGGGCCGATCCGGCCGCGCCGGTGCGATCAGCCGGCCGCCGTGGCCGGCCTGTCGGCCGTTTCCTTGCCGCCTGCCCCGGCCAGCCCGGCCCGGGCGCTGTCCAGGGCCGCTTCCACCATGGCCGACACCCGGCCGGCCTCCTCGGGCCGGTCGCGTTTGAGGCAGCCGGCGGCGTAAATGGCGGTTTTACGTCGCAACTCCTTCTCAATGCAAGCAAAGTGCCAGGCAGTTGTTTCCGGCCGGCCAAGCAGCCCCAGCATGGCCCGGATGCGAAAGAGGTCCTGGCCGATGTAGAGGGTGGAGAGCTGGTCGCCCCGGCCGCCGTGGCGCACGACCTGGTATTCGTCCAAAAGCCCGATGGGCCGCGTGAGCATGATGCGCAGCCACAGGTCGTAGTCCTCGCAGGCCGGCAGGCTCTCGTCAAAAAACCCCGCCGCCTCGATGACCCCGCGCCTGAAAATGGTGGTGGACGGACTGACCAGGCACATGCCCAGGGACGCCTCGAAAAACCAGCCGTCAGGCTTTTTGTGGATCTGGGTGGGATTGACCCGCTTGCCGCCGCGCATCCAGATTTCCTGGGTCTGGCTGACGGCGTGGCCGGTGGCCGCCATGTAGGCCAGCTGGCGTTCGGTCTTCTTGGGCAGCCATTCGTCGTCGGAATCCAGCAGCGCCAGATAATCCCCGCGCGCCGCCCGCACGGCCTCGTTTCGAGCCGCCGACACGCCGCCGGGCGTGTGGCGGCGCAGCACCCGGATGCGCGGATCGTCAAAGCCGGCCAACACCCTGGCCGTGTCGTCCACCGAGCCGTCGTCCACGATCAAAATTTCCAGGGCGGTCCAGGTTTGCCCCAGGGCCGAGGCCACGGCCCGAGGCAGCAGGTCGGCCCGGTCGCGGGTGGGAATGATGACCGTGACAAGGGGACCGGCCGACGATAGAAAATCTTCAGGCGTCATGGCCCCGACACTACATGCCGGGAGCCGCGCTGCCAAGGCCGCCGGCCTTGGGACGCTTTTCCCCAACCGGAGCCGCCATGATGGACCAGCCGCATCTCGACCCCGTGCGCGACTACCGCCGCCGGACCGCCCGACGTCCGGGCGAGCACAGCTTTCAGGTGGTGGTGGCCCAGACCGATCTGTACGTCACGGCCGGGCACGATCTGGCCCGGGACATGGCCGACCACGTGTCCGAACTCCGGGCCGGCCTGTCCACGTATCTGCTCCTGCATCCCGACTTCCAGCGCAGCCTGACGCCGGTGGCGGCCGGCCCGGACGCGCCGGCCATCGCCCGGGACATGGCCGAGGCGGCGGCCCGGTTCGGCGTTGGCCCCATGGCCGCCGTGGCCGGAGCATTCGCCCAGGCCGTGGCCGACCGGTTCGTGGGCCGGTCCCCGGAGCTCTTGGTGGAAAACGGCGGCGACGTTTACCTGCACGGGAAAAAGGAACGGCTGGTGGCCTTGCTCGCCAAGCCCGTGGAAGGGGCGCGGCTGGCCTTGCGCTTCGACGCGGGCAGCCTGCCGGCGGCGGTGTGCGCCTCCTCGGCCACGGTGGGGCCGTCGCTGAGCTTAGGCCGGGCCGACATGGTGACGGTGGTGGCCGACCGGGGGGCGGTTGCCGACGCGGCGGCCACCGCCCTGGCCAATCTGCTCGTCACGGCCGAAGACATGGAGGGCGTGTTGGCCGCCGCCAAGGGCATGGCCCGGCGCGGCGTGCGCGGCGTTTTCGTCCAGCTCGGCGACCTCGTGGGCCTCGTCGGCGACCTCGACCTGGTGGCCCTGGAATAAGCGCCGGCGCAGTTGCCGGCCTGGGCAGGCCCAGGCCCAAGGCCCCTACGCGGACGTCGGCCTGCCGCATCCCCGGCAAACGTTCCACGGGTGGCGAGAGAAGGCTTCCGCGTGGTCTGCGCCATTCCCGCCCCCGTGCCCCCCTCCCGCAGCGAGGCACAACGCCCTCTGCCCGATCCAACAACAAAACGGGCCGCCTCCCCGACAAGGGAAGCGGCCCGTTGGCTATTTTTCTCGCGCCGGGCGGCCTAGACGAAGACCAGCGCCCCTTCCTGCATGTCCACCGTGACGGTCTGGCCGTCCGACACCTGGCCGCCGATGAGCGCCTTGGCCAGGGGCGTTTCGATGTGGGCCTGCAAGTAGCGCCGCAGCGGCCGCGCCCCGAAGACCGGATCGTAAGCCGTCTCGGCGATAAACGCCTTGGCCGCGTCGGACAGCGTCAGACTGATCTTGCGGTCGGCCAGCCGGGCGCGCAGCCCGCCGAGCATGAGCTCGACAATGGCGGCGATCTGTTCGCGCAACAGCGGCTTGAAGAGCACGACCTCGTCCACGCGATTGAGGAACTCCGGCCGGAAGTGCCCGCGCAAGGTGTTCATGACCGACTCGGACACGCCCTCCTTGAACTCGCCCGAGGGCAGGATGCCGTCGAGCATGTACTGGGCCCCCAGGTTGGAGGTCATGATGATGATCGTGTTCTTGAAATCCACGGTGCGGCCGTGGCTGTCGGTGAGCCGGCCGTCGTCGAGGATTTGCAGCAGCGCGTTGAACACGTCGCTGTGGGCCTTTTCGATCTCGTCGAAAAGCACCACGCTGTAGGGCTTGCGGCGCACGGCCTCGGTGAGCTGGCCGCCCTCGTCGTAGCCGACGTAGCCCGGAGGCGCGCCGATAAGGCGGGCCACGGTGTGGCGCTCCATGTACTCCGACATGTCCAGGCGCACGATGTTGTCCTCGGTGTCGAACAGCGCCGCGGCCAGGGTCTTGCACAGCTCGGTCTTGCCCACGCCCGTGGGGCCAAGGAAGATAAACGACCCGATGGGCCGGCCGGGGTCCTTGAGCCCCGCCCGGGCGCGCAGCACGGCGTCGGCCACGGCCGTGACGGCCTCGTCCTGGCCCACCACCCGGTCATGGAGTACCTCGCCCAGGCGCAACAGCTTTTCGCGTTCGCTTTCCAGCAGCCGCGTCACCGGGATGCCGGTCCAGCGCGAGATGACCATGGCGATGTCGTCCGGGCCGACCTCCTCGCGAATGAGCCGCGTGCCGCCGGCCGCCTTGGCGATGGCCGCTTCCTGGCCGGCCAGATCGCGTTCCAGACCGGCCAGACGGCCGTAGCGCAGCTCGGCCGCCTTGTTGAGGTCGTAGGCGCGCTCGGCGTCCTCAATGGCCAGCTTGGTCTTTTCGATGTCTTCCTTGACGCGCCGCAGGACCTCGACAGCCCCCTTCTCCTTTTCCCACTGGGTCATATAGCCGGCCTGGCTTTCCTTCAAATTGGCCAGCTCTTCCTCAAGCTTTTCCAGGCGCTCGCGGGAGGCCTTGTCGGTTTCGCGCTTAAGGGCCTCGCGCTCGATTTCCAGCTGCATGACCTTGCGGTTGATCTGGTCCAGTTCGGCCGGCAGCGAATCGATCTCGGTGCGGATCATGGCCGCAGCCTCGTCGATGAGGTCAATGGCCTTGTCCGGCAGCTGCCTGTCGGGCAGGTAGCGCTGGGACAAGACGGCCGCCTCGACCAGGGAGGAGTCGTTGATGCGCACGCCGTGGTGGACCTCAAAGCGCTCGCGAAGGCCCCGCAGGATCGAGATGGTGTCCTCCACGGTCGGCTCGTCGACAAAGACCGGCTGGAAGCGCCGCTCCAGGGCCGGGTCCTTTTCGATGTACTTACGGTACTCGTCCAGCGTCGTCGCGCCGATGCAGTGCAGCTCGCCCCGGGCCAGCATGGGCTTGAGCAGGTTGCCCGCGTCCATGGAGCCTTCGGTCTTGCCCGCGCCGACGATGGTGTGCAGCTCGTCGATAAAAAGGATAACCCGGCCTTCGGAGCTCTGCACTTCCTTGAGCACGGCCTTTAAGCGTTCCTCGAACTCGCCCCGGTACTTGGCCCCGGCGATAAGCGCGCCCATGTCCAGGGCGAAGATGGTCTTGTCCTTGAGGCCCTCGGGCACGTCCTTGTTGACGATGCGCATGGCCAGCCCTTCGACGATGGCCGTCTTGCCCACGCCCGCCTCGCCGATGACCACGGGATTGTTCTTGGTGCGGCGCGACAGGATGCGGATGACGCGGCGAATCTCCTCGTCGCGGCCGATGACCGGATCGATCTTGCCCTTTCTGGCGGCGTCCACCAGATCGCGGCCGTACTTGGTCAGGGCCTCGTAGGTGGCTTCGGGGTCGGCCGAGGTGACGCGCTGGCCGCCGCGTATCTCGGTCAGGGCGGCCAGGACGCGGTTCTTGTCGACGCCAAGCGCCTTGTTCACCTGGCCGGCCAGGGTGGACGGCGGCTCGTCGCAAAAAGCGAGGAACAGGTGTTCCACGCTGACGTATTCATCCTTGAGGTGGCGGGCCAGATCCTGGCCCTTGACCAGGATTTCGTTGAGGCGCGGGGTCACGTAGACCTGCCCCGGCTGCGCGCCCGGGCCGCTGACCTTGGGCAGGCGGGACAGCCCGCGCTCCAGCTCGGCCAGATAGGCCTGGCTGTTGTAGCCGGCCTTGTCCAGGATGCGGGGCACCAGCCCCTGGTCCTGGGTCAACAGGGCATAGAGCAGGTGCTCGGCGTCGACCTGCTGTTGGCCCATGCGAACGGCGACGGCCTGGGCCTCGCCGATGGCTTGCTGCGACTTTTGCGTAAACTTGTTGAGATCCATGCGTATCCTCCTCCGTGGCTGTCCAACAGATAAGATCGCTTCGGAACTTGGCAATAACTAGGTAAAAATTACTTTTTCCGCTGAAAGCATAGCATTTGAAGCATCAAAAACACGCTACAACAGTCGATGCAGCTCGTTGACCTTGCCTTCCAGATACTCGATGCGTTCCAGCAAATCGACCACGATGCTGGCTCCGAGGAGCGGCAGTTCAAAATCGCGCTGGATACGGTCGAGCTTGCGCAGGCGGTAGACGTCGCGGCTGCGGAACAGATAGGCCTCGGCCGTGGTGCGCTCGGGGGTGATCCAGCCCAGTTCGATGAGTTCGCCGACAACGGTCGGGTGCAGTCCGGTGAGTTCCTGAAGCTGGGCAAAGCTCAGCTTTTCGGACCGGGCGGGGACGCTGCCGGCGATGACGACGTGCTTGATTTCCATGGCGGCCTCCCTCGCTCCCTAAAAGTTCCTGGGGCTGAAATCGGGCGTGGCGGCGGCGAGCTTTTCCCAGAGTTCCTTTTGCTCGTCGCTCACGCTGGCCGGCACCTGCACCATGAGGCGCACGAGCTGGTCGCCGCGCTGTCCCTTGCCGGAAAGGCCCTTGCCGGGCAGGCGCAGCTTGCGCCCGGAAGACGAACCGGCCGGGATGTTCATCTCCACCGCCCCGTCCAGGGTCGGCACCCGCACCTTGGCCCCCAGCGCCGCTTCCCAGGGGGCCAGCGGCAGATCGAGGATGACGTTGCTTTCCTCCAGCTTAAACAGCGCATGGGGCAGGATTTTTACCTTCAGATACAGGTCGCCGGCCTGGCCGCCGGCCCGGCCGGGATTGCCCTGGCCGGCCAGCCGGATCTTGGCCCCGTCGCGCACCCCGGCCGGGATGGAGACGTTAAGCCGCTTGGTCCCCAGGCGCGGGGAACCGTCCGGACCGATGGTCTGTTCCTGAAAGGCCACTTCCTTGCCGCCGCCCTTGTAGGCTTCCTCCAGGGTCAGCTCCAGGGTGGCGTTGGCGTCGGCTCCACGGGTGGGACCGCGCGAGTAGCCGCCGGCCCCGCCAAAGCCACCCGCGCCGCCAAAGCCGCCGAAATCGGTGAACCCGCCGGCCCGGCCGCCCCGGCCGGCGGACGCGCCGCCGCCCATGCCGCCCCCCATCCCGCCAAAGATGGTTTCGAAAAAGTCGGAGAACGACCCGGCGTCGAACTGCTGGCCGCCCGGGCCGCCGAAATTGTAGCGGACGTTTTCAAACCCCGGCGGACGCTGGAAATGCTGGCCGTCCTGCCAGTTAGGACCCAGGGAATCGTAGAGTTTGCGCTTCTCGGGGTCTTTTAAGACCTCATAGGCCTCGTTGCACTCCTTGAACTTCTTCTCGGCCTCGGGATCGTTCTGATTGAGGTCGGGATGGTGCTTACGGGCGAGCTTCTTGAAAGCCTTGGATATTTCATCCTGGCTGGCGGTCTTGGAGACGCCGAGGAGCTTGTAATAATCCTTGTATGCAACGCTCATAGGGGCAGTATCTCCCATTTCCGGCTGGTGGCCCGGCAAGTTTACATAATAAGTCGAGGTCCTGCCGCGTCAACCGCCGGACCAATTTTTCGGCGAACTCCCTGCCCTGCCAGACCTACACCAGGGCGGCGGCAAAGGCCAGAGGGAGGCCGCGCCCAGGCGGACCACGCCGGCCAGCACGCCAAAAGGCCTACCCGGCCGTGTCGCGGCAGCGCCCAGCGGGTGCAGGCATCGCTGCGGAATCACTATTTGCAAACAGAATATTGTTTAATATTTCCCGCCAAAATATCTCTTGCAATATTCAAAAAATATACATCTAGATATTTATATCCTTCACATCCCATTTCGAGGCGTGCATGCCCGAGGAGGTTCCCATGTCCACCGCGCATCGAACCGGCGGCATGTTGCTCGTCGCCGTGGCCGTGCTGCTTTTCGGCTATGGTTTTGTCATGGCCAACTTTGCCGGCCACAAGGCCCAGGAAATCCTGACCCAAGCAAAAACCCAAACACTGGCTGCAGCAAGCGAACAGGACAGGACCCCAGACGCCTTGAGCAAGGCCGTCACCAGCCGGATCATCGCGCAGCGCAAGAGCGACCCGCTGTCGAGCGAGACGCAACACCTCTTGCGCGTGACCACCGAGTCCGGACAATTCACCCTGCTCACGCCGATGTGGCTTTGCATCGCGGCATTCTTCTTTCTCGTTGCCGGCGGTGGACTGGCCGCCGGCAACGACGCCTTCTGGGTCCTGCTCGACCCCAACACCCGCTGCACCAGCCTGTCGCGCACCCAGGCCGTTGTCTGGACCGCCGTGGTCCTGGGCGGCTATTCCGCCCTGACCTTTTGCAACATCGCCTTTGGCGCAGGCGACGCCGCCCCCCAGACAACGCCCTTCTCGCTGTTTCCGACCATCGATTCCGACCTGCTGTTGCTCCTTGGCGTCGTGGCCGGCAGTCCGGTGGTCGCGGCCTACCAGTCCGGCGCGGCCGCGGCGGCCGGGGGCGTCAAACCCAGCCCCCCCGCTGGG
>JAEZMB010000013.1 GCA_023435825.1 Pseudomonadota bacterium | reverse complement strand
CCCCCCCCCCCCCCCCCCCCCCCCCCCCCCCCCCCCCCCCCCCCCCCCCCCCCCCCCCCCCCCCCCCCCCCCCCCCCCCCCCCCCCCCCCCCCCCCCCCCCCCCCCCCCCCCCGCCGGAGGCATCCCTCTTTATTGGGTGAAGGCCCCGCTAAGGCACGGGATTTTTGCGGGCGTAGGCGAGCAGGTCTTCGTAGATCTGCTGGCAGGTGGCCACGGGCACATCCGGGGCGTGCAGCACGGTGGGGCGTTCCTCGCTAAAAAGGGCGGCCCAGGGCTTTTGTTTCAGATCTTCCCAGGCCCCGTAGCGGCCGTAGCTGATGACGCCCTGGACGGTCTGCAGGCGCAGGTCGAAGGATTCGTAGGCCATGGGGTTTTCGTGCAGCACCTGGGGGCGGGAGGCGTGGAACGGGCCGGCCTGGGCCGAGAAATAGAACCAGCCGCCGATCTGGATGTCGCCGAACCAGCGGTCGCCGTCTTCCAGACGGTCCGATTCCATAAGAAGCGTTCTGAAGTCTTCGGCCATGGGCGGTTCTCCTTTCTAGATGTGGACAGGTCTTCTAGCCCGCCCGCCCGGCCCGGGTCAACGCCGGGACAGGGCCAGCAGATAGCCAAACACCGCCGAGACATAGCGGCCCGAGGCCACGTCGGGCAGGGCGAAATAGGGCAGGGCCTCGCCCACGGCCGTGCCGGCCAGGGCCACGAACACCTGGCGCGACAGTTCGCCCAGGGCCGGCTCCAGGGTCTTGTCCCACAGCGCGGCCTGGGCCTGGGCCGGCGCGCCGAACAGCCGGCAGGCCACCGGCCGGGAGTCGAACACCAGGCAGGCCCCGTCGCGGGACAGCGGACAGCGCCGCGACCAGCCCGACACGCACAGTTCCCGGGAGTCGCCGTAGCGCTGGGTCAGCTCGTCCATCTCCCGGGCCGCGCCGGCCGCGTCCTCGATGACGGATTGGCGCACTTGGCTCGTCAGGCCCACGTCGATGGCCCGGGCCAGGGCCACGGCTTCAATCAGCGACAGCCACAGCGGCCGGCGGCAGCAGGCGTCGTTGTCGCGGCCGCAGGCCGGAATGTCTCCCGCCGCCTCCTGGGCCAGGGCGGCCAGCCCGGCGTAGTCGGCCAGAAACGGCCCCAGGTCCACGGGTTTGCCGGCTTCCAGTCGTGGTTCGCGCACGGTGAGTTTGCCGGCCGCCCGGCCGTAGCGGCGAATGGTCCACCACTGGTCGAAATTGGCCGGCTTGGCCCGCAGCGGCCGCAGCACCCGGGCCGCGCCCTTGTGGCCCAGGCCCCGGCGCAGCAGGTAGGCGTTTAGGACCGTTCCGGTGCGGCCGATGCCGTGGCGGCAATGGATGAGCACTTTCTTGCCCAGGTAGACGGCTTCGTCGAGCCAGGCCAGGGCGTCTTCCAGGGCGGCCATATCCGGCGCGCATTCGTCGGGAATGGGCAGATAGCGCACCTCGAAGCCGGCGGCGGCCTCGATTTCGTGGAGGTCGCAGAATTCCGCGCACAGGTTGAGGATGGCGGTCACGCCCTGGGCGCGCAGGGAATCGAGCTGGGCGTAGGACATGGGCGCGCCGCCCACGGCCAGATGGTCGGTGACCCAGGTCAGGGGATAGGCGGGAACATCGGCCATGAAGCACCCTTTTTTGGTCAGTCTGGCCTGTCCGCGTCAAAGGGCGCGGGGGCTTGGGTCGGGTCTTCCCGAGAGGCGGCGGCCTTTGGCGGGCGACGCGGGAAAACCACTGTGTTTATTAAACAATACGCTCGTGTTCTTTCAGGGTTGCCGCGCTACCGGTCCGTTCGTTCGAGAAAGCCGGCCACCCAGGCGTCGGCGTCGGCCTCGGAGGCCAGCCGAATGTCGAGCATCCGGGTGGCGGCCAGCAGGCAGCCGAGCATGGCCAGCCGTTTTTGGGCCACGTGTTCGGGCAGGCGCGACAGCGAGGCGTCCAGCAGGTCGCCGGCGGCCCGCACGGTGAAGCCGAAGTGGGCCAGAACCCGGCGCACGCAGGACAGGCGCAGGGAGCGCTGGTCAAAGCCCGCGCCGCCGCCCTTGAACCGGAAATTGACGTAGTTCTGGCTGTCGTCCGGGCCGCACAGGGCGTCCACCACGGTGAAATGGTAGCCAAAGCGCAGCATGACGTGGGCATAGGCGTCGGAGATGACGGCGTAGCTGGCCAGATGCTTGGAGTCGTTGAAAAAGATGCCGGCGCTGGTGCGGTCGAAGGCCTCGTCGTCGGTGATGGGCGGCCCGGGCGGCCAGGGGGCGTCGTCGGCGGCCAGCCCCGACCACAGAGCCCACAGGGGGGCGCATTTGATCTGGTCGGGGCGGATTTCCTTGTCCCCGGCCGCCGACTCGAACACGCCGCCGCCGAGGTCCAGGACGTACATGGTAAGCGGCAGGTGGCTGCGCAGCCGTCTGGCCGAGGCCAGCCCCCGACCGGAATCGCCGACCAGGGAGAACATCTCGGTGACGGCCTTTTCGTGGGCAAACCGCACGATGTCGTGGAGCGAGCGCACCTTGGCCGGGGCGAAATCCGGCGAGGAAGGGTCGGTCAGGGTCAGCCCGGCCACCAGCGGGATCAGCCGGGCCAGCCGCTCGGCCACGGGCGAACCCGCCGCCGCCCGGGGCGCTGGCGGCCGGTCGAGCAGGGTCGGCACGCGGCCGGGATAGACGCAGCCGGAGTCGGCGTCCACGGTGACGTCCTGGCCCTCGGGCAGGGCTTCGAAGGCGTCGGCCATGCCGGTGATGACCGGCAGGCCGAATTCCCGGGCCACCGAGGCGAAATGGCCGGCCCGGCTGCCCGAAACGGCGACCACGGCGGCCAGCCGGTCCACGGCCCGGGCCAGGACCGTGGGCAGGGTGTGGGTAATAAGCACCGTGCCCGGGGCGATGTCGTCGACGTCGAGGACGGCCGAAGCCAGGCGGACCACGCCGGCGGCGCAGCCGCCCGAGGCCCGCATGCCGTTGCACAAAAGCGGCGTGGGCGCGCCGGCCGGGCGGGCGCCCAAGGACAGCTCGGGCAGGCCGTCGGCCTTGGCCTCCACGGCCATGGGCCGGGTCTGGAGAATAAAGGGCGCGCCGTCCTGGTCGATGGCCCATTCCACGTCCTGGGGCGCGCCAAAGGTCTTTTCCAGGCGCAGGGCCAGGGCAGCCAGCCGGCCGGCCGCTTCCTCGGACAGCACCTCGGCGTCCAGGGTCTGGCGATCGAGGAGAAAATGGGGAGGGTTGTGGGACAGGGCCAGGCGTTCCGGGCTGGCCGCGCCTTCGACCAACGCGCCGCCCAGGCCGGGCACGGCGTAAACGGCCATGGGGGCCTCGGGGTCGGCGCTGTCGCGGGTGTAGAGCACGCCCGAGGCGGCGGCCGGCACCATGGGCAGCATGAGCACGGCCATGGGCGTTTCCTCGTCGGCGTAGCCGGTGAGCACCCGGTAGGTGATGGCCTTGGCCGTGTATTTGCCGGCCAGGACCCTCAGGTAGGCGGCCACGGCGTTTTCCGGCTCCACGCCAAGCAGGCTCTCGTACTGGCCGGCGAACGAGGCCCGGCCGTCCTCGGCCACGGCCGAGCTGCGCATGGCCAGCAGCATGGGCTGGCCGCCAGGGCCGCGCCCCAGCCGCCGGGCGGCCTCGGCCAGGGGCACGGCCACTTCCTCGGGCACCCGGGCCTGGATAATGAGTTCCCGGGCGGCGGCGGCGGCCTCGGCCACCTCGCCCGGCCGGGCCAGGTCCACCCGGCGCAGGATGCGGTCGATGGCCGGACGCAGTTCGCAGGCTTCGAGAAGATAGCGGAAGGCCCCGGTGGTGGCCACGAAGCCCTCCGGGGCCGGAACCCGGGCCTCGGCCACGGCCCTGGCCAGATTGGCGGCCTTGCCGCCGGCCCGGGCCACGTCGCCGGCCAGATCGGCCAGGGGCAGGACAAAGGGCGGCGACATGTCGCCGGAAGGCAGGTCCAGGGCCATCTGGACGTAGAAATCGACCTTGCGGGCGTATTCGGGCAGGTCGAGATGGCGGGCCGGGGACAGGCGCGAGAGCCGTTCCACCAGTTCATTCACCGAGGTGCGCAGCCGCCGGGTCAGATGGACCACCCTTGTCCAGTCCACGGCCGCGCCGCCGTAGTGGACGTCCTCCAGGGCGGCGATGAGCTCCAGGCAGGCGTCGTCGTAGCGCAAAAGCTCCCGGAAGGCGTTGTACTTCTCGCGCAGCAGCACGCCCGGGGCAAAGACCTGATAGGTCCAACGGCGGAAAAGCTCCTTGGAAAACACGCGCTCTCCGTCTAGCCGGCGGCCAGGGCCTCGGCCACCTTGCGTTCCAGCTCATCCTTGTCGATGGGCTTGACGCAGTATTCGCAGGCTCCCAGGCGCACGGACTCCCGGGCGGTCTCCAGGGTGGGATAGCCGGTCAGCATGATGACGCGGGTTTCGGGCGAGCGCTTGCGGATTTCCTCCAGCACTTCCACGCCGCTGAGTTTTTTGAGCTTCATGTCGAGGATGGCCAGCTCGGGATGCTTCTTGGCCACATGGGCCAGGGCCTCCTCCTCCTCGGTGAAGACGGCCACCCGGTGGCCCTTGCGTTCCAGGATGCGCTTGATGACGACGCCGGCGTCGATGACGTCGTCGAGAACGATGATGTCGGCCATGGACGTTATGCCTCCGTAGCGTTGGCGGGCAGGCCGCCGCCGATGGTTTCCTCGTGATCAAGGGGCAGGTCGACGACAAAGACCGTGCCCGGGCGGTCGTCGTCCGGGGCGTCGAGGGCGTCGAAAAAACCTTCCGGGGCCGGAGTCTCGACCCGGATGGAACCGCCGTGGTCCTTGATGATGCCGAAAGACACCGAAAGCCCCAGACCGGTGCCCTGGCCCACGGGCTTGGTGGTGAAGAAGGGGTCGAAGATGCGCCCGACGTTGTCGGCGCTGATGCCCGGGCCGTCGTCGGCGAACCAGGCCGTGACCTTCTGCTCGTGGGCAAAAAGGCGTGAGCGCACAAGCAGCGTGCCGCCCCGGCCGCCCAGGGCGTCGCTGGCGTTGGAGAGCAGGTTGATCCAGACCTGTTTGAGCTTCTCGGGATCGCCGTAGATGATGGGCATGCGCTCGTCGAGGTCGGTGGCGATGACGATCTTTTCCAGGGACAGGGCGTGGCGCACCAGGGTGATGGCTTCCATGAGGGAGTTGTTGAAGCACATCTCGATCTTGGCGCTTTCGGCCTGGCGCGAGAACCCGAGCAGGTCGGCCACGATCTTGCGGCAGACCTTGGCCTGCTTCTCGATGGTGCGCAGATCGGCCTGGATCTGGCCGCCTTCGGGCACGTCTTCCTGGAGGAGTTGGGAATAGCCGAGGATGACGCCCAGGGGGGTGTTGATCTCGTGGGCCACGCCGCCGGCCAGCTTGCCCAGGGATTCCATCTTCTGGGACTGGATGAGCTGCTCCTGGAACTGCTTGAGCTGGGTGACGTCGCGGGCGGTGCGCAAAAGCCCCATGACCCGGCCCGAGGCGTCGAACACGGGCACGCGCACGACATGGAACCAGATGGGCGAGCCGCCCCGGCGCAGGCAGACCTCGCGGTCGCTTGGCCGCCCGGCGGCCAGCACGCGGCTGTTCTCCTCGTGCATGGCCGGCCCCTCGTCCTCGGGAAAGACGTCGTGGTCGCTGGCGCCGACGATTTTCTCGCTCGGCAGGCTCAGGAAATTGGCAAAGGCCCGGTTGACGGCCAGATAGCGGGCATTTTCATCGACCAGACAGACCAGGTCCGGGGTGGCGTCGAGGATGGTGCGCAGCAGCCGCTCCTGGCGCGAGAGCACGCGCTCGGCCCGGCGCAGGCCGTCGAGGTGGGATTTGAGCGACACGGCCATGATGTCGAAGGTTTCGGCCAGATCCTGGATCTCGTCGCCTTTCTGTTCGCGGTAGACCGGGCAGGCCCGGCAGGACTCCGGGCCGTCGCCGCGCTGGTCCGGGGCGGCGGTGAGCCAGCAACGGCTGGCCCGGTCGCCGTGGGCCGGACAGCGGGTGTTTTCGCAGGACAGGGTGTCGGAGCAGGCTTTGGCGGTCACCGGCCCGGCCCGGTGGTCGAGGTTGCCCTTGACCACTTCCTCGGCATGGCGCTTGAGGCGGTTGA
Source organism: Pseudomonadota bacterium (assembly GCA_023435825.1). Lineage (GTDB taxonomy): Bacteria > Desulfobacterota > Desulfovibrionia > Desulfovibrionales > Desulfovibrionaceae > Solidesulfovibrio. The sequence continues at coordinate 4,311 of JAEZMB010000013.1, read as the reverse complement.
TGCGCTCGGTGACGCGCCGGGCAAAAAGCGTGGACGGAGCCAGGGCGGCCACCATGGCGGCGGCGGAATAAAAGACGATCATGAGCGCCAGCCGGTCGGCGGCGGCCTCGGCCTTGGTGCGCGACAGGCCGATGCGGGCCGTGCCGAAGGGCGTGCCGACGATGGTCACCGGCGCGGCGAAGTCGTCGATGAATTCCCGGCCGGTGTCCAGGAGCCGGATGTGCGGCTTGGCGTTCTCCGGAGCGTTGACGTCGGTCAGCTCCACGGGAAAGCCGCCGCTGAAGGTGTGGACCAGCACGCCTCCCTGGCGGTCGAGGATGAAGGCGTAGCTGATGTCGTCGACCTTTTTGAGCTCATCGACCATGTTCTTCATGCGCAAAAGATCCATGGAGAGCATGGCGTCGGAGACCCGCATGGCCAGGTTTTCCGACAGGACCAATCCGCGCTTGCGGGTTTCGTCCTGGAGGGATTCGGCGGCGGCCCGCCAGGTGAGATAGGCCAGGGGGATGGCGATGAGACCGACGATGAGCACGATGCCGCAGTTGATCTTCGTGCGAAAGCTCAGGGCCGACAGACGCGGGATCATTCCTCGCCTCCGGGCAGGGCGTCGAGGCCGAGGGTTTCGGCCAGGCGGCGTACGGAATCGTAGTCGGCGTCCACGGCGGGGATGATGCCGCGCATGCCGGCGGCGGCCAGGATGACGGCGTCGTCGGGGCGGTCGTAGCGCAGGGCGAACATGGCCCGGGCGAGCTTGTCGATGATTTCGGGCGAGAAGCCGGCCCGGGCGCAGTAGACCCAGCCGGGATAGGACTTGCTTTCGGCCAGGACGCGGATCTGGCCCAGGTCGATGCGGCCGCGCAGGATTTCCAGGGTGCCGTCGCGCACCGAGCCGATGTCGCAGGCCCCGGCGAACACGGCCAGCACGACTTTTTCCTGCTTGCCGCCCGGCCCCGGGGCAAAGGAAATCTCGGCGAAGTCCGAGCGGCGGATGCCGTTGTCGAAAAATTCGCCCAGGGCGTAGATGTAGCCGCCGGCCGAGGACGGGTCCACGGCCATCCAGCGCTTGCCCCGGCAGTCGGCCAGGGTCTTGAGCGCCTTGTTGTCGCGGCGGCAGATGATCTGGCTTTTGAAGTCGGGCTTGCCCGAGGGTTCGATGATGCGGGCAAAGGCCCTGGCCCCGCTGGCCGCCATGCGGATGTAGGCGAAGGGATTGGAAAAGGAGATGTCGATTTCGCCGCGCTCGACCATGCGCACGTGTTCCTCGAAGGTGTCGGGGAAGATCTGGCGCAGGGGGATGCCGGCGGCCCGGCCGATGTAGTCCAAGAGCAGGCGGTGGCGTTCGTAGGAGACGGTGTGGGCGTACTGGGGGAGGTAGGCGTAGGTGACGGCCCGGGGGAGCTGACGCAGCACGGGCTCCTCGCGGCGGGAGAGGTCCACGCGCACGGCGTCCTCGTCCCGGCCGCAGGCGGCGAGAAACGGCAGGCAAAGCCCGGCCAGCAAAACGTCGCGTCGCCGCATGTATTTCCCTCCCGGGCGGGGAGGATACGTCAGTTCGGGCCGGGAGGAAAGCGGGTCGTTACGACCCGCTCCGGTCACGGCGGGCGGCCCAGATGCGGCGCGCCCGGCCAAGGCCCCACTGGAAAACGAGATAGGCGGGGATGAAAAAGACGGCCGGTCCGGCGGCCTCGCCGACCAGGGGCAGGGGGACGCCGGAAAAGCGCCAGCTGGCCCAGGCCAGGACCATGAGCGCCGGCCAGATGAGCGCGGCGGCCCGGCCGGCGGCCAGGGCCATGGCGTTGCCGTAGGCCTCCTGGGCCAGATGGTTGGCGGCCAGGTAGGTTTCGCGATCCTTGACGGCCAGGGCCGAGAAAGACGTATCCTGGTGGCGTTTGATTTCGGCTTCCTGGCGGGTTCGCTTGGTCCGCTGGACCCGGTCCACGGCGGCGGCGCAGGCCCGGCCCAGAAGGGCCGCGCCCAGGGCCGTGGCCAGGATGCCGCAGACAAAGCCGGCCCGGGCGTCGTCCGCCAGCCGAAACGGGGCGATCAAGACGGCGTCGAGGCCGAGAAAGGCGCGCAATAAAAAGTCGTTCATAAGCCAAAAAGCTCCCCGCCCCAGGTAGCCGGGACGGGGAGCCGTGTCCAGGGAGTCCGAGAGATTTCTACACGCCCGGGATCTTGATGTTGTAGAAGCCGGCCAGCAGGTAGCCGATGCCGACGTAGAGGGACAGCACGATGAACAGGCGCTTGAGCCAGACATCGGAGAAGTACTTGGAGGTCATGGGGCCGATAAAGGAGCCCACGGCGATGCCGAGCATTTCCAGGCCGATGAAGTGCCACTCGATGGGGGTGCCCTTCATGAGCAGGGTGATGATGCTCGTGACCATGCTGACCAGAACGGCCAGGGCCGAGGTGCCGGCGGCCAGGTACATGGGCAGCTGGGTGACGCTGGTGAGAAACGGCACCAGCAGGAAGCCGCCGCCGACGCCGAGGAAGGCGGCCACGGCCGAGATGACGATGCCGCCCAGGAACGGGATCAGCGGATTGAACTGGAAGGGCACGCCGTAGAAGGTGAAGGCGCACTTGGAGATGGAGAAGTGGTTGATGTGCAGGCCGACCTTGGTGGGATCGATGGATTCACCCGAGGCCTGCTTCTTGGCGGCGTCCTCAAAGGCCCTGGCGGCCTTTTTGGCGGTCTGCTTCTTGGCCTGGCCGGCCGGGGTGGTCTCGTAGAGGAGCCAGCCGCCCAGCAGCAGGACGAACAGGCCGAAGTAGCCCTGGTAGGACTTGAAATCGAGCTTGCCGGCCGAGAGTTCCTGGGCCAGCCAGGCGCCGAGCAGCGAACCCAGGCCCAGGGTGATGGCCAGGGGCACGACCAGGCGCTTCATCTTGAGGTAGTTAAACGAGCTGATGGCGGCGGAGAGACCGACCAGGAACTGGTTGGAGGCCTTGATGGAGTCGGTGATGACCTTGCCCAGCTCCGGAGCGGTTTTCTTGAAGCTGCCGGCATACGAGCCGAAGCCGAAGACGCTCATGTGGCCCACGCCGGACATGACGCCGCCGAACGCGCCCACGGTGGAGAAGATCCAGCCGACCCACACGGCCCAACAGAAGGCCAGGATGGGGTTGACCACCGGCGCGCCGGGAATACCGAGGAAACCGGCCGGCTTGGACGGATCGATCTGGCCGGCCTCGGTTCCCTGGGGAGCCTTGGCGATGGCGTCGGAGAGTTTGTCGGCGAAAGCCGGCTCAAACCACAGGGCAATGGCCACGATGGCCAACAGCCCCACAGGCAGGGTCCATTTCCAGTTTTTCACGTCAGGCCTCCTCATCGTTGGCGGCGAACTGCGTCGCGGGGTGAAATACGTCGGCCGGGTGGCCGCATAAGCCTTGTTGCCGCTGGCGGGGAGACGCGAAGCCTACCGCCGCACCGCTGGCCGGGATGCTGACGGCTTCGCCACGGCACGCAATGCGGTTCAGGAGGGCTGCATCCGACGTGTCGCGGCGAGGCCGCATCAGCATTCGGCCAAGCCTTGTCGGCCCGTTGCCGGGCCGTGGGACTTTTGTCGCAGCATAGACCATTACAGCCTCGTCATGTCAAGAAACTCCTGCTATTATACTGTTTTTCACAATGAACCGAAAAAAGGGGGGCGCGAAGGGCAGACAGGAGAGGAAACTTTGTGATTATTTTCACAAATTCAGGCCGTAAAAAAGGGCGTCGCCGGAATCGGCGCGCCCTTTTGCCGGGGCTATGCCCGTCGCCATCTCTATGCGCCTTTTCGCCGGCCTTGGCAAGCCCGAAGAGGGCCGGCCCGGCAGGTTCGAAACACGGCCCGCGACCCTTTGACCCGGACAAGGCTTGGCGCTATATGCGGCCAGCTTCGGCGACGACGCCGGGGCATGTCGTCGCCTGCGGAGGCCTGGTCCCATGCTGCCTTTTTTTCGTCCGAAAAATGACAAGGATATCGGCGACAAGCTCGTCGGCAAGCAGAAAAAATACCGGCTGGCCCGCAATGGGTCGGCCGTGGCCGTCACGGGCACGCTGCTGGCGTATTACCGCCGCGACGTGCTGCCCGACGGCCTCATGCCGCCGGCGGGCGGGCGGGTGGAGCTTTTCGCCGTCATCCGCACCCAGGCCGGCCGGTTTTTCTGCTATTACATCGTCACCTACCCCGAAACCGAGGACATCGCCGGCCGCCAGGAATACGCCCACGTGTGCGCGGATTTCGAGGCGGTGCAGGCTTTTCTCGGGGCCATGGCCTATCCGGGCAAGGGCAAGTTCGTTGACGGGCTGTTGGCCGCGGCGCAGCAAAC
>JAEZMB010000305.1 GCA_023435825.1 Pseudomonadota bacterium | reverse complement strand
CCCCCCCCCCCCCCCCCCCCCCCCCCCCCCCCCCCCCCCCCCCCCCCCCCCCCCCCCCCCCCCCCCCCCCCCCCCCCCCCCCCCCCCCCCCCCCCCCCCCCCCCCCCCGCCGGAGGCATCTTCCTCTAAAATGTTATGTTTTATAATAGGCCTTACTCGTCATCCCGGCCGGGCTGATCCAGGACGGCCTGGCAGGCGGCGCGCCATTCGGGCATCCGAGCGTCGAGGCCCGAGGCCGTGAGGTAGAGTTCGTCCAGGGGATTGATGGCGTAGCCGGGGCTGAAGATCACCATTTCGTGTTCCAGGCGGTTGGCTACGTGCACGGCGGCCAGGGGCGAGAAACCGGCCCGGCGTTCGCGGCCCGGTTCGTGGTGCAGGTAGACCGCCCGCACCACCTCGTCCTCCACGCCCCAGAGCCCGAGGAGATAGGCCCCGACCTCGGCGTGGGACGCGCCGAAAACGTGGTGCTCCATGTCGAGGATGGTGCCTTCGCCGGCCTGGCAGGCCCGGATGACTTCCTGGTAGCGCTCGGGAAAGTTGGTGGCCATGACGAGCTTGCCGACGTCGTGCAGCAGCCCGGCGATATAGCTGTGTTCGCGCATGGCGGCCGGGGCGGCCTCGGTTTCGGCGATGGCCCGGGCGAAGCGGGCCGTGCCCAGGCAATGGCTCCAGAGCTTTTCCAGGTCGAAGTCGCGGAAGGCTTCCTTGTCGAAGCGGTCGAACAGCCCGATGCCGAGCACCAGGGCCTTGACCACTTCCAGGCCCAGCAGGTTGACGGCGTGGGCCGGGCTGGAGACGTGGATGCGCAGCCCGAAAAAGGCCGAATTGACGAGCTTGAGCACGCCGGCCGACATGCCGACGTCCTGGGCGATGAGTCCGGCCACCTCGCGCATGGACGGGTCTTCCACGGACAGCGCGTCCAGAAGGGCGGCGTACAGGCGCGGCACGGTGGGCAGCCGGTCCAGGCGGGCCACCACGTTTTTGACCCGTTCGTCGAGGAAGACTTCGCGCAGCGACAGGCCCCGGGCGATGACGGCCTTGAGTTCGGCCGGCTGACAGGGCTTTTGCAGGAACTGGTGGGCCGGGCGCACGGTCTGCAGGATCATGTCCCGGTCGGAGTGCCCCGACAGCACGATGCGGATGGCCCCGGGGTTGTGGAGCTGGGCTTCGCGCAAAAACATGGCCCCGTCCATGCCGGGCATGCGCATGTCGGCCACCACCACGTCGTAGGGCTGCTCGGCGATCATGGCCAGCCCGGACGGGCCGTCCGAGGCGAAATCCATCTCCCACTCCCCGCGCATGTCGTGGAACATGCGGCGCAGGGCCGACAGGACGTTGGGCTCGTCGTCAACGAAAAGAATGCGGGTTTTCACGACAGTTCCCCCGGCGCGCCTCGGGTGGGCGGCGGCGACCCGAAGGGCACGCGCACAACAAAGGTGGAGCCTTTGCCCGGCTCGGATTCGAAGTCGATGGCCCCGCCGTGCTTGGTCACCACGATGTTGTGGGTGATGGCCAGCCCCTGGCCCGTGCCCTTGCCCACCTCCTTGGTGGTGAAGAAGGGATCGAAAATCTTGCGCCGGTTCTCGGCCGAAATGCCGATGCCGGAGTCGGCCACGGACAGTTTGAAGGCCTCGCCGTCGGCCTCGGTGCGGATGACGATGCGGCCTTTTTCCGTGGTGCCCTTGACCTTTTCCGCCACGGCGTGGGCGGCGTTGACCAGGATATTGAGGATGACCTGGTTGAAGTCGCCGGGGTGGCAGTAGACCGGGGGCAGGGTCCTATCCAGTTCGAGGACCACGTCGCTGGTATACTTCCACTCGTTTTTGGCCACGGTGACGGTGTTTTCCACGGCGGCGTTGAGGTCCACGGCGGTTTTTTCCTCGCCGCCGGGATGGGAGAACTTCTTCATGGCCGAAACGATGGCCGTGACCCGGGCCACGCCTTCCACGGACTGTTCCAGAGCCCTGGGGGCCTCGTCGAGGAGGAAGTCCACGTCGGCCTCGGCCCGGGCCGCCTCCACGGCGGCCAGGGCGGCGGCGTCGCCGGCCCCTTCGGCCAGCCGGCGGGCCACGGCCTCGACCTTGGCCAGGGCTTTGCTCACGCCATCAAAGGCGGTGGAGAGAAAATGCAGGTTGTCGCCGATGTACTGGGTGGGGGTATTGATTTCGTGGGCGATGCCGGCGGCCAGTTCGCCGATGGATTCGAGCTTCTGGGCCACGGCCAACTGGCGTTCCAGGGCCTTGCGCTCGCTGACGTCGAAGACGATCTCGAAAAGGCGCAGCTCGCCCCGGCGCTTGGCCGTGACCACGGTCTTGATGACCGGCAGGATGCGGCCGTCGGGACGCGTCAGGCGCATTTCCTCATTGAGGATGTTGCGCTCGGCCAGCACCGAGCAGGTCGGCAGGGGCCGGCCTTCGGGGTCGCTCCAGACGATGTCGCCGCAGCGCTTGCCGACGAGTTCCTCCCGGGTGCGGCCGCACAGCTCCTCGGCCATGGGATTGACGTCCTCCACCACCTGGGTGCGCGGGTCGATGATGAAAATGCCGGCCCGGATGCCGGCCAGGATGCGGCGCAGCACTTCCTGCTCGTCGCGCAGGTCCTTTTCCACCCGCTTGCTGTCGGTGACGTCGGTGGCCACGCCGACAATGCCCTGGGGCACGCCGGCGGTGTCCTCGAACCGGGCCCGGTGGAAGACCAGATGGCGCTCGCGGCCCGAGGCGTCCTCCAGGGGCACCTCGAACTGCTGCACCCCGCCCTGGGCCAGGATCTCCTGGTCGCGCTCGGCCAGAAACTCGCCGACCTCGTCGGAAAAGATCGCCGCGGCCGTCAGGCCCTGGGCGCTTTCGATGGTGACGCCGAGAAAGGCGGCAAAGGCGCGGTTGACGCCGATGTAGTGGCCGGCGGTATCCTGGACGTAAATAGGATTGACGGCGGCGTCCATGAGGCTTTTGAGCACGGCCAGCCGTTCGCCCACGTCCTCGCCGCATTGGCTGGCGGCCGCGTCCAGGGCCACGGCCAGGACCGGGCGGGACACGGGCAGGGGAAGCAAGGCGGCGGGCTTCAAGTCGGCCAGGGCGGACAAAAAGGCCGCGTCGCCGCCTTCGGCCAGGCACACGGCGGCCAGTCCGCGCAACCGCCAGTCGCGCAGGATGCCTTCGGCCGTTTCCAGTCCGCCCGGGGCCGCCGTCAGCACCCCGGCCACGGGCCGGGCCGGCGGGGCCTCCAGGGAACCGACGACATGCCCCAGGGCCGCGAGCTCCCCGGCCAGTCCGTCCGGAATCCGGGTCCCGGCCGCGGCCAGCACCACGCCCGCGCCGTCGTCGTTTCCGCCGTTCATGCCTCGTATCGCCTCATGGGTTGGGTCTTTGGGACACTTCCCGATACTAGGCCACAATGGCGGCGGCGTTCAAGCGTTATATGGCGGCCGGCTCCAGGTTCGCGCCCAGGGCGCAGCCCGAGGCCCCGGCCACCAGATCGGCCAGGGTGATGGAATCGAGTTTTTCGTGCATGGCCCGGGCCGCCTCCATCCACACGCCGCGCGTGAGGCAGTCGGCCTGGCGCGGGCAGGGTCCGGACTCGTCGCCGCACTCCACAAGCGACAGGTCGCCTTCCAGGGCCCGCACGATGTCGCCCACGGAAATGGCGTCCAGGGGCTTGTCCAGTTCGTGGCCGCCGCGCGGCCCGCGCCGGCTGCGCACGAAGCCGGCCTCCTTGAGGTCCCGGACGAGCTTTTCCAGATATTTCACGGACACGCCCTGGCGGGCGGCGATGTCCTTGATGCGCACCGGACCATTTTGCCCGTGCAGGGCCATGTCGAGGATCATGCGCGTGCCGTAGCGGCTTCGCGTGGTGAGTTTCATGGGGTAAGGCCTCCTGCGGTGTTGCGGCCAAAGCGCCGCAGGCATGGAGCGGCATCCATACGTAGATGGTAGACAAATGGCGCGCAACCGTCAACGCGAACCGCGAACGGACCGCCCGGCCTTGACAACGTCGGCGGCGGGGTGAAGGAATCAGCCCCCGGCGGCCATGGCCCCCGAGGGCCACCCCACTGGCGCGGCCCAGCTTTCCTTCGCCCGCAGCCGCCGGGAGGCCGCCAAGAAATCAGCCCCTGAGGCCCATGCCGCCAATGCCCGCCCCCGAAGAAGGGGCCTTGTTAACGCTTGGCCCCGGCCGCCGGGAGGCCGCCAAGGAGTCGTCCATGCCTGTTGTCTCCCTGTTTCACGGCGCGTTCTGCCAGGAAAAGGCCGTGACCGAGGCCCTGGCGACGGCCGCGAACCTGACCGTCGTCACCGATGAAGCCTGCATACGCGAGGCCGGCGAACGCTCGGGCCTGGGGCCGGCCGCCGTGGCCCGGGCCTTTGCCGCCCGGGTCTCGGTCTTTGACCGCTTCACCCACGAAACCAACCACGCCCTGGCCTGGCTGCGCCTGGTCCTGGCCGAGCGGCTGGCCGAGGGCGATTCGCTGCTCTTTGTCGGCGGCTGCGCCCTGCTGCCGCCCCGCGCCATCGGCCACATCCTGCGGGCCTGTCTTATCGCCGAGGCCTCGGCCAGGCGTCGTCTGGCCGCCGAGGCCGGCCACGACGCCCAGACCGCGCGCAAGCTCGTGGCCGAGGCCGACGCCGACCGGGCCGCCTTCTCCGCCCGGGCCACGGGCACGGCCGACCCCTGGGACCCCATGCTTTTCGACATGGTCCTGCCCATGGACAAGCTGACCCCGGCGGCCGCCGTGGACTGCCTCGTCGGGCACCTTGGCGACGCCGCCGTGCAGCCGACCGCAACCACCCGGACCGCCGCGGCCGACTTTCTCCTGGCCGCCAAGGTGCAGACCGCCCTGGCCGCCAAGGGCCACGACGTGCGCGTTTCCGCCCACGACGGACTGGCCAGCCTCACCATCGAGCGCAAGGTGCTGCTCCTGTCGAGCCTGGAGCGCGAACTGCGGGCCATCGCCGAGGCCGTACCCGGCGTGGCCGACGTGCTGGTCAAGGTGGGCAAGGGATTCTACCAGTCCGACATCTACCGCCGGGCGGATTTCGACATGCCGTCCCGGGTGCTGCTCGTCGACGACGAGCGGGATTTCGTCCAGACTCTGTCCGACCGCCTGAGCCTGCGCCAGGTCGGGGTCCATGCCGTGTTCGACGGCGAGACTGCCCTGGCCGCCGTGGCCGGGGAGGCCCCGGATGTGCTGGTGCTGGACCTGCGGCTGCCGGGCATAAACGGCGTCGAGGCCCTGCGCCGGGCCAAGGCCGCCCGCCCGGAACTGGAAGTGGTGGTGCTTTCGGGCGCGGCCGGCCCCGGGGAACGCCAGGCCTGCCTGGATCTCGGCGCCTTTGCCGTGCTGGACAAGCCGGCCGACGTCGATGCCCTGGCCGAGGTTCTGCGGCAGGCCGGGAAAAAAGCCCGGGCCAACCAGTCGGCCGTCCCGGCCGGGGCGTGAGAGAACAGCCATGCCGCGAACACTGCCCCGGGCCCTTCTCGCCAACGCGCTCGGCAACGCGCCGGACTGGTACAAGCTGACCATCCTCGCCTTCCTGATCGCCAACCCCATCGTGCTGGCCGCCGCCGGCTCCTTTGCCGCGGGCTGGCTGCTTATTGGCGAGTTCATCTTCAGCCTGGCCATGGCCCTGTCCTGCTATCCCCTGCCGGCCGGGGGCCTGCTCGCCCTGGAAGCCGTGCTCATGGGCCTGACCACGCCCGAGGCCCTCTATAGCGAGGCGGCCCACAATTTCCCCGTCATCCTGCTGCTCATCTTCATGGTGGCCGGCATCCACTTCATGAAGGACATGCTCCGGTACGTGTTCACCAAGCTCCTCATGAAGGTGCGGGGCAAGATCGCCCTGTCGCTCGTTTTCTGTTTCGCCGGAGCCTTTCTCTCAGCCTTTCTCGACGCGCTCACCGTCACCGCCGTCATCATGGCCGTGGCCTACGGCTTCTACGAGGTCTACCACCGCCACGCCTCGGCCGGGAAATGCCGGCTGGGCGAGGAAACGGCCATGGACGAGGCCGGCCGCCGGGATCTGGCCCAGTTTCGCGGTTTTTTGCGCAACCTCATGATGCACGGCGCGGTGGGCACGGCCCTGGGCGGGGTGTGCACCCTGGTCGGCGAACCGCAAAACCTGCTCATCGCCCACGAAATGGGCTGGCATTTCGGGGAGTTCTTCCTCAAGGTCGCGCCGGTGTCCATGCCGGTCCTGTTCGCCGGCCTGGCCACCACCGTGCTGGTCGAACGGTTTTCCCTGTGCGGCTACGGCTTCCGGCTGCCGGCCGAGGTGCGCCGGGTGCTGGCCGCCGAGGACGCCCGGCACGACGCGGCCATGAGCCAGCGCCAGCGGGCCGCCCTCTATGTCCAGGGCGCGGCCGCCGTCTATCTCGTGGCCGCCCTGGCCCTGCATCTGGCCGAGGTCGGGGTCATCGGCCTGTCCATCATCATCCTGCTCACCGCCTTTTGCGGCGTGACCGAAGAGCACCGCATCGGCCACGCCTTTGTCGAGGCCCTGCCGTTTACCGCCCTGCTGGTGGTCTTTTTCTCCGTGGTGGCGGTCATCCACGACCAGCACCTGTTCGCTCCGGTCACCAACTTCGTGCTGTCGCTGTCCGGCCGCACCCAGACCGCCGCCTATTATCTGGCCAACGGCCTGCTTTCCATGATCAGCGACAACGTGTTCGTGGCCACGGTCTACATCACCGAGACCAAGGCCCATTTCGTGAAGCTCCTGGACGCCGTGCCGGGCCTGGGCCTGTCCGGGGCCGACTTCCTGGCCCGTCTGGCCGACCCGGCCGTGGGCCGGCAGGCCGCCCTGGCCGGACTGCCGGAAGCCGCCCGGCCGGCCGCGGCCGACGCCCTGGCCCATTTCGACCGGCTGGCCGTGGCCATCAACACCGGCACCAACATCCCCAGCGTGGCCACGCCCAACGGCCAGGCCGCCTTTCTCTTTCTCTTGACCTCGGCCCTGGCCCCGCTCATTCGTCTTTCCTACGGCGAAATGGTCAGGCAGGCCCTGCCCTACACCATCACCATGAGCCTGACCGGCCTGGTCGCCGTCTGGCTCTTCCTGTAGGGAGCGGGACACTCCACCACCCCCTTGCCACGCCCGGGCCGCCGAGGCTATGGTTGCCCATGCTGCGGGGTCCGCGCCGCCCGGGCCGGCCCCCTTTCGCGGCAGGGAGGAGACGTTTTCCGCATGGTCAAGGCCCGCCTCAGGACGGTGATCTGCGCCGCCGTGGCCCTGGTGGGCGCGGCCCTGGCCACGCTGCCGGCCGGCCTGCTCATCTACGGGGCCCAGGCCGACCGTCATGCCGCCGAGAAACGCGCCGAGGCGAGCCTGCTGTTGTCCGAAACCCGGCTCACCCTGGACACGGCCCTGGCCGGCCGCCTGGTCATCCTGCGCGCCCTGGCCGCCCTGGCCGCCAGCCGGCCGGAAGTGAGCGAAAAAGACTTTTCCGTCTTTGCCTCGGGACTGGCCGCCGGGCTGCCCGACGTGCGCTCCCTGCAACTCGCCCGCGACCTCACCGTGTCCCACGTCTACCCGACCATCAATAACGGCGGCATCCTGGGCCTGCATCTGGCGGACAACCTGCCCAGGGTCCAGATGCTGGCCCTGCGCCGGGCCATCGACAACGACGCCCCGGTCCTCGACGGCCCCGTGCCCCTGCTCCAGGGCGGCACCGGCCTGATTTTGCGCCTGCCGGTCTGGCTGCCGGGCGAAAACGCCGCGCCGCCCAGGCTGTGGGGCCTGGCCACGGTCATCCTCGACGCCAAGGATTTCTTCCAGTTGGCCGCCTCGCCCGCCTCGGGGCTGCGGTTGGCCGTGCGGGCCACCGATCCCGACACCGGAGTCACCCGGCTGTTGGCCGGCGACCAGACCGTCTTGCGTGACGACCCCGTCCGGGCCCACCTGGACACGCCCGGGGGCACCTGGGAGCTGGCCGCCGTGCCGGCCGGCGGCTGGACACGGCTGCCCGTGCCGCCGCCGCTTCTGGCCGGCGGCTTCGCCTCGTGGGTGGTGCTGTCGGCGGCGCTGTTCCTGCTGTTGTCCTGGCCGGCCCGGCTGGCCGAGGCCGTGGCCCGGGCCACCGCCGCCCTGGATGCCGCCAAGGAGAGCCTGGAACGCACCGTGGCCGAGCGCACCACCGCCCTGACCACGGCCAACGAGGCCCTTCGCGCCAGCGAGGCCCGCTATCAAGCCTTCATCGACGCCACCAGCGGCATGGCCTTTTTCAAGGACGAAAACCTGCGCTACCTGGTGGTCAACCGCAACCTGTGCGAATTCTACGGCCTGCCGCCCGAGGCCGTCATCGGCCGCGACGACGCCGCCGTCATGCCGCCCGAGCTCTTGGCCGAATGCCGCCGCTCGGACCTGGCCGCCCAGGAAGGGGCCTCCGTGCTCACCGCCCTGGAGACCATGGGCGACCGGGTGTTCGAGGTGCGCAAGTTTCCCGTGCCCCTGCCCGGCGGCCAGATCGGCGTCGGCGGCTACGTCTACGACGTCACCGACCGCCTGGCCGCCGAAAACGCCCTGCGCCAAAGCGAGCAGGCCCTGCGCGACTTTTACGACAACGCGCCGGTGGGCATCTTCACCTCCCTGCCCACGGGGCGCTACAGCACGGTCAACGCCTTTATGGCCCGCATGTACGGCTATGCCGACCCCGAGGACATGCTGCGCCAGGTGACGGACATCGAAAGCCAGATGTACGTCGATCCCGCCGACCGCCGGCGGCTTCTGGACCTGATAGAGCAGCGCGGCTCCCTGTCCGGCCACGAAACCCGCCGCCTCACCCGGGACGGCCGCGCCATCTGGGTGTCGCTGTACGCCCGGGCCGTTCGCGACGCCAACGGCGCCGTCGCCCGCCTGGAAGGCTTCTGCATCGACGTCACCAGCCGCAAACAGGCCGAGGAGGCCCTGGCCGAGCAGGAAAACACCCTGCGCATCATTTTCGACAACTCGCCCCTGGGACTGGTGGCCTTCGCCCCGGACGGGGCCATCCTCAACTGCAACGTGCGCTTTCTGGAAATTATGGGCGCCACCAAGGACAAGGCCCGCGGGGCCAATGTCCTGTCCCGGATGCCCGAGGCCGCCCGCCAGGCCCTGACCACCGCCCTGGCCGGGACCCCGGCCCGGATGGAAGGCTCCTACACCTCGGTCCTGGGCGGCCGCACCCGGGTGCTGCGGGCCATGTTCAATCCGGTGGCGGCCGGGCAGGCTCCCACGCCGGTCATCGCCTCGGTGGAAGACGTGACCCTCCAGCACCAACAGGAACGCAGCCTGCGCCTGCTACGCGCCGCCGTGGAGCAATCGCCGGCCTCCATCGTCATCACCGACGCCAGCGGCTCCATCGAATACGTCAACCCCTTCTTCACCGCCCTGACCGGCTACAGCGCCGAGGAAGCCCTGGGCAAAACGCCCCGGGTCCTGAGCAGCGGCGTCCACGACCGGGCCTTTTTCCAGGCCATGTGGGAAACCCTGCAAGCCGGCGGCATCTGGCGCGGGGAACTGTGCAACCGCAAACGCAACGGCGAGCTGTACTGGGAAGACTCCTCCATCTCGCCCATCCGCGACGACCAGGGGGAAATCACCCACTACGTGGCGGTCAAGGAAGACATCACCGAGCAAAAAGCGCGCGGGGAGCGCCTGGCCCGGCTCATGTCCGAGTTCGAGGCCATCTTCAACGCCTCTTCGGTGGGCATCGTGCACCTCGGCCAGGATGGCCGGGTGATCCGGGCCAACGCCCGCTTCGGCGCGCTTTTCGCCCTGGACGCGGCCACCCTGGCCGGCCGCCCCCTGGAGGCCATCCACGAAAACGAACAGCGCCGGGCCGCCCTGCGCCAGGAGATCCTGGCCGCCGTGGCCGCCGGGCAGGAAGCCTCGGTGGAGGAACGCTTCCGCAACCGCGACGGCCGCACGCTGTGGTGCGCCGTCCACGGCCGCCTCATCGACCCGGCCGCCCCCCAGGCCGGCTCCATCTGGATTTTCGACGACATCACCGCGCGAAAGGAACTGGAAAACGTCCGCGAGGACGTGGAACGCATCATGCGCCACGACCTCAAGGCGCCCCTGGGCAACATCGTCAACCTGCCCGAGCTGGTGGCCGCCCTGGGCGAGGTCAACGACGAGCAACGCGACATCCTGGCCGAGATCGAGCAGGCCGGCCGGTTCATGCTCGATCAGATCGACCTGTCCCTGGACCTCTACAAGATGGAAACCGGCGTCTACCGGCCGGACCTGCAGCGCATTGATCTGGTCCGTATCCTGGCCACGGCGGCGGACATGCTCGCCCCCCTGGCCCGGTCCCGGGGCGTCGCCGTCGCCTTCCCGCCGGACCAGCCCCCGGTCTTTGCCCTGGGCAATGCGCTGCTCGTCCAGACCACGGCCGGCAACCTGCTCAAAAACGCCCTGGAAGCCGAATCAGCCGGGGCCACCGTCGTGGTGGGCTTTTTCGTCGCGGGCGACCAGGCCGGCTTCGCCATCGCCAACCCAAGTCTCCCGGCAACCGAAATCATTCCGATCTTTTTCGAGAAATACGCCACCGCCGGCAAGGCCAAGGGCAATGGCCTGGGCACCTACTCGGCCCGGCTCATGACCGAATGCCAGGGCGGGACCATCCGCCTCGACGTGTCCGAAACCGTCGGCACCACCGTCAGCGTGGCCCTGCACCGGGAATAGGGGCGGTGAGCGAAAACGCGACGCCCGCGCCGTATCGTTCCTGACCAGCCCGTATACAATCTGTACGCTCCCGGCTCCAGACAGGCTCTTGCGACGCAATGCGGGACGCCGAAATCCCCGGATTCTCTTCCAGACCCGTACATGGTCCGCATCTTGCTCAACACCAGAGCAACAGCACCCGCACCCGGGACGCCGTCCCGGGACAAAGGAGGACCTGATGCAACGGATCATGAGCATTGTCGCCATCGCGGCCATGACGCTTCTTGCCGGCACCGCGTTTGCCGGAGGCATGGGACACGGCATGGGGCGCGGCATGGGCGGCTGGACCTCGGCCGACGCTTCGGCCAGCGCCTGCCCCGGTTATGGCAACGCCGCCTACGGCGGACACGGCCAGGGCCGCCACATGGCCGCCTGGCACGGCAATCAGGCCGCCCGGGGACACATGGGCATGGGCGGTTGGATGCAGGCCGGACCGGCCAACCAGGCTGGCGGCCAGGGCCACATGGGGCCGGGCATGGGACAGGGCATGGGGCGCTGGTAGTCCCTTCGCTTCTGGATTGCACGCGCCGGCCCGTCCCTCGGAACGGGCCGGCGCAAAGCCCGCCGCCGGCCCCGGCTGCTCTCCCGGCCGCCGTCGGCATATCGCTTCCCGTGGCCCCATCGCACGCGGAAAGGCTTTCCAGGGATGCGTCGGACACCGGCCGAGGCCCACGGCCAGAGCGACGTCTCAGGCCGCGTCCGCCACCGCCAGGCGGACAATCGTCAGGTACTCCGCTAGAGCTTCGACTTCAGCACCATATCCGTAATGGGGCCGCGCGAGCGCTCGCCCTTGAGCACGATGTGGGCGTAGTTGGGGAATCCCTTGAACTTGCGCACGATCCAGTTCAGCCCGTTGTTGGCTTCGTTGAGATACGGGTTGTCCACCTGCGAGGTGTCGCCAAGGACCACGCATTTGACGCCCTCGCCCATGCGGGTCAAAAGCGCCCGCACTTCCGAGCGGGCCAGGTTCTGGGCCTCGTCGATGACCACGAAGGCGTTTTCGATGTTCATGCCGCGCACGTAGGCCAGGGGCAGGATCTCGAACTTCTTGGGATTGACCCGCAGCATTTCGTCGTTGGGGTTGAGGAACACCTTGTTGGCCGCCCGGCAGCGGTGGAGCTTGACCAGCAGATCGAAGACGTATTTCACGTAGGGTTCCATCTTCTCCGACACGTCGCCCGGCAGGTAGCCGAGCTTGGCCCCGATCTCGATGGTGGGCTTAAGAACGAAAATCTTGTCGTACTGCTTTTTCTCCTGCACGGCGTAGAGGGCGGCGGCCAGGGCCAGGAAGGTCTTGCCGTAGCCGGCCTCGCTTTGGATGGAGACAAGGTCGATGTGGGGAGCCATGATGAGCTCCAGGGCCAGGTTCTGGTAGACCGTGCGCGGGCGCACGTTCCAGACGTCGCAGGTGTGGCTGATGACCCGTTCGCCGTCCGGGGCGTGGAGCACGGGCTTGCCCTCGCGCCAGGTGAAGCAGTTGGGAACGATGTCCTCGCCCTCCTCCACGAAGCCGGTGTAGCGCTGGGATTCCGACTCGAAGGGCTTGGAGTCGCGCAGTTCCTCGCTTTTGATGCCGCGCAGCTCGGCCTGGAGCTTGAGGATGCGGTCATTGGTGACGAGCACCGGATCGTCGATGGTGGAGGCCTGGATTTCGTCGAGGATGTGGTTGTCGACGATGTCGGTGAAGGCGGAATGGCTCTTGTCGTTTTGGATGAAATGGATGCGGTCGCGGTTGTCGCTTAAAACGCCGATGACGTTGGCCACGATATGGCGCAGTTTGGGCGTTTTTTTCAGCGCCTCCAGCTCCATGAGCACGTGGTAGGGGATGTGGATGGCGTTTTCCACGCCGTTTCGCAGCTTGAGCACGCACTGCGGGTTTTCGATGAGCACGTTGGTGTCCAGGACGTAGTTCTTGCGTCCCGTCGCGTCGCCGCCGTCGGTCATGGGAAGCCTCCCTGGTTCGCCGGGCCGACGGCCTGGCCGGCCGCCCCCCGGCGACCGGCGGCCCCATCGGACCGGCGTTTGCGGACAAGTCCCGGCCCGGAGTCCCGGGCCAAACAAAAAGCGGCGGGACGCCTTATGCGTCCACGCCGCCTTTTTTCATCTTTTCCGGCTCGTTGCCGTGCCGGAGGAGCGACCTTCGGTTCAACCGCGCCCTCCCGGTTGTGGGTCGGCGCTTAATCGCTGCCGGCCGGCCGTCAGACAGGCCGACAGTCTGCCCGGGGTCAACAGACCGGTGCGCAAGCGTTCCATTTCCATGCTGGGTAAAATACGCCTTCCCGATACCATTGCAACGGTCCGCAGCCGCCTCCCCCTTGCCCCTTTTTCTTCAACTGGGGGGTCCCGGGGCGGCCGGCCAGGCCGGCGGCCCGGCGAACCAGGGAGGCTTCCCATGACCGACGGCGGCGACGCGACGGGACGCAAGAACTACGTCCTGGACACCAACGTGCTCATCGAAAACCCGCAGTGCGTGCT
>JAEZMB010000106.1 GCA_023435825.1 Pseudomonadota bacterium | reverse complement strand
CGCGGCCCCCGGGGGCGGGGGGCCTGAGCCCCCGGGACCCCCCAAATAAAAGGGCCGGACAGCCAATAGCTGTCCGGCCCTTTTGCGTGAGGGCGCAGGATCGCTAGCGCCCCAGGGCCTTGGGCTTGGCCGTGCCCCGCGCCTCGTTCTCCATGTCTTCCATGAGCCGGCGCAGCGCCGCCGCCTCGCCGTCGAGATCGGCCACGGCCTGCCCGGCCTCGGCCATGGACGTGCTGGTCTCGGCCGAAATGACGTTGATTTCCTCGATGGAGCGGCTGATTTCCTCGGTGGTGGCCGATTGTTCCTCGGTGGCCGTGGCAATGGCCCGCACCTGATCCGAAGCGGAATCCACCATGCCGACGATCTGGCCCAGGGCTTCGCCGGACTCCCGCGCCTTGTCGGTGGCCTCGCCGATGACGGCCACGGCCCGCTCCACGTTGCCGATGTTGCGGCTGGTCCCTTGCTGGATGCCGTTTATGGCCGCGCCGACCTCCTGGGTGGCGGCCATGGTCTTCTCGGCCAGTTTGCGCACCTCGTCGGCCACCACGGCGAAGCCCCGCCCGGCCTCGCCGGCCCGGGCCGCCTCGATGGCCGCGTTTAAGGCCAACAGATTGGTCTGGTCGGCGATGTCGTTGATGACGCTGATGATGTGCCCGATGGACGTGGCCTGTTCGCCAAGGCTGCCCATGTCGGCCTTGAGCGTCAGCGCCTGCTGCCGCACGGCCTCGATGCGGGCCATGGCCTGGCTCACGATGTCCGCGCCCCGGTCGGCCTGGGACCGGGCGCCGTCGGTGGTGCCGGCAGCCTTGGAGGCGTTCTGGGCCACTTCCAGCACCGTGGCGTTCATCTCCTCCATGGCCGTGGCTGTCTCGGCCACCCGGCGCGTCTGGATCTCCGACCCCTGGCGCGACTGGTCGATCTGGGCGCGCAAGCGCTCGGCCGCCTCGGTGACGCCGGAAACCACCGAACCCATCTGGGCCACGGCGTGCAGGATGCCTTCCTTGCGGGCCGCCTCGCCCTGGCGGCGGGCTTCCTCGGCCGCTTCCATGGCCGCCTTGGCCCGTTCGGACTCCTGCCTGGCGGTGTCGGTGGCCGCCTCGGCTTCGGTGATCTTGTCGCGAAGCGTCCCCACCATGCGCCGCAGCGAATCGGCCAGATCGCCTGCCTCGTCGCGGCTGGTCACTGTGAGGGTCTCGGTAAGCCGTCCCGCCGCCACGGCCCCGGAAAAGGCGGCCAGGGCCAGGATCGGCCTGGTAAAGGCCTTGGAAGCCAGATAGCCCAAGAGGCCAAGGACCAGCACCACGGCCAGGGCGCTGAGGCCGGCGTTGCGGTTGACCGCCGCCAGCGAGGCGGCGAGCATCCCCATGTCCTTGCCGACAAAGGCGATGCCCATGGGCTTTCCGGCGGCGTCGGCCAGGGGCCAGTAGGCGGCGATGTAGGGCTTGTCGAACAGCGTCAGGCGCTTGATGACGACCTTGCCCTGCCCCAGCACGCCCGAGACGACGTCCTGGTCGGTGATGGAGGTGCCGATGACCCGGCCGGAGGCGTTGGTGATGGTGGAGGACACGCGCAGCGGCCCGGAAAAGAGCGTGGCTTCCACGCCCAGCATGGTCTTGAGGCTGTCCACCAGGGCGTTTTGGGCGGCCAGATCGGCCCCAACGGCCACGCAGCCGATGACCGCGCCGTCCTTGCGCACCGGAGCCGTGGCCACAAGGGGCAGACGGTTGCCCGAAACTGTCGTGAACCCGAGGGTTTCGCGGCCGGCGGCATTGTCGGTCAGGCGCTCCTTGAGGGCCGCGGTGGCGTCGTCCGCTTGGCCGGCCGCTGCCAGCACCGTGCCGGCGGCGTCGGTGAAGACCACGAAACCGGCCTGGCCCACGCCCACGAGATCCTGGCCCAGGCGCGAAAGCAGCGCCTTGTCCGCGCCGGACACGCCGCCGATGACGTTTGGCCGCACGGCCTGCCCCCGGGCCAGATGGGAAAACTGGGTGCGCAGCGACTCCAGCCGGTCCGCGCCCACGCGCTGGAAGGCCTGGATGTTGTCGTCGTACTCCTTGGAAAAGCCGGTTTCAAAGGCAAAGCGGCCGGCCACGACAATGGCGAGACTGGAGATGATGACCGAGGAAACGACGAGGACGATGATTTTGAGGGTAATGCCGATGCGCATGGTTGGCTCCTTGGCGGGTAAACTGCTCGCCGCACCTGTCGTCGACCACATGGGCGTGGGAAACGTGATGTGTCGTTACGTATAGGCGACACTATTGAGTAAGGCAAATGTAGCACGCCGTTGACGTGCTTGCAACGTACCGGCCACTTCTGGAACGTATGATCCACTGGGGTGAGTCAGGTATTACGCCGCTCCTGGGCGCGGCGTCGGGGGGGCGATGAGGGCAAGGGAAGGCGTTGCCGGGGCGGCAAACGGCTGGGCCGGGGCAGGGACGGCTTGCCCTTGCTTCGTCGTCCGGGCGGCTCCTGTCGGGATGTCTGGGCCGCGCCGGCCTAATGGGCGAGTTTGAGCACGACCACGCCGGAGATGATGAGCCCCACGCCGGCAAAGCGCCCGAAGGTGGCCGGGTCGCCGTAGAGCAGCAGGCCGCAGGCAAAGGCCCCGGCCGCGCCGATGCCGGTCCAGACGGCGTAGGCCGTGCCGATGGAGATTTCCCGCTGGGCCAGATACAACAGCGCCATGCTGACGGCCATGCACACGACGGCGATGAGGCCGCCCTGCAGCCCGCGTCCCGGAGTCTCGGCCATCTTGAGCCCTATGGGCCAACCCGCCTCGAACAGTCCGCCGACGATCAAATAAGTCCAGGCCATGCTCGTGTTCATTGTTGCCTCCGAGGCGGCGGCCATACCTGCCGCCGACCCGTTTGTCCAGCCTGGCCCGTGGCCGGACGCGCCGAAGTCGCGGCGCTTTTCCCTATTCCCGGCCAGGAGGCGCTTGCCGCGTCGCGGCCTCGGTCCCCGTATCGCGTCCGTTAAACAATACGAAAGTAATTTATAAGAAAAATAAATGGTTTTAGCTCGTTGGCTTCAAAACACCATCTACGTTTTCGCGGACGCGACACTACCGGGCGCTGCCCTTGCGGGCGCGTTTGCGGGTGTACATGCGCTGGTCGGCCTTTTCGACGAGGGCGTCGATGGCCGCGCCGTCCTCGGGGTAGGCGGCCCAGCCGATGCTGGCGGCCAGGGGGAGCGGCGTTTCCTCGAACTGAAAGGGCGCGGCCAGGGCCTGGTCCAGGCGCTGGGCCACGGTCTCGGCCTCCCGGGCGTCGGCCAGGGCGGTGGCGATAAGCCCGAACTCGTCGCCGCCCAGGCGGGCGGCCAGATCGGACTGGCGCGACACGGCGCTCACCCGCCGGGCCATTTCCTTGATGGCGGCGTCGCCGGCCCGGTGGCCCCGGGTGTCGTTGATGTCCTTGAGCCCGTCCATGTCCAGGATGAAGACAGCCACGGCAAAGGACTGGCGTCCGGCCAGGGCCAGGCTCTGGCGCAGGCGGTCGTAGAAAAGCGCCCTGTTGCCGATGCCGGTCAGGGGATCGTGGGTGGCCCGGCGGTAGAGTTCGTTGACCTCGTACTGGGCGCAGTAGAACATCGAGGCGGCGATCAGCTCGGCCATGAGTTGCAAGATGCGCACGTGTTCGTCGGAGAACCGGCAGGGAGCTTCCGAGACGACCTTGAGCGCCCCCACCACGGCCTCCTGATGAAACAGCGGGGCCACCACCATGGAGCGCAGCCCGACCTTGCGGCAGGCCAGCCTGTCCACCCGGGGATCGCTTTCGCAGTCCTGGCAGACGAGCACCTGCCCGGTGTCCACGCAAAGGCCGGACAAGCTGCCCTGGCGGCCCAGACGCAGGCCGAGCTGGGGCGCGGCGAGGCCCGAGGCGGCGCGGTAGACCATGTCCCCGCCCTCGGCCAGTTCCACGATGGCTCCGCTGGCTCCGGCCAAGTCTTGCAACTGTTCGACCACGTACTGCATGACGCAGCTCAAATCATGGCCGATTTTGACGATTTCCGTCTGCAACGCAATGATCCGCAAAAGCGTTTGCGGCGAAAGATGCTGGGCGTCGGTGTTACTGCTCATGGCGCCTCATTGTCAGGCCGGCCTGTCAGAGAACAGGGCCGGCGCAACAGATACGTATTTCCTCCCTCCTACGTATCTGACGGGCCAATGACAAGACCAGCACGACACTTTCCTCGTGACAGTCGAAAACCGGTAACGGATTGCTGTTTTATGGATGGAACAACAGGCTGCTCACCGGGGCAATCCCCCCGGGGGTCACTGCATGCCGCCAGTTGGCGGCGAAACTCCGGGTGTTGTTGAGGGTAAGCCGGTTGTCCGCGGCGTTTCCCGCCGTGGAGACCACGCCGGTGGGGTAGCCGTTGTAGCTGACGTCCGGGTTGGACCAGTAGTTGACCCGGGTGCAGCCGCCGGGGCAGTCGTAGGCCATGATGGTGCGGAACGGCGGCGAGGCGGCGGTCTGCTGGTAGCCGTAGGCGTAGCTGTAGAGCGTCGTCCCACCGGCGTTGGCCCGGTCGTGGTTCGCGCCCTGGTTGTGGCCGCACTCGTGGGCCAGGGAATAGTAGCCGGTGGCGCAGGAATAATACACGACGTTGAAGGCGTAGGCGGCGAAATCCGTGGCCGTGGAGGTCATGAGATAGCCCAGGCCGCAGTAGGAGCTGTTGTTGATGAGCAGGGAGACGATGTCCGCGCCGTAGGTGTTGCGCAGGGTGTGGACATTGTCCATCTTGCCGTCGGATGTGCCTTGCAGGTCGGCCAGGGACGTGTCGAACGAGGTCTCGGTGTAGGCGACCTCGCCGGAGTAGACCAGCCGGAAGCGCTGCACGAGGCCGCTGTTGGCATAGCCCTGGTTGGTCTCGCTGATGCCCAGGGCGATGTGGGAGGCCATGGCCGCCGTGCCGCCCACGGCGGCGCGGGCCGAGGGCGTGTAGACCACCATGATGTCGATGCGCGAGCCGTCGTCGGCCGCCGCGCCGGCCTTGGCCGTATCGGCCGCCCTGGGCAGGGAGGCTTGGGGAACCATGACCTCATGCTCCTCGGGATAGCTGGTCTGGTCGATTTCCCGGATGACGTAGGCTTCGCCGCCGGCCGGCGCGATTTCGTAATGCAGGCGGCCCGAGGTGCGCACCACGCCGTAGAGGACGCCGGAGGTCTGGGCGAAGCGCGACTGGCCGCCGGTGGCGGCGTCGTTGTCGCCGACAAGCACCGTGGTTTGGGCCGGGCCGATGGTTTCCAGGGCAGCGGGCGTCATGGTCACGGTGAGGTCGTCGAAGAGATTGAGGCTGAGCCGGTTGTCGGGCACGGCGTTTGCGCCGCTGTCGGCCTTGGGGAAAAGCGCCGCCGCGTCCACGGTCACCAGCCGGCTGCGCACGGCCGGGATGCCGCCGGCATTGTCGGCCCCGGCCCGGGCCGAGCCTTCCGGCAGGGGCGTGAACACGCCCGGGGCGGCCAGGGCGACGGCTGGGCAACACACGGTCAGGAACAGCAGGAAGACAGGGACGACAAGGAGTGTCAGGCGCATGGCGCTCCCCAGGGTTGTGGTCCAGGTTGGCGGATGCAGTTTCCCACATCTTCCGGGTTTGGGGCAAGGCCGTCCGAAATCGCCGGGTGCAGGCCGGTGGCGCAACGCTGCGCGCCGGGCCGCCAGGGCCGCTACAGCCGGCGCAGCCAGGCCACCAGACCCAGGATGGCCAAAAGCGGATAGAGCGGCCACAGCACGCCCACGGCGAGGCATACGGCCACGGCCGCGGCCAGCACGCCGGCATAGAGGCAGGCTTCGAAATAGGGACCCAGGCCGAAGAGCGGATTCTTCCAGCCCTGGAAATCCAGCAGCCGGGAGTCGGGCCGAATGTCGGGCCGGGCCTTGTCCGGGGCCAGTTCCGGCTTTGGCGGCCGGGGACGGCCCTCGCCGGCATCCGGCCCCGGGGTCCCGGCAGCACCGGCCCCGCGCGTCTCGCCGTCGGCCGAAGCCGGTCGGCCGGCGGCCCTGCCCCCGTCCTGGGC
>JAEZMB010000148.1 GCA_023435825.1 Pseudomonadota bacterium | reverse complement strand
CGCCTTCGCCCCCCGCCGCCCCGGTCTGGCAAGGACGGGGCGGCAGGGCGGCGTTACATGTAGCCCAGGGCGCGCAGCTGCTCCATGGCGTCTTCCTTGTCCTGGTCGCGGCCGGCCCGTTCGCCGCTGCGGTCGGTGAGGTCCTGTTCCCAGGCCGGCAGGTCGCTGTGGCGGACGGTGCCGTGCAGCGTGCCGAGGCTGCGGTAGCCCTTGGCGTAAAGGGAGCAGTGGGGCAGGCCGTGGGCACGGGTGATGGCCCAGACGTCGGCCTCGCGCATGTGCAGGATGGGGTGGACGCGCAGGTGCGGCGGGTCCTCGCGCGGGCTTTCGTAGAGTTCGCCTTCCCGGGCCGGATGCTCGTCCCAGCGGATGGCCGTGGCCAGGGCGGCCACGCCGTTGTCGCGCAAAAAGGTGTTCATGGGCAGCACCTTCATGAGCTGGTTGCCCAGCGGCGATTCCGGGTCGAAGGGGAACCCGGGGCCGGTAAAGCCGGTGCGGGCCGCTTCGTCGCGCACGGCCTGGGACAGGGTGGACAGGTCGATGTAGTCGCCGATGGCCGGTTTGCGGTCGAGGATCTCGTGGTTGGCGGCCAGATGGACGTCCAGGCCCCAGTCGGCGGTCAGGCGCTTTTGGAAATCGAGGATTTCCGGGAACGGGTCGCCTTCGTCGATGGTCAGCACGCGCGGCATGGTCCGGCCGGTCTCGCGGCACAGTTCCCGGGTCAGCCACAGGGTCAGCGTGCTGTCCTTGGCTCCGGTCCAGGCGATCCAGAAGGCGTGGCCGAAGCGGTCCATGGCCCCGGCCAGCACGCGCTTGGACAGGGCGATTTTTTCATCAAGGGGCAGATCGAGCAGGGCGTGGTCCATGGGTGTCGGTCCTTGGCGGTGGGATGCGCCGCCGGAGGGTGTCCGGCGGCAAGGCCGTCATAACCCGGCCCCGGCGTTTTATTCCAGGAAAAAAGGCTCGTGGCCGGCCGCGGCCATGTGTTGGCGAAAGGCCAGGAAGTAGAGGTAATGGCTGGGCTGTGCGATAACGGCGGCGCTTAAGCGAGCGGCAAAGGCGGCGGTGTTGGCCCGGGCCGCGTCCTCGGCCGACGCGCCGCCATCCCCGGGCGCGACCAAATGCAGCGGCTCCTCGATGCGCAGGGTGAGGCTGCCGGACGGGGCGCGCTCCATGAAGCAGGGCAGCACGGCGCAGCCGGTCTTTCCAGCCAAGAGCATCGGCCCCAGGGAGAAAAGGGCCTGGCGGCCCAGAAACGGCA
Source organism: Pseudomonadota bacterium (assembly GCA_023435825.1). Classification (GTDB taxonomy): domain Bacteria; phylum Desulfobacterota; class Desulfovibrionia; order Desulfovibrionales; family Desulfovibrionaceae; genus Solidesulfovibrio. The sequence goes on along the minus strand of JAEZMB010000148.1, from coordinate 4,724 downwards.
CGGCCGCGCGTTTTTCGCCGCCGCCGCCGTCCATGGCCACGCCCAGGACATGGCCGCCGCGCAGGCAGGTGAACGCGCCCTTGAGGCTGCCGAACACGTCGATATGGGTTACGGGCAGGGTCTGTTCGTGGGCCCAGCGCAGCTCGCGGGTGCGGCGTACGGCCGCGCTTCGGGCCTCGGGCAATTTCTCGTTGAGGGTCGTGGCCGGGGCCGAGAGCTGGCACATGCGGTAGCCGGCGTGGCCCACGGCGGGCATGACCATCTGATTGGCCCCGTAGTGGCCAAAGGCGAGCATGACGCCGCGTCCCTGGGCCAGGGCGGCGTCCAGGCGCTTACGGCCCTCCAGGCGGACGTGGGCGGCGGTTACGGCCGGGGTGAGTCTGGGGAAGTAGAGCACTTCCAGGTCGGTCTGGCAGAACTGGATCAAGGCATCCCGGGCCAGGGCCAGGCGGGCGGCCGGATCGGCCGGCGCGCCGGGAACGAGGCGGGCCGCCTCGGCCATGCCGTGCAGCCGGGCGTTGGGCACGCGGCCAAGCAGCCTCCCCAGCCCCCGGGCCAGGGCCAGGGCGCGCGGCAGGGGCAGGGCCTGGATCAGTCGCTTGAAGGGATGCCAGTAGCACCACACCAGGGCGTCGCGGACGGCTCGCATGGGACCTCGAAAGGGGTCGATTTCGCCGTGTTGGCTATCATGGCCGGACCCGGGGCGCAAACGAAACGGGCCGCCGGCGCGAGGCAGGCGGCCCGTTGGCAAAGGGCTCTCGGTCCGATCAGGCCAGGGCCTTGGGCCGGCGGCCGGCGGGCAGGGAGTGGGACGGCCGGCGGCTGGTCACGGCCTTGGCGGTGCTGGGAGAACCGCCGCCTTCGGCCTGCATCTCGGCGATGAGCGCGGCCAGCTCGCGGGCCTGGTCGGCCAGCTCGTCCACGGCCCGGCCGGCCATGTCCATGGCCTGGGCCGATTCGGAGGCGATGCGGCTGACGTCTTCCACGCTGCGGTTGATCTCTTCGGAAGTGGCGGACTGCTGCTCGGAAGCGGTGGCGATGGAGCGCACCTGATCGGCGGCGGCGTCGACCAGCTTCACGATCTCGCCCAGGGTGCCGCCGGCGGAGGCGGCGAGGCCGGCGGCTTCTTCCACGGCGGAAACGGCCTGGGCCACGTTGTCGTAGTTCTTCTTGGTGCCGTTCTGGATGCCGCGTATGGCGTCGCCGACTTCCTTGGTGGCGGTCATGGTCTTTTCGGCCAGCTTGCGCACCTCGTCGGCCACGACGGCGAAGCCGCGCCCGGCCTCGCCGGCCCGGGCGGCCTCGATGGCGGCGTTCAGCGCCAGCAGGTTGGTCTGGTCGGCGATGTCGGAGATGACGCCGAGCACCGCGCCGATGCTTTCAGCCTGATGTCCGAGCGTCTCCATGTCCTGGCGGGACTGGCGGGCGTTGTCGTTGACCCGCGTGAGGAACTCGGCCACCCGGGAGACGGCCACGGCCCCTTCCTCGGCCTTGCCGCGGGCCTGAGCGGCGGTGTCGGCGGCTTCGCCGGCGTTTCGGGCCACTTCCAGCACGGTGGCGTTCATTTCTTCCATGGCCGTGGCTGTCTCGCCCACCCGGGCGGCCTGGTTTTGCGCGCCGTTTCGGGCCTGGTCGATCTGGCCGGTGAGGTCGTCCGAGGCCGAGGCCAGAACGCCGGCCACGCCTTCCAGGCGTTCGGCCGCCTGGAGCATGCCTTCGGCCCGGGCCTTGCGGGCCTGGTTGGCCGCTTCCTCGGCCTGGGCCGTGGCGACCCGAGCGGCGTCGGCCTGACTGGCCGCCTCGGCGGTTTTCTGATCGGCTTCGGCGATCTTGGCCTTGAGGTTGGCGATCATGGCCACGAACACGCCGTAGACGCCGCCCTGGCCCTCCACGGGCTTGAGCGGCACATCAAGATGTCCGGCGGCCACGGCCGAGGCGACCTCGCCCAGATAGCCGGGGTCCTGGCCGAGCTGACCAAGGACGTTGCGCACGAGCCAGACGGCCAGGACGACGCCGAGGACCAAGGCGGCGGCCATGAGGGAAAGCACGACGGTGCGCCCGGTCTCATAGGCGGCAACGGCGGCGGCCGCCGATTTCGCGCCGCCCTTGTCGTTCACGTCGATGAGGATGTCGAGGTACTTCTGGGCTTCCTGGATGCGCTTGGCCGCGTCTCCGGCGGCGATGGCGGCGGCGTCGACATTATCGTTGGCGCGCGAAAGGACCATGGCCTTTTCATGCAGCCCCAGGTAGGCGTTCCAGGCGTCCATGAACTTCGGAAAGTTTTCGCGCTCCTCGGGTTCGGTTATCAGTGGCCGGTAGATTTCAATGGATTTTTCAACGGCTTTTTTCAAGTCGGCCATCTGGCTTTCGTATTTTTCCATTTCGGCTTTGTCGGTTGTCAGCAGGTGGACAAGTTCGAGCCGGCGAAATTGCGAGGTGAGGCTGTTGAGGCGGCCAACGATTTTGATCGTCGGCAGCCAGTTTGTGGCCAAATCATTGGTGTTGCTGTTTATGGCCCCCATCTCCTTAACGGCATAGAGACCAAGCCCGCAGAGCATGATCAGCAGAATGGCAAAGCAGCAGGCAAGTTTCATGGACAGTTTCATGGCGCCCCCCTAGGTCCGGCGAGGGATTGTCGCGGTACGGCCGACGGTGTTTGAGATATCGCTTTGAGTGTTGCCCAAAAACGCAGAGAACCGCCAGTGATTTCTTGGCAATTCTGATCTGCTCAAGCGATTTGGTCCTCTGGGGCGGCAGCGCGGCCGTAGCCATGATGGGGGGCGGCGAGGGCGGCCGTGGTGGCCGGCGAAAGGGCGTGAGGCGGCCTTGTTCCCAGGCGTGGAGGGTGGGCACGGAGGAGCCGAGCTGGGATCGCCTCTTGCCCTTGTTCAGGAGTTTGCCGTACCGGCTGCAATACATACGCTCCCGCTGACGGTGCCGATTGCGATCAAGAAACAGGATGCGCCATGACAAGTGAATTTTCTGGGATTGAACAAGCTGGATACGCCATCATGTTGGCGCAATCCCACCATCTGCCCTTATTGAACGCCATCGAACTCGCGGCGGCGCAGATTTTTCCTGATGGTTACCTGCCGGAACATATTTTGTCGGATAAGCTGCCCATGGATGTGCTGCTGGCCGCGCAAGCGCAGGGCCTGCTGTGGGTGGCTGTCGATACTGGCGGATCGCCTGTTGGGTATGTCCTTGTGCAAGTGGTCGATGGGATGGCCCTTCTGGCCCAGGTGGACGTCCGCCCGGACCACGGCCGGCAAGGCCTGGGGAGGGCGCTAATCCGCCACGCCATGCGGCGCATTCGGGAGCAGGGATTTTCGGAATGCTATTTGACGACATTCTCGGATATAGCCTGGAATGCGCCGTTCTACGCCAAACTGGGTTTTGGCGTCGTCGACGAGGCGGACATGCCGCAGGCGATTGCGGCGATACTGCGTGAAGAGCGGGAGAGGGGGTTGCGAAATCGGGTGGCGATGCGGCTGCAGATTTCGGAACAGAGGAAATGAGGCGCGTTGAACGGCGAGGGAGCGGGCGTGGGGAGGGGGGCGACAGGATAGGGCGGGGGGCTGGCGGAGGCGTTACGGCGCGGCGATGTCGCGCAGGATTTCGGGATGGGCCAGGGCGATGGCGAGCAGCGTCTTGGCCGGGCCGGATGGTGTGCGGCGGCCTTGCTCCCAGTCGTGGAGGGTGCGCACGGAGATGCCGAGCAGGGCGGCGAAACGGGTCTGGGACAGCCCGGTCTTGGCGCGGGCGGCCAGGGCGACGGACTGCCCGGGCGTGACGATATCCTCGGCCACGACGCTGCCGTCGCCGGCCAGGACGCAACGCAAGAAGGAGCCGTCCTCACGGGGCGTCAAAGTTGTGCGCCGGACGGGTTTTGGGGCGATGCCGGCGTCGAGGTCGGCGATGAGTTGGGAGAGGGCGTGTTTGGCTTTACTCATGGTCGAAAGCCTCCTTGATGCGACGCAGCCAGTGGCGTGGAACGTCTTCGAGTTCGCCTTGTTAGGAATTGATACGGCTTTGTGATTTATATTGACGCCAAACCATGTTGTAGATATATGCGATTGCATGTTAGTTTGAATTAGTGTGCTACTTTTATAAACGCGCGAGGATATATGATGGTGACGCACAGGATTGTTGGAGTGTTTCTTAAGCTGTTTCATTTATTTAAGTCGCTTTGGGATAAACTCACAGACAAGGAAAAAGAAAAAATCATTGAAGCTATAATTGCGTTTTTTGCTGTTCTGTTTAAAATATATTACGAAAAATCTAAAAAAAAGGAAAAGAAAAATGTCTAGTGATCGCATTGATTGTCTGGTCGTAGAGGAAAATGATCCAAGTGACAACTTAAAGACTTTTTTATCTAAGCAAATAAAAATATCGTCTGTAAGCTTGCGAAGCGGTATCTCTAATGTAATGTCAGCTTTCGTTGGGCCAGCCAATGCCAGCGATCAAGAAGTTTTCAGTAAGGATGTCTCTGAATTAGTTTCTTCAGACAAGTTTCTGTCTGAACTTGCAGAAGAAATTAACGACCCCTTGCCTGGTGAAAGCGAGGAGGATTTCGTGAATAGAGCAAGTGAAATATTAAGAAGAAAACTATACCGAAGTCTCAGCTTAAAGTAATGGTTCTTTGTTAAGGAACCCTTTGGGCTTTATATCTATAAAACGGGGCGCCGGGTGCGGGGGGGGCCGGGCAATTTTCGTTGACGTCG
>JAEZMB010000168.1 GCA_023435825.1 Pseudomonadota bacterium | reverse complement strand
GGCCTACATGGGCGTCGCCTCGCTGCTGCGCGTCGAGGAAGCCCGGATGCTTACGGATTTTGTTCGCAGGAAGATGAAGAAGAGATAAAAGGAAGAGATAAGAGGAAGAGGCCTCCGGCGGCCGGGGGGCGGGGGCCCCGGCCCCCCCATATGGAGAAAGGGGGCGGCTTCGCCTGGGGAAGTACTAGCGCTGTTGCGGAAGGGCGCGCAGGGTTTCCAGCAACATGGCGGCGAAGCGGCGGCGGCCGTCGTCGGTCATGTGGTAGCCGTCGAACCGCTCGGGCACGGCCAGGTCCGTGTCCGGGCCGGCGAAGACGCCGCGCGACGGGTCGGCCGCCCCGGCCTGGGCCTGCCGGATGTCCGGGCAGAGGCGCGAACAGGCCCCGGGATCGGCGTCCGGGCAATCGAGTTCCTTGAAGCGGCTGACTTGCGAGACCACCACCGGCGCATCCACGTCCATGCGCCGTAAATCGCCGATGACGTTGTCCAAGCCTTCGGCGTACAGCCCGCCTTCCATCCCCACCAGACAATCGGCCTCGCCCTGATGGTAGAGCACGAGATTAGGCTTGATCCCCATCTCGCCCAGGCGGCGCAGCGTGCTTTCCAGAACCGGCCGCAAATCGCCGTGGCGCGCCCAGTTCCAGACCGACGATCCCTGCACCGCCAGCGGCACGATGAGCGCGCTGTCGTACAGCCCCGCCTCCAGGGCCGCGTCGGCGAAATCGAGCACAGCCGCCGCCCGCTCACCCGACGTGCCGAGAAGCGGATTGGCCGCGACGTAGCACGACCCCTCGAAATAATTCCCGATGCGGTGGCGCGGGGCAAACTCGCCCAGGGCGGAATTGGCGATGTTGGACTGGCCGATGGTCAGGACGACCAGTGGCTTTCGACCAAGAAACGACGCGCACGGAACCTTGTCGCGGCCGGCGGCGTCGGTGAACGCCGTGCGTGAGGCCGCGTCGGGAAAATGCGGCACGCGCCGGGCCGCCTGTTCCTGAAGGCGAGTAAGCCGGAGATCGACGGCCGCCTCCCGCCCGGCCCAGCCCAGGGCCAGGACCGTGGCGGCAATGAGCGCCGCGTCGGCCGCCCGGGCGAGAAACGAACGGGGAGCCGGCATCAGCTTATCCCGCCGCGCGGGGTCACACAAATCCCACCGCCTGGGGCCTCCGGGGCAAGGGCATCAAACATCAAGCCTTTCCCGCTGCGCGCGTCACGAAAACCGCACCGCCCGGAGGATTGGGCGCAAGATGAATGGACATCAGCCCTTCCCGCCGCGCGGCCTCATGAGAACTTCCGCTTGAAATAGCCGTGCACGGCGGCATCCAGCCGGCCCAGGCCATAGCCCACGACAAGAATGAGGCCCACGGCGACAAGGGCCGCCCGGTTGTCGAGCTGCCAGCCGTACCGGTAGACCAGCCAGGAGAAAAAGACCCCGACCACCAGGGCGTGGGTCAGGTAGACGGCGTAGGCGTAGTCGCCCCACTGGCCGATGGCCTTCACCCAGGGAGCCTGGAAATGGTTTTCGAGCTTGACCAGGGAAACCAGGGTCACGGCGGTGCACAGGCTCCAGGTGGCCAGCTGCTTCATATTGTAGGGTTCAAGCTTCCAGGCGTCCGAGGTGATTACGGTCACGGCGGCGCTGGCCAGGATGGCCAGGACATAGGCCGGCCACCAGTCGAAGCGCAGGCGCTTGGCGGCGTGGTAGGCCAGGGCCCCGGTGATGAAGTAGATGTTGACGTAGGAGACGAAAAGCCGCTTCCAGGGGGGCAGCACGTAAAAGGCCGTGATGCCCGAAGCGTAATAGGCGATGCCGATGACGCCGAGCCAGACAAAGAGAAACGGCACGAAGTAGCGTCGCGTCTTGGGGAAAGCAAAGGGCGTGATGATGAGATAGTAGCAGACTTCGTAAATCAGCGTCCATTCGATCTTGAGCGGGTAATCCACGAAGCCCACGGGCATCAGCGTCATGGCCAGGAACATGTCCTTGCCCGGCAACTGGCCAAAAAGCAGGTAGCGCAAGGCGATGGCCAGGCCGCAGGCGATGAGGAAGGTCGGATAGACGCGCAGGATGCGGCGCACCAGAAAGTTGCGGTAGCCGATATCGATGAGAAAGGCCATGATGAAGCCGGAGATGCTGAAAAAGATGAAGGCCTTGCACATGTACGCGTCGGGGATGACGTGAAAGACGGAATCGCCGACGTTGCTCACCAGCGTCATATAGACGCCGACATGGATATAGACGATCATCAACATGCCGATGATCCGCAAAATCTGAATGGAATACATCATAGAGGGGTCACCTGAACGTGTGGGCGTCGGTTTGCGGGCGGCAGACCGCCATATCGTGCGGAGAAACGCACCAGGCGGCAAGGCCTGGCGGGCGCGCCGTCGCGGCTAATGTCGCGTCCGCGAAAAGCGCATATGGTGTTTTATAGTCAATAAGCTAAAACCATTTATTTTTCTTAAAAAATACTATCGTATTTTTTTAAGGGACGCGACACTAGACGCGCGCTCGAAAAGCCTACCGGTTCATTTGCCGGCAACGGCCAAAATCCCAAGACATTTTCTTGAAAATACGGCTGCATTTTCAAGTGCAGCGTTTCAAATCCCCCACCTGTCGGGGCGTCTGGCGGCGCGCATCGCCATGGGCGTTGTGTCCGTCTTTGCCGCCGCCGTCAACTCGCCGCCGGGGGCGTCCCCCTTGCCGCGCCGTCGCCGACTGCTTACCTATTGCCCCGGGCGGTCGATCGACGCGCCGGGACGCGTCGCGGCCCGGAGCACTTTAGCGTAGCGGAGGGTTTCATCCCGTGAGCAAGTACGTGATTCATCCCATAGTCCTTGGCTCCAAGGAATTCGACAAGGGCATGATGACCTACCAGTTCGACTACGGCACGCCTTACACCATCCCCATCTACGGCTGGTATCTGGAAGGCGGCGGCAAGAAGGTGCTGGTGGACACCGGCGAGATGCGCCCGGTGCAGTCCGCCGCCCGCGAGGCGGCCCTTGGCGGCAAGATCCATACCCTGGAGTCGGGTCTGGCCCAGTACGGCCTGACTCCGGCCGATATCGACGTGGTCATCCACACCCACCTGCACAACGACCACTGCGAAAACGACGCCTATCTGGAAAACGCGGTCATCTACGCCCACGAGCGGGAGCTGGCCCACGTCAATGACCCGCATCCCCTGGACTTCCGCTACAACGCCGAATACGTGGAAGACGTCATCGATTCCGGCCAGATGCGGACGCTCACCGGCGACACGGAGATCCTGCCCGGCCTGCGCATGGTCCACACTCCGGCCCACACCGAAGGCGGCATGTCCGTCTTTGTTGACACCCCGGCCGGCCAGGCCGTCATCACCGGCTTTTGCGTCATTAACGAGAATTTCTTCCCGCCCAAGGCCGTAACGGCCCGGGAGATGGAAGTCATTCCGCCCGGCACCTGCGTCAATCCTTGCGCGGCCTACGATATCATGGTCCGCGTCAAGAAGGCGGCCCACATCCTGCTGCCGCTGCATGAGCCGGCGTTTGCTTCCGGCACGTCCATCGGCCTGAAGTAGAAAGGCCGCGCTCGGGTGGAAAACAAAACGCCGGCCCCCCTTCGAGGAGCCGGCGTTGTTGCGTTAAAAACCTAAGGCGCGGGCGGATAGCCGCCGGGATGGCCGTAAGGGCCGGGGCCGGGTTGATACGGCGTCGGTCCGGGTCCGGGCGGGTATCCTCCGGGACCGGGCGCGGGATGGTAGGGGCCGGGCTGGTAGGCCCCCGGACCGGGCGGCGGCAGGGGCCGGCGCGGCGGCGGACAGCCGGCGGCCGTGAAGGCAAAAGCCAGCAAAGCCAGGATGCACAGCAGACGTTTCATGAAGCCTCCGAATGTCTGGCCGGGACCGGCCGCGCTACAAGCAACGCGTCGGCCCGACCTTCGAAGACAAGCAATAAATGCGCCGTTATCGTGGCTCGGCTGGGATTCGCCTCAAAAAATATGGTTGTTTCGAGAAAATACTTCTCCGTCCCCGTAACGCCGCCGCCTGTTTTGCGTCGGCCACACCCAGGCCGGCCGGCAATTACAGCAGCGAGCGGCGGCAGAAGGAAAGAAAGTCCTCATCCTCGTCGTCCGGGCAGGGCGAAGACTCCTCTTCCGCCAGACCCTTGACGCGCTCCTCCCGCCATTCCCCCTTGGCCGGTTCGAAAAAACTCACGCATTCCACATGGATACTTGGTGCGAACATGGGCAATTCCTCCCTGTATGCAGGCGATCTTGCAGAATCCGTTCCACAATCGCCCCGCTTCAGGACGGCGCGGGCCAGGGACGCGCCCATCCCCCGCTCCCCGCGCCGATGCCCGTCAGTCGCCCAAAAACGCCAGCCGGTTGCAGCCCGCCGGCCGTGACAGCCGCCGGCCAAGACCCTATAACTTGCGCCAGCCCCGGTCGCGCCGTACCGGCCGGCCCCATGCTGTCACCCGAGGAGGTTCGCCATGCTTGCCCAGTTCCGCCTGCTTCTGCTGGTCCTGCTGTTGTCGCTGCCGCAACTGGCCTGGTCCGAAACCCTGTTCGTCAGCCCGCAGCAGGTCGATCTGGCCCGGCTGCTGCCGCCGCCGCCGGCCATGGACTCGGCCGAGCAGCGCGACGAGATCGCCCTGCTCCTGCAACTGCAAAAGGACCGCACCCCGGACATGGTGGCCTTTGCCCAAGCCGACGCCGCCCGCGAGGTCTTCCGCTTCACCGATGTGGTCGGCCCCCAGTTCACGGCCGAAAAGCTTCCCGTGGCGGCGGCCTTTTTCAAGGCGGTCAAGGAAAACGGGGACGCCATTCTCGGCAACGCCAAGAAGCACTGGGACCGTCCCCGCCCCTATGCCGTCAGTGCGCAAATCGATCCCTGCGTGCATAAGCCCGGCAACGCCTCCTACCCCAGCGGCCATTCCACCTACGGCACCCTGATGGCCATCATCCTGGCCAACATGGTCCCGGAAAAGGCCCAAGCCCTGGCGGCCCGAGCCGAGCAGTACCGCTTCAACCGGGAGATCGGCGGCGTCCACTACCCCAGCGACGTGGCCGCCGGCCGCATCGCCGGCACGGTCATCGCCGCCTTCCTGTTCAACAGCCCGGAATTCCAGCAGCAATATGCCGCCGCCCGGGCCGAGGTCCGCAGCGCCCTGGGGCTGGCCCAGTAACAGGAGGAAGCAATGTCCGCCCTGCCGCCGTCGTGCTGCCGGCTTCGCCGATCCGCCCGGCCGCGCCTTGCGGCGCCCTGGCCTCTGGCAGGGCTGCTGGCCATGGCGCTGGCCCTGTTCCTGGCCGGTCCGGGCGTTGCCGCCTCGGCCGAACCCGGGCCGGACGTCGGGGTTTTGACCCTGGACGCCGCTGCCGCAAGCGCCCTGCCCCATCGGTTTCGCACCTGTTTTTTCCCCCTGGCCGCGTCGGACGGGGCTGCCGTCCCCTCCCGGGAGGGCTTAAACGGGCTGCGCATCTCCGGCAGCAGTCAGTTCTCCCTGGCCGGGCTAGCCCTTATGCGCGAACAATTTCCGCCGCGCACCGTCATCGTCGACCTGCGCCGGGAATCCCATGGCTTTCTTGGCAACGCCGCCGTGTCCTGGCGGCTGCCCGACAATCAGGGCAACCCGGGCCGTGACGCCGTCTTCGTGGCCGAGGCCGAAGCCGCCCTCCTGGCCGCCATCGACGAACGACCGGACATCGTCGTGGCCCGGGAAGCCAAGCGCGGCGGCCCCACGCCCCTGAGGCTCGGTCCTTTGGCAGCCGTGAGCGAAGCCCAGGCCGCCGCGTCCCTGGGCCTGGGCTATCTGCGGCTGGCCGTGTCCGACCATACCCGGCCCGATGACGCCGTAGTCGAGCGGTTCGTGCGGTTCCACCGCAGCCTGCCGCCCGACGTCTGGCTGCATTTCCACTGCCGGGGCGGGGCCGGACGCACCACCACCTTCATGACCCTGGTCGACATGCTGCGTAACGCCCCCGCCGTGGCCTTCGAGGACATCATCGCCCGCCAGAAGGCCCTGGGCGGCTCGGATCTGGCCAAGACCAGCGGCGGCAGCGCCCCGGGCCGCGACGCCCTGGCCCGGCAGCGCCTGGACTTTCTGCGCCGGTTTTACGACTACGCCCGGGCCAATCCCGGCGGCGCGCCCCTGGGCTGGACCGCCTGGCTGGCCGGAGGCGCGAAGCCTTGATCCTGACCCGGTTGCGACGGCGGGATGTGACCGCCTGGCTGCGGGAGGTCGGCCGGCTTTCCGCCAAGGCCACGGCCGCCTTTTTCCGCACGGGCGGGCCGACCCAGGCTGCGGCCCTGGCCTTTTACGCGCTGTTGTCGTCGGTTCCGCTGCTTTTCGCCATGCTGGCCCTGTGCGGGGCGGTATCGGGCGAGGACTGGACCGGCCAGATGGCCCTTCGCCGCCAGCTCGCCATCCTGACGCCCTACATCGACGAGCTGTTGGTCTCCCGGGCCAGGCGGCTGCTGTGGGCCTCGCCGGGGTTTTCGCTGGAAAGCGCGGTGTTTGTGCTGTGGTCGTCGTGGCTGTTTCTGGGAGCCTTTCGCCGGGCGCTTCGCCGGCCTCTGGGCGAGGCGGCCCCGGAAGAACGGCCGCCCCTGGCCGCGCGGCTCATGGGCGCGACCTGGGGGGCGATTGCCGGCGTGTTGTTCCTGGGAGCGCTGACGGCGGCCCTGTATCTGGCCTATCTGCCGCGTCTGGAGCCGCGCGGGAGCCTGGCGCGCCAGTGGTCGGCGGCCTGGGGCGTGGTGTGCCTGACCGGCATGTTCGCCGCCGCCTATCTGCTCTTTTTGCCGGGCCGGCGGCCGCTTCGGGCCATTGCCGGCGTGTCGGCCCTGCTTGCCGTGGCGGCCTGGGCGGTGACGGCGGCATTCGGCCAGTTCGTGGCCCACGGCGGGTGCTACGAACTCGTGTACGGCTCCCTGGGCGGGGCGGTACTGTTTTTGTTGTGGCTGCAGTACAACGCCTGTCTCGTGCTGTGGGGAGCCTGGTTCTTGCGCCTGTGGCGGCGCGACCATGGCCCGTCGGCCCTGCGGCAACGGCTGTCGCCGGCCAGCCTCTTCGACCGCCTGCGCGCCGGTCGCCTGGCCCGCCGCTCGCGGAGCTGATCCCCCACTTTCCCAAGTGGGGGGTCTGGGGGCCTCAGGCCCCCAGCCGCCGGAGGCATCTTCCTCTTATCGCTTCCTATTTCTTCTCTTTCACAAACGTCGCCGTCACCGAAATGGTGATGCCGCCCCGGGCGGCGAAGTCGCCGGTGACTTCCATATGGTGCGGCTGGCAGGCTTCCACGAGGTCATCAAGGATGCGGTTGGTGAGGGTTTCCATGAAAGCGCCTTCGTCGCGGTAGCTGAAGAGGTAGAGCTTGAGCGACTTGGATTCGATGCACAGCTTGTCGGGCACGTAGCGGATGGTGATGGTGCCGAAGTCGGGCTGGCCGGTCTTGGGGCACAGGCTCGTGAACTCGTCGGAGGCGAAGGTGATGTCGTAGCGCCGGTCCGGGAAGGCGTTGGGGAAGGTTTCAAGCAGGCCGGGGGTGACGTTTCTCGGGTAGACCGTGGCCCCCTGGCCGAGGGTTTTGAGCGTGCTGACGTCGTCTCTGGGTACGCGATGGGGCATGGGTACGTCTCCTTGACGGCCGGGAGCGGCCGTGGTTGTCTTGACCTTTCGGGCGACCCTCCATAGCTTTCCTCGCCCCGATGTTCAACGCCAGGGAGAGTCCCAGCCATGCCGCCGATTTATACCATTGCCGTTGCCGGCGATTTCAGCGCCGCCCACCGCCTGCCGAACCATCCCGGCCCCTGCGCCGCCATGCACGGCCATAATTTCCAGGTCACGGCCGAAATTTCCGCCGACGCCCTGGTCAACGGCATGGTGGCGGATTTCCTGGATGTCCGCACGGCCATGGACGCCATTTTCGCCGATCTGGACCACGCCTGCTTAAACGACGTGCCCGCCCTTGATCCGCCCACGGCCGAGGTGCTGGCCGGCTACATCCTCACCGGGCTGAAGGCCCGGCTCGACGACGGCCGGGTGCGCGTGACGGCCGTGACCGTGGTGGAAAGCCGGGGCATGGCCGCCACCTGCCGCGAGGCGTGATGCTTAAGGTCCACGAAATATTTGCCAGCATCCAGGGCGAGTCGAGCTTTGCCGGTTGGCCCTGCGGTTTCTTGCGTCTGTCGGGCTGCAATCTGGCCTGCCGTTGGTGCGACACCCTCCATGCCGGGGATTCCTACGCCGAAATGACCGTGGCCGACGCCACGGCCGCCCTGGCTGGGCTGGGGCTGCCGCTGGTGGAAGTAACCGGCGGCGAACCGCTTCTGGCCCCGCAGACCCCGGAGCTGGTCAGGCGACTGTGCGACCTGGACCTGACCGTGCTGGTCGAGACCAACGGCAGCTTCGACATCGCCGTGCTCGATGCCCGGGCCACGGCCGTGGTGGACGTCAAATGCCCGGGCAGCGGCATGGAGCATCGCAACGATTACGGCAATCTGGAGCGGCTGCGCCCCCACGACGAGGTGAAGTTCGTGCTGGCCGACCGGACCGATTACGATTTTGCCCTGGACATCGCCTCACGGATCTGGCGCACGCACATCGTCCATTTTTCGCCCGTGGCCGCGACCCTTGCCCCGGCCGAACTGGCCGCCTGGATGGTGGCCGACCGGGTCCAGGCCCGCCTGGGGCTGCAACTGCACAAGCACATCTGGAGCCCCGACGCTCGGGGCGTCTGACAAAAGGAGACGGCCGCCATGACGACCGACGCACCCAAAAAAGCCGTGGTCCTTTTTTCCGGGGGCCTGGATTCCACCACCTGTCTGGCCGTGGCCCGACGCGACGGATTTACGCCGTGCGCGCTCAGTTTCGAATACGGCCAGCGCCACAAGGTGGAACTGGAAGCCGCCCGCCGGGTGGCCAAGGCCATGGCCGTGGTCACGCACCTGATCCTGCCCCTGCCGCTTGGGGCCATCGGCGGCTCGGCGCTGACGGCCGACATCGACGTGCCCAAGGACCGCGATATTGGCGAGATGGAAGCCGACATTCCGGTCACCTACGTGCCGGCCCGCAACACCATCTTCCTGTCCATGGCCCTGGGCTGGGCCGAGGTGCTCGGGGCCAGCGACATCTACATCGGCGTCAACGCCCTGGACTATTCGGGCTATCCCGACTGCCGGCTGGAATTCATCGGCGCGTTCGAGGCCATGGCCAACCTGGCCGTCAAGGAGGCGGTGGAAGGCCGGCTGGCCATCCGCATCCATACCCCGCTGTTGCAGCTGTCCAAGGCCGGCATCGTGGAACTCGGCACGAGTCTGGGCGTGGACTATGGCCTCACCCACTCCTGCTACGACCCGGACCCGGACGGCCTGGCCTGCGGCCGGTGCGACAGCTGTTTGCTGCGCAAAAAGGGCTTCGAGGAAGCCGGCGTGGCCGACCCCACCCGCTACCGGCCAAGCCTATAGCCCTGGTCTTGAGGCACAAGTGCCGGCTCCCCGGGCGGGGAACCGGCGCTTATTTTTTGCGCAAGGCCGGCCAGGTCCGCCGGCTTTGGCTCAGGAAACCGGCGCGGACCGTCCGCACTTCCCCGGCGGCCGGGCCGGTAACGCGCCCTGCGCCATCCCGGAAACACCGGCCAGTGCCGGACGCGGCCGGCCGTCCCTGGCCTATTCAGCCGGCTCCGTAGGGCACAAGGCCGGGGGCGCGGGTGACAAGCAGTCCCTCGGCCAGTTCGTCGCAGTAGCGGCAGGCGGCGCAGCGCCGGGAACACGACGCCGTACGTTCGAAGAAATCCTCGGGCAACGCGCCGTTGTCGATGGCGAAGCGGTCGGACAGCGCCTCCTGGGCGTCAAGGAGCCAGACCAGGTTGCCGTCAAACCGACCGTCCAGGTAGGCTCCGACAATGGCCCGCACATCGGCCGCCGGCCGGCTGCGGCCGCACAACTTCAGGCAATCGACCAGCCCCTCATAGTGCCCGGCGTCCTCGGGGCGGATGCTGGGCGAGGCGAGCAAGCGCCCCGGCGCTTCGGCAAAGCTGCGCAGACAGCCCAGGTCGCGATTGAGGTCCGGCCCGACCCGGCAGGCGGCCAGCCGCGACAGCGCGATGTGGGCGTCGTGGGCCTGCTTGAACGAACAGGCGTACAGGCAACCCTCGTTGGCCATAAGCCCCAGTCCCATGTCCGGCCACTCCCGGCGCAGCTTCCCGGCCATGGCGGTCAACCCGTCCAGGTCGCGGTTGACGTCGCGGTCCAGGATGATGCGCGGCGGCGGGCGGAACCGGGTGGAGCAGGCCGCGTCCACCACGGCCGCCGCCCGCTCGAAGCTGTCCAGCCGGAAATTGATGCCCGGCACGGCGCACAGCGCACGGGCAATCGACGGCGAGGCGTCGGACAAGGCCTGCAAAAGGTACTGGTCGGCGTAGACGATGCCGGTCAGCGCCCCGGCCGCCAGATAGCCGTCGAGGAGCATGAGCAGATCGCGCAGCCCGTCCTTGGACAGGGTTTCCTGGGCGTGGAAGGCGGCGTTGAGCAGGCCCAAGCGGGGCATGGGCGGCAGGCCCGACAAGCCGGCGGCCAATTCCATGGGCGAGGGATCGGCCAAGCCGGGCATTCGGGCGTCCGGGGTTTCGGGGCCGAGCCGGAAGTAGACGCCGGCCAGCTTGCCCGCCGCGCCGGCGAGCAACGCACCGTAGGCCGGATCGGGCACAAAGGGGACCTCGTACAGCATGGTCGCTCCTTTGCCGGGACTGCGCCGCGCGGGCGGCCCGGCAAGATCGACATAATGTAAACGAGTGTTAACCGCAACGATTCCCAACGCCGGCCGGCCTCGAAGTACGCCGCAGCCCGGGCCAGGAAACAGTCCGTGAGCTTCCAGGCTGTGCCTGATCCGCGACATTTTGGCAATCACTCTTGCCTTTCCGGCCAGGGTCCTTATTTTGCCTCCTTGTCGTTTGGCAGTTTGGAGGCATGATGGACGAGACTCCCCGGATTCGCATCGAAGGCGCGCGCCAGCACAATCTCAAAAACCTCACCCTGGACATTCCCCGGGACAAGCTCGTGGTGGTCTGCGGTCCGTCGGGATCAGGCAAATCCACCCTGGCCTTCGACATCGTCTACGCCGAAGGCCAGCGGCGCTACGTGGAATCGTTGTCGGCCTACGCCCGACAGTTCCTGCCCCAGATGGACAAGCCGCAGGTGGACAAGATCGAGGGGCTGTCCCCGGCCATTTCCCTGGAGCAGCAGACGGCCACGCGCAATCCCCGCTCCACGGTCGGCACGGTGACGGAAATCTACGACTTCCTGCGCGTGTTTTTCGCCCGCCTGGGCAAGCCCCACTGCCCCAAATGCGGCGAGGCCATCACCGCCCGCACCGCCGACGAGATCATCGGCGACATCCTGGCCCTGCCCGAAGGCTCCAAGCTGCTGCTCCTGGCCCCGCTGGTCGAGCACCAGAAAGGGACCCACGCCGACAGGCTCAAAAAGCTCAAGAGCCAGGGTTTTGGCCGGGTGCGGGTGGGCGGCCAGATCGTGCCCCTGGAGCCGCTGCCGGAGCTGGAAAAAAACAAGCGCCACAACATCGACCTGGTGGTGGATCGGCTGGTGGTCAAGGACGGCATCCGCTCACGCCTGTCGGATTCGGTGGAACTGGCCCTGGCCCAGGGCGACGGCCGTATCTACATCGCCGACCATGAGGGCAAGGCCAAGGACCGCATCTTCTCCACGGCTTCGTCCTGCCCCACCTGCAAGATCAGCGTGCCGCGCCCTTCGCCCCAGCTCTTTTCCTTCAACAGCCCCCAAGGGGCCTGCCCGGCCTGTTCGGGCATCGGCACGGTGGATTACTTCGAACCGGCGCTTCTCGCCCCCAACAAGGGCCTGTCCCTGGCCGAAGGGGCCATTCTGCCCTGGAAGAGCGAACGGGCCCTGGCCCGCTACAGCAAGCAGCTGGAAAACCTGGGCGTGCGCCACGGCTTTACCCTGGCCACCAAGCTGGCCGATTTTACTCCCGAGGCGCTCCAGGCGGTCTTTTACGGCGACGCCGCCTTTGGCTGGGCCGGGGTGGTGAGCCTGCTCGAAAAGGGCCAATCCTTCGGCCCGGTCTGGCATGACGAGCTGGCCCGCTACCGCCAGTCCCGGCCGTGTCCGGTCTGCGGCGGGGCGCGCCTTCGCCCGGAAGCCCTGGCCGTTCGCGTGGCCGAGGCCAGCATCGCCGATTTTTGCGCCATGCCCATCGATCGCGCCCTGCCCTGGCTGGCCGGACTGGACTTTTCCGGGGCCGAGGCGGTCATCGCCGAGCCGCTGTTAAAGGAACTCAACCATCGCTTGAAGTTTCTCTCGGGCGTGGGGCTGGAATACCTGTCGCTGTCGCGCAACATGGCCACGCTCTCCGGCGGCGAGGCCCAGCGCATCCGTCTGGCCGGCCAGCTCGGCTCGGGCCTGGTCGGCGTCACTTACGTCCTGGACGAGCCGAGCATCGGTCTGCATCCCCGGGACAACGACCGGCTGCTTGGCACCCTGCGCCAACTCCAGGGCCGGGGCAACACGGTGCTTGTGGTCGAGCACGACGAGGCCACCATCAAAAGCGCCGACCACGTCATTGAGCTGGGGCCCGGCTCGGGGCGGCTTGGCGGCGAGATCGTCTACCAGGGCGACGTGGCCGGCATGCTGGCCTCGGCCACCTCCCTTACCGGCAAGTACCTGCGCGGCGAGGCCGTCTCGCCGCGTCCCGAAACCCGGCGGCCGCCCAAGGGCGAACTCGTGCTGCGGGGCGTGACCACCAACAACTTGAAAAACATCGACGCGACCATTCCGCTAGGGTGTCTCGTGTGCGTCACGGGCGTGTCCGGCTCGGGCAAGTCGTCCCTGGTCATGGACACGCTGTACAAGCACCTGGCCCTGGCCAAGGGCATCAAGGTGGACGCGCCCGGGGCTATCGCCGGCATCGAGGGGGCGGGGCTGATCGAAAAGATCGTCAGCATCGACCAGACGCCCATTGGCCGTACCCCGCGCTCCAACCCGGCCACCTACACCAAGATCTTTGACGAGATCCGCGACATCTTCACCACCACCCCCGACGCCAAGCGGCGCGGCTTCAAGCCCGGGCGCTTCAGCTTCAACGTCAAGGGCGGGCGCTGCGAAGCCTGCGGCGGCGACGGGCAGATCCGGGTGGAGATGCACTTTCTGCCCGACATCTACGTCACCTGCGAGGTCTGCGGCGGCCTGCGCTACAACCGCGAGACCCTGGACGTACGCTACAAGGGCCTCAACATCGCCGAGGTGCTGGACCTCACCGTGCGCCAAGCCCGGGAGTTTTTTGAGAACTATCCGGTGCTGGACCGACGTCTGGAAGTGCTTGAGGAAGTGGGCCTGGAATACCTGCACCTGGGCCAGCCGGCCACGACGCTGTCCGGCGGCGAGGCCCAGCGCATCAAGATCTCGCGGGAGCTGGGCAAGCGGAGCCTGCCCGGGGCGCTCTACATCCTGGACGAGCCGACCACGGGCCTGCACATGCAGGAGGTGGGCAAGCTCATCACCGTGCTCCACCGGCTGGTGGACAAGGGGGCCAGCGTGCTGGTCATCGAGCACAACACCGACGTGGTGGCGGCCTCGGACCACGTCATCGACCTCGGCCCGGGCGGCGGCGAAGGCGGCGGACGCATCGTGGCCAAGGGCACGCCCGAGGAACTCAAAGCCGACCCGAATTCCGTGACCGGGCGCTTTTTGCCGTAACACCATATCCCAAGCCTGACATGGGGCCTGGGCTGCCCGTTCTCCAAGCCTATCCGGCGGCAATGCGCTCTGGCGCGTTGCCGCCGCCCATTATTCAACGCTTCGCGTCCGAATCGTCCTCATCGTCCTTGTCCTTGCCCGTCAGCCACTTGTCCACCGGGTTGTCCTCCCCGGGGTGGCGCTCTTGGTAGTTCCTGGAGCGCTGGTGGAAATAGATGAGAAAGGCAAAGCCGAGGCCGATCAGCACGAGAAGGAATACGCCGTTGCTCATGGGCGGTCTCCGGGGACGCAGGTTGGCCGTTATCGGGAAATGCGCATCATGAACGTACGCCGTCGCTCCGGCGTTGTACAGTCCTCTTGTGCTTCCCGCCGCCGCGACAAGCACGTTTTCCGGCCGCCCCACGCCCCTAGAGCCTGATCGCCGAGTCTTTTCCGGCCATTCGTCGCCTGACGCCTGCCCTGAAACGCCATGGGACAAGCGCGTTGAGCGTTCAGCCCTCCCGAGCTTTTGCCGCGAAACGCTCCCCGGCGACGCGACATGCACAGCCGACACGGTTTTCCTGCCATATCTCGAACATTGTCCGCGCCAAGCCCCCTCACCGACACGAAATCGTCAACATCTCGTGAAGGTTGACGCAAAAAATACTGCTGGCTTCCAAGCCGCGTTTTTCGTATGCCTTCCCCCAAGGGGGGCGCGTTTTTCCAATCTTGGAAAAACGCCGGTCATCGGCCTTGCCGATCGCCGCTTGTCAAACGACTTCCGTCGCCGCTCTCCTGGCCTTAAGCACCCAGCATCATTTACCGCATACGGGAGTATCGCCATGCGCCGACTGGGCCTCAACGCCGTCTTGACCCTGGCCGTCATCGTCTCGCTTTTTTGCGGCATCGCCGCCATCATCACCTATGCCGCCGTCTCGACCAACGAAATTTCCACCTCCCTGCAAGAGGAGGAACTCCAGCGCACGGCCACGGACATGGTCAATCTGATCGGCCTAAGCCTCGACAACGCCAAGGAAAGCGCCGACACCCTGGCCTCGCTGCCGATCTTTCTCGAAGCGATCATCGGCGCGCCCGACCGGGCCCAGAAGATGCTGGAGGGCTATCTCAAAAGCTCCACCTCCCTGCTGGCCGTGGCCGTGGTGGACAATGACGGCAAGGCCGTCTCCGGCGTCTACAAGTCCGGCAAGCCCCTGGCCGACTCCTACAAGGATTGGGACTTCTTCAAGAAGATCACGGCCGGCAGCGACGACTACACCAGCAGCGAAATCCGCCTCGACGATACCGGCAAACCCTACTTCCTCACCGCCCACTCCGTGGCCGGCCCGGACGGCAAGTCCCGGGGCATGATCGTGCTGGCCACGGACTGGAACCGGCTGATCCGCAAGTACCTGTCCCCCATCCGCTTCGGCGAGACCGGCTACGGCTTCATGTTCGACGACCAGGGCCGCATCATCGCCCATGCCAAGGACAAGTCGCTCATGCTCAAGCAGCCCGCCGACCGCACCATCGCCGAACGCGCCCTGGCGCTCAAAAACGGCGTCCTGCCCTACGCCTACAACGGCGAGAAGAAATTCATGGGCGTGGCCCAGATCTCCGGTGTCCAGTGGCTGGTGTGCATGACCGTTTCCTCGGACGAACTGGCCCAGCGCGCCGCCGGCCAGCGCAATGTGCTCATCGCCATCGGCGCGGCCGCCCTGGTGCTCGTGGCCGCGCTCATCATCATCTTCAACCGGGTGGTCGTGCTCAAGCCCCTGGCGGCCATCGCCGCCTTCGCCGCCACCGTGGCCGACGGCGACCTCAAAGCCACGCTCACCGGCCGCTTCCGCTTCGAACTGGCCGACCTGGCCCGCAACCTCGAACGCATGGTGGCCGAACTCAAGTACAAGCTCGGCTTCGCCCAGGGCGTCATGGAAGGCATCTCCGCCCCCTGCGGCATCGTCGGCCCGGACAACAACATCACCTGGGCCAATCAGCAGATCTGCGACCTGCTGGAAAAACCCGACACGCCGGCCAGCTACGTCGGCCAGAAGTCCGGCCTGTTCTTCCTGGGCGACGCCGCCAAGGAGACCCGCTCCGACCGCGCCCTGGCCCTGCGCCAGGCCCAGGAAGCCGACAGCGAATACGTCACCCCCTCGGGCCGCACGCTCAACGTCCACATCGTCGCCACGCCGTTTTACGACATGGACGGCACGCTGCTGGGCGCGCTGTCCTTCTGGACCGACCAGACCGAACTCCACAACCAGCAAAAACGCATCGCTGCCCAGAACGTGCTCATGGCCGACACGGCCGACGCCGCTTCCCACACCGCCGACCGCATGGCCTCGGCCGCCGAGCAGCTCGCGGCCCAGATCGAACAGGCCAACCACGGCGCCCAGGAGCAGAACAACCGCGTTCAGGAAACCGTCACCGCCGTGGAGCAGATGAACGCCACCATCTTGGAAGTGGCCAGAAACGCCGGGGAGACCGCCGGCAACGCCGCTGCCGCCCGGGACAAGGCCCGCGAAGGGGCCGATCTGGTCGTGGATGTGATGGAGGCCGTGGACAAGGTGCGCGACGCCGCCGAACAGCTCAAGACCAACATGCGGGGCCTGGGCGAGCAGGCCCAGGGCATCGGCGCGGTGCTGGGCGTCATTTCCGACATCGCCGACCAGACCAACTTGCTCGCCCTTAACGCCGCCATCGAAGCGGCCCGGGCCGGCGAGGCCGGACGCGGCTTCGCCGTCGTGGCCGACGAAGTGCGCAAGCTGGCCGAAAAAACCATGCACGCCACCAAGGAAGTGGGCCAGGCCATAACCGGCATCCAGCGCGGCACGGCCGACACCGTGAACATGGTGGACCGGGCCGCCGTGGCCGTGGATCAGGCCACCGAACTGGCCGCCCGTTCCGGCGCGGCCCTGGGGGAAATCGTCTCGGTGGTCGAGGCCGCCGGCGACCAGGTTCGCACCATCGCCACGGCGGCCGAGGAGCAGTCGGCCACCGCCGAGGAGATCAACCGGGCCGTGGACGCCATCAGCCGCATCGCCTCCGAGACCGCCGACGCCATGGGCCAGTCCGCCCAGGCCGTGGCGGAACTCGCCACCCAGGCCCACGAACTCAACGGCCTGGTGGCCGACATCAAGGGCGGCAGCGGCGGCCAGGCCGCCATCGCCTCCTGACGCGCCAACGACGTTTCGCCACGCCAAACGGCCCTTTCCGGCAACACCGGAAAGGGCCGTTCCCGTTTTGGGACACGGTGCCAGCGCCGCCGGCACGTTGAGCCTTGGCCGTCAGCCCACGGCGGAGGCGTCCGAGCAGGCCCCGAAATGGGCGTGGCCGGCCCACCGGCATCTGGACGGTCCAGGCCGCGCACCGGGAAGACGGCTCAGGAACCGTCCGCCCCGCTCTCGGCCTGGCCGTCCTCGCTTCGCGCCAGCATCTCCATGATCACCCCATAACGGGGGTGGCTCGGTTCCAGGAACGGTCGCTTGATGGCTGCCCGGCGCAAGTCCTCGAAGGCCGCCGCCGGCTCTGCCCGGCGCAGCGCGTAGATGACGGAGATATCGGGCTGGGCCGAAGGCACCAGATTCCCGGCCAGGGCGTTGAGCTTCATGAAAAACGGCCGCCGATGGCGCACCAGCACCGATTGCAGGGGATCGGGGGTCATCATGTAGCCGATGAGCTGGTTGTCGGTGGAGGCGTAGTGCACATGCAGGTAGTTGTGCCAGCGAAAGACGCGGCCGTGGAAATCCACCGGCGCATCGGGCACGGCCAACACGCCGCAGGTCTGCAGGATGCCCTCCGACGGCTCGCCGATGACGGCCGCGCCCAAAAGCCAGGTCTTCGATGGCGCGGTGCGGACGGCCAGATCATAGCAGCCGCCAAGCAGCCCGAGCAGATCGTTTAGATAGACCGCGTCGTTTTGCCGGTTGAGCAGTTCCAGGCTCGCCGCACCGCGCCCGTAGTCCAGCGGGCTGACAGCCCGGACGTCGTGGCGGCTTTTTAAGATCTGGCAGGAAAAATCCGCCGAATACGCCCCGATCCCCTCGTCGAGAAAGAGCTCCGCCGAGACCTTGAAGAACAGGGCGTAGCGATCCAGGCGCTCGGCCGCCATGCCGCAGCGGATGTCTTCCAGCACGGTATTGACGCTGCGCGGCAGCCGGCATTGCCGCCAGCGCCCGTCGTTGGTCAGCCGCTCGGCCTCGACCCGGGTGCTCCAGGACAGTCCCAGCAGTTTGAGCGCCATGTAGAGTTTGTCGCCAGTGCCAGCCAGCCGCACCGAACGTGGCCTTCCCGCCGTCATTTCCAGCCTCCGTGACTTCCGTGCGGCAAGAATATTTTGGTATTTATTTGTTGTCAATTAAAACCAAAAAAAGGTTCTAGTAATGCCTGGGTGTTTTCCCTAGTGGCTAACGTCGGACTCGGACTGTTCAGCCGCCGGCGGCATGATGCGCCGTAAGCAGTTCCCGGCCAAGCGTGGCCCGAGAATCTTCCATCATCCCACTGCGTACCGCTGCGTCCTCCGGCCTGCCCGCGCAGGCGATTCTTGGAGAGCGGTCTTTGAGGAGCATCTCTCATGAAACGCCTTGGCCTCAATCAGGTACTGACCCTCGCCGTACTCGTGTCGCTTTTCTGCGGCATCGCCGCCATCATCGGCTACACCGCCAAATCGACCTACGACATTTCTCTCGACCTGGAGCAGGAAGCCCTGCAGCGTACCGCCAAAAACCTTGGCAACGTCCTTGAGCTCTACATCGACACCGCCAAGGAGCAGGCGCAGAATCTCGCCGCCCAACCGGCCGTGGCCCAGGCCCTGGCCGGCTCGCCCCAACTCGCCCAGGACATGCTGCGTCAGTACGTCGTCCAGGCCGGCAACATCTTTTCCATCATACTCCTCGACGCCGCCGGCAAGCCGGTGGCCGGGGCGCTGCGCAGCAACGACGCCCTGGCCCCGAGTTTCGCCGACCGCGACTACTTCCAGGCCGTCATGGGCGGCCGGGACAGCGTTGTCTCCTCAAGCGTCTTCAAGGGCAAGACCACCAGCGTCCTGCTGTTCGCCGCTGCCCATGCCGTCAAGGATCAAGGCGGGAAAACCGTCGGCGTAGTGGTTATTTGTCCGAGCTGGGACAACTTCATGAGCAAATATCTCGACCCTGTCCGTTTCGGGGACTCCGGCTACGCGTACATGCTCGACGGCCAGGGACGATTTATCGCCCATGCCAAGGACAAATCCCTGCTGCTCTCGCCGCCGCCTGACCGAGCCTTCGCCGATCGGGCCCTGGCGCTCAAAAACGGCATCATGGAATACGAGTTCAAGGGCGAGCACAAATTCATGGCCGTAGCCCAGATCGCCCAGACCGGCTGGCTGGTGTGCATGACCGCCTCGGAATCGGAAATGGCCGCCCTGGCCTCGGGCCAACGCAGTGTGCTGCTGGCCATCGGCGCGGCCGTGCTGGTGCTCGTGGCCGGTCTCATCATCGTGTTCAACAAGGTCGTGGTGCTCTCGCCCCTGGCCGCCATCGCCGCCTACGCCGCCGCCGTGGCCGACGGCGACCTCAAGGCCGCGCTGGCCGGCCGCTTCCGCTTCGAACTGGCCGGCCTGGCCCACAACATGGAACGCATGGTGGCCGAACTCAAAAACAAGCTGGGCTTCGCCCAGGGCGTCATGGAAGGCATCCCCACTCCCTGCGGCATCGTCGGACCGGACTGCAACATGCTCTGGGCCAACAAGCAGATCTGCGACCTTTTGGAAAAAAAAGCCCCGCCTGCGACCTATTTCGGCCAAAAATCCGGCCAGTTCTATCTCAATGACGCTTCCAAGGAGACCTGTTCAGACCGCGCCCTGGCCGAACGCCGGGCCATCACCGCCCACAACGAGTACGTCGCCCCCTCGGGCAGGAAACTGCGCATCGACGTCATCACCACGCCTTTCTACGACATGGACGGCAAACTCCTCGGCTCCATCTCCTTTTGGAGCGACCAGACCGAACGCTACCTGCAGCAGGAGCGCATCGCCGCCCAGAACGCGCTCATGAGCGGCACGGCCGACGCGGCCTCCAACACAGCCGACCGCATGGCCTCGGCCGCGGAGGAACTCTCGGCCCAGATCGAACAGGCAAACCAAGGGGCCCAGGAACAGAACAACCGCGTGCAGGAAACCGTCACCGCCGTGGAACAGATGAACGCCACCATCCTGGAAGTGGCCCGAAACGCCGGCGAGACCGCCAGCAACGCCGCCGCCGCCCGGGACAAGGCCCGGGAAGGGGCCGCCTTGGTGGTGGACGTCGTGGCCGCCGTGGACAAGGTGCGGCTGGCTGCCGACAAGCTCAAGACCAACATGCACGGCCTGGGCGAGCAGGCCCAGGGCATCGGCGCGGTGCTTGGCGTCATCTCCGACATCGCCGACCAGACCAACCTCCTGGCGCTTAACGCCGCCATCGAGGCGGCCCGGGCCGGCGAGGCCGGACGCGGGTTCGCGGTCGTGGCCGACGAAGTGCGCAAGCTGGCCGAAAAGACCATGCACGCCACCAAGGAAGTGGGCCAGGCCATCAGCGGCATCCAGCACGGCACGGCCGACACCGTGACCATGGTGGAGCAGGCCGCCACGGCCGTGGAGCAGGCTACCGCCCTGGCCAAGCGTTCCGGCGACGCCCTGGACGAAATCGTGGCGGTGGTGGAAACCGCCGGCGACCAGGTTCGGGCCATCGCCACGGCGGCCGAGGAGCAATCGGCCACCTCCGAGGAAATCAACCGGGCCGTGGAGTCCATCAGCCGCATCGCCTCGGAGACCGCCGAGGCCATGGGCCAGTCCGCCCAGGCCGTCACCGAACTGGCCGCCCAGGCCCATGAACTCAACACCCTGGTGTCCGACATCAAGGGCGGCAGCGGTCAGGCCTCTTTGACGGCCTAGCCTCGCCTCTCTTGGCAAATACCGACTGATGCCGTCAAGGGCCCCCCCCCGCCCCCCCCGCCCGCCCACGCCCCCCCCCC
>JAEZMB010000077.1 GCA_023435825.1 Pseudomonadota bacterium | reverse complement strand
CACGCTCGGGGCCGCGCCCCGCCCGCCCGGCGCCACGGCCGGGAGCTGCCCGTACAGTATCCAGTCCGGTTCCAGGAAAAACATCCTGTAGAGAGTGACGAGCCAGCCATCCGGAATGGTGTTCTTTTTTTTGGCGTCGGAGATGCTGGACTGCTTGATGCCCAGAATAGCGGCGATCTCCGTCTGTGTTTTGGCCTTGGTGGCGGCCTGAATCCTGGCGTAGGCGTCCTCGAAATTGTCCGGCTTCACGCAACCTCCTAAAGGGTTGTCGTAAATATTAATCTATAATCAAGGTTAGTGCATAAGTTACCGAGAAAATTTACATGTCAGGAGGATGGCCGTCAATGCCTCGTCGTCGGGAGCGTGGGGCGAGGGGGAGAAGCGGGGCGCGAAGGAAGGTGGCTCGGGCCATTGGCCGCAGCAGGAAGCCAAGGCCTCTGGCGCTGTAGGCAAACCTGTCATGGGCCGTTGTCGAAGGCAATACGCTGCACGATCGCCTGCCTGGCCTCGTATCACATCGAGGAGGCCAGGCGATGGCTAGAACAGAAACGGCTTGTCCGGATTTTTCAAAAGCTGCGGTTTCGTGAGACGCTCGGCGGTCTCCCCGGCACCTTTCTCGCAGGCGTCAGTGCTAGATGGCTTGCATCACCCAGACGATACGGCCGACGATGCGTTCAGCGGCGTTTTCAGCAGGCAGCAACTGATCGGTGAACTTGGGATTTTCAGAGCGCAGGACGAGCCGGGCATTTTCCGCGTCGTGGAGCACTTTCTTGATGATCAACCCTTCGACGGGCATGTCCAGGGCATAAAGCGCGCCGGAGCGAACGGTTTTTTTGTCCTTGTCGATGCCGACATAAGCGCCGCGCTGGATGACGGGTTCCATGTCGTTTTCATCCATGCGAACAACAAGCAATCCCGGGCGGTGCAACTGATCCGGGACACTGAGAAATTCCACCGGCCGTTCCTGCCAAACGCCAGGCTGTTCCGCATTGTCCGGGGCCATGGAGTAGACCGGCATTTGGTGGTGCTTGGGCTTGCGGCCATAGGCTTCGGCCGGTTCCTTGACCGAAAAAGCCCCGCCACGCTGTTCACCGAGAAACTGCGGCATTTCGCCGTCCAGAACCCAGTTGGGATTGAGGTTGTAGATTTGATACAACTTTATCAACCAACTATCTGGAATGGATTGACGTCTTTTCGCATCGGAAATGCTGGATTGACGGATGTCCAGCATTTTGGCGATTTCCACCTGGGTACGCATACCTGTCGCTTTCTTGATGCGATCAAACGCCTCTTCAAAGCGGTTGATCATGTCCTGAAGCGTTTTCTCGTTATCCATCTCGCCTCCATTGCGATATAGGAGCATGCGGCATCCGTGAAGTATAAGAGGACGCCTGGAATGTAAGCTCGGCTATTGTTATTGATGTCCACTTGTTTTTGCTAATTCGAAAAAAAGCAAATAATCCAGTAAATATGGCTTTATTATTATATAACTCTTGCATTAATGGTGGATGTAAATAATTTCATGATAAGTTAATGCAATATCTGTCTTGTTTCTTAAGATTCGCAGGTGAATTTTGAGAAAAATAGACTTATTGCAAAAGACTGTCAAGGTCTTGGCGGCAACGTAGCAGAATCGTACTGAATACAGTCAGACGTTATTTACTGCTGTATATTTCAAGGCCGCTGTCGGTTTCGCCGATGTCTTTCAGCCCCTTGTCCCGCCGGCCAGGGCAAAATCGAGGAAAACTGCCAATCTTCATGTTTTATTTAACATTTTTAAGGACGCGCCGTTCCTGTCCGTTTGTAATGACGCTACGAGTGCAGCATCCTGCGGGACCTCCCCGCTGTATCGAGAAAAAGGATTTGCCTTCGTCAAAAGCACGCGGCTGTTGCCTACTCGGCGAGACTCTGGTTGTCAATAATTTATACCAAAACGATCTATATTTTAATTCGATACATGTTTGAGTAACTATTTTAAAAGCTAATTGTTAGCCCGTAACTGTTTCAGCCCAAAGGCCGCCTGACCCAAACTGACGCAACCGTCGTTGGCCGGCATGCGCCGATGCGACAGGGGCCGCAGCCCAGCCGCCCGAAGCGCGGCGGGAAGACGGATGGCCAGGGTTCGATTCTGCATGACCCCGCCGCCAAGCGCCACGACGTCAAGGCCTGTCTCTCGGGCCATGGCCGTGGCCAGCCGCGTCAGCCCGGCTGCAAGTCCCAGGTGAAAACGCCGGGCAATGCATCCGGCCGCCACACCCCGGGCCGCGTCGGCCGCGACTTGGGCAAAAAGTGTGAGCGTGTCGAGAACGGCCGGGGTCCGGTCCGCCAACAATGGACAATCGTAGGGCCGGTCCTCGGTTAGATCCTGGGCGCGTTCCAACACTATCGCCGCTTGACCTTCATAAGTCGTTTCCAGGCACAGGCCGGTTACCGCAGCCACGGCGTCGAAGAGCCGGCCGCAACTGGTGGTCACGGGACAGTTGAGGTTTTTGGCCAGCATCTGTCCGACCAGCCGCGAAGCCGGGCCATGATCCGCCTTCCAGGGCCGCTCCGGGCCGTCCTCGGCGGTTTCCCCCAGGGCGTGCAGGCAGGCCTGGGCGATGCGCCAAGGCTGCCGTACGGCCGCGTCGCCGCCGGGCAGGGCCATGGGGGTGAAGTGTCCCAGGCGCTGGTGGGTCAGGCCCGTCGGATCGACAAGCAGACCTTCGCCGCCCCACAGCGTGCCGTCCTCGCCCAGACCCACGCCGTCCAGGGCCAGG
The DNA here is from genome assembly GCA_023435825.1 of Pseudomonadota bacterium. Taxonomy (GTDB): domain Bacteria; phylum Desulfobacterota; class Desulfovibrionia; order Desulfovibrionales; family Desulfovibrionaceae; genus Solidesulfovibrio. Next base: position 19,673 of record JAEZMB010000077.1, on the reverse strand, counting down.
CCGAGAACCGGTTCGTCCCAGCGATGCTCGGCCAGCACGGCATGGATGTGGGCCACATGGTGCTGCAGCCGGATGACCGGCCAGCGGCCTTGTTCCAGGGCCAGGGCGGTGCTCGGATAGTCCGGGTGGAGATCGGCCACGCACAGCTTGGGCGCAACGCCGAGCACGCCGATCAGGTGCTCCAGGGTCTCCTCGTAAAAGCCCAGGGCGGCCAGGTTTTCCAGATCGCCGATGTGCTGGCTGACAAAGGCCTGATCGCCCTTGGTCAGGCAGATCGTGGCCTTGAGCATGGGGCCAAGGCCGACCACCTCCGGACCTGCCTGGGCCAGTTGGATGGGCGTCGGGACATAGCCCCTGGCCCGGCGCAGGAACAGGGTCGGCGCGCCGGCCGCCTCGGCCTCGGCCGTCTCCAGGGGGCGGACCACGGAATCGTCGGTGCGAATGAGGATGTCGCGGTTGTGGAGCAGCCAGACGTCGGCGAGATGCGCCAGGCGGGCCAGGGCCTCGCGGTTGCCCAGGCAAATGGGGTCGCCGCCGGCGTTGCCCGAGGTCATGACCAGGGCGGCCGGACGGCCGGGACCGACCGCGATGGCGAACTCGGCCAGCAGAAGGTGGTGGAGCGGCGTATAGGGCAGCATGACGCCGATCTCGGCTACGTCCGGGGCCACGTTTGGGGCCAGTTCGCTGCCGGCCCGGGCCGGCAGCAGGCAGATGGGCCGGGCCGTGCCGCCAAGGAGCTCGGCGGCGGCCGGGCCGACCTCGCCCAGGCGGGCGGCGGTTTTGAGGTCCGAGACCATGACGGCCAGGGCTTTGCTTGGCCGGCCCTTGCGTTGGCGCAGTTCGGCCACGGCGTCTTCATTGCAGGCGTCGCAGACCAGATGGAAGCCGCCCAGGCCCTTGACCGCCGCGATCCGGCCGGCGGCCAGCCGGGCGGCCAGTTCGGCGACGGCGGCCGTTTCGCGCCCAAGGACCGCGCCGGTTCCGTCGGCCAGCCACAGGGATGGGCCGCAGGCCGGGCAGGCGTTGGGCTGGGCGTGGAAGCGCCGGTCAGCCGGGTCGGCGTACTCGGCGGCGCAGTCCGGGCACAGGGGAAAGCAGGCCATGGAGGTGGTTTCCCGGTCGTAGGGCACGCGCCGGGTGATGGTGTAGCGGGGGCCGCAGTTGGTGCAGTTGGTGAAAGGGTAGCGGTGGCGGCGGTTGCCGGGATCGGCCATGTCGGCCAGGCAGTCGGGGCAGGTGGCGACGTCGGGGCTTATGAGCACGTCGTGGCCGCTGCCCGGTGCGCTGGTCAGGATGCGAAAGCCGGTCTCGCCGATGGGCGTTGCAGGGGTTGCCGAGAAGGCCAGCAGCCGGGCCAAGGGCGGCAATTCGGCCGGCAGGCGACGGCCGAAGGCGGAAACCGCCTCCACCGGGCCCTCCGTCTCGATGACCACGCCTTCCGGGGTGTTTTGCACCCAGCCCGCCAGCCCAAGTTCCAGGGCCAGACGGTAGACAAAGGGGCGAAAGCCCACCCCCTGGACCTGGCCGGCCGCCACATGGCGGCAGCGCGTGACCTCCCCCATGGCCGCCATGCCTCAGCGCCCGCCGCGCAGGGTGATCATCAGGCTTTTGAACCGGCCGCGCACGAAGCGTTTGGCCTCGAAGGCCAGGGGAGCCAGCTCCGGCTTCACCACGAAGCCCTCGAAAGGGAAATCGCCTTGCGAAAGCCGGGGGAAAACCAGTTCGGCCGGATCGGTTCCGGCAAGTCCCCGGGCCATGGCCGCGCGCCACAGCGGAATGCGCTGGGGCGTCAGCCCCAGGGCGGCGTAGATGGCCGTGTCCAGGGCCACGGGATTCGAGCACGCGCCCAGGAGTCCGACATCGAAGGGTTCGCCGCCGACCGGTCCGGCCTTGTGCATGGCCGTGACGCCGTCGAGGACCGAAGTGGAGGGCGGCAGGGCGGCGTAGACATCCAGGATCATGGCGGCGAAGCGGTCGTAGTCCTTGCCCAGGGTTTGATGGGCCAGGGATTTGCGAAAGCCGCAGACGCAGCCGAAGAAATTCTTGACGCAAAGGGTCATGCCCATCTGGTCATGGCATTTGAGCCGGGCCAGATTGACGATGTGGTCGGCTTCCTCGGCCACGCGCGACAGGCCGATGTGGCCGCCGCCGGACAGGGCCAGCCGCCGGGGCCTGTCCAGGCTGCGGATGGTCACGGGCAGCCCGGCCAGGGCTTCCTCGAAGCCGGCCAGTTTGGCCACGATGCGTCCGGTGCCAAAGGCCGGGGAATCGGCCACGACCACGCGCGCGCCGCGTTCCAAAAGCGCCAGGCATACGGCCCGGACCACGGCCGGATGGGAGCAGGACAGCGACGGGTTTCGCGGCGCGACCAGGTTGGGCTTGACCAGGACATTGACGCCCGGCCCGGCCGGACAGCCGGCGGCCTCAAGCAGGGCGGCCGCCTTGGCCGGCAAGTCGGGATCGTCGTAACCGGCGACGCGGTCGAGGAAAACGCTTTGGGTCATGGCAAGGCACCTCCGGCCTGGGACACGGCAGCCATTACCGCGCCGGCAGGCCGGAGGCAACCCGGGCCAGGGCAGGGCGGGCGCAAGGCCCAGGCGTTGCCCTTGGCCGCGGCGTCTTCGCGTGGCCCCCCACGGGCTGGACCGGCTTGTTGCCTTGCTTGGCCAGCGGCGCGGCCGTCTCTTGTCTCAGGCCCTTGTCCCCCCAGGCCGCCGCCCTGGAGCCCGGCCGTTATAAGCGCCAGGTCCTTTCCCGGAACCGATTGGTAATCAGGAATTCGTCGTATTGCAGGCGATCGTCGTCGCCAGACGAGACGCTAGCCGACCTTTTTCATGACCTCGCGCATGAAGTCGGGCAGGTCGGCTGGGATGCGGGAGGTGACGAGGTTGCCGTCCACCACCACGGGCGCGTCTTCGTAAAGGGCGCCGGCTTCCCGCAGCTCGTCGGCCACGGTGGTGTAGCAGGTGGCCCGCTTGCTGCGCAGCAGCCGGGCCGTGACCAGGATTTGCGGGCCGTGGCAGATGGCGGCCATGGGGATGCCCGAGGAGGCGAAATCGGTGACGATGTCGATGACCTTGGGGATGCCGCGCAAGGCGGCCGGGGCCTTGCCGCCGGGCAGCACGAGCAGGCTGTAGCCGCAGGAGCCGGCCGATTCCACGGCGTCCACGGCCAGATTGGCGGTGACCGTGTAGTTGTGCTTGCCGGTGATGGTCCCGGCCGCCGGCGCAGCCACGTCCACCTGGAAGCCGGCCTCCTGGAGACGGTAAAGGGGGTAGAGGAGTTCGGTGTCTTCAAAATGATCAGCGGACACGATGAGGGCTTTTTTCTTTTGCATGATGCGTTCTCCCAGACATCGGAGGTTGTGATCCCTGAAAGGGATTCCGCCCAAGCTTATGCGACTTCCGGCGACTGCCGTCAACCGCGACAAGAACAAGGCCGGCGGGCAAACCCCGTGCCTTGCAAAAACGCCGGCCGATGCTATTTTGCCGGCACGGGAGGAGATGTATCATGGAAAATCGCGCCCCCAACCGGCTGGTCCGGGAAAAAAGCCCTTACCTTTTGCAGCACGCCCACAACCCCGTGGACTGGTTCCCCTGGGGCGAGGAAGCCTTTGCCAAGGCCCGGGCCGAGGACAAACCCGTGTTCCTGTCCATCGGCTATTCCACCTGCCATTGGTGCCATGTCATGGAGCGCGAGTCCTTCGAGGACGAAGACATCGCGGCCCTGATGAACGCCATGGTGGTGGCCGTCAAGGTGGACCGCGAGGAACGGCCCGATCTCGACACCCTCTACATGAGCGTATGCCATGCCTTGACCGGCCGGGGCGGCTGGCCGCTGACCGTCTTTCTCACCCCGGACAAGGAACCCTTTTTCGCCGGCACCTATTTCCCTAAGGAATCCGCCTACGGCCGCACCGGACTGCGCGAGCTGCTCCAGCGCGTGCACATGTCCTGGAAGACCAACCGGCAAGCCGTGGTCAATAACGCCGGCCAGATCATGGACGCCGTGCGCGAACACGTGGCGGCCGCGTCCGGCGCGCCCTCGGCCGAGCCCGACGAGGCCGTCCTGGATACGGCCCGGGCGCAGTTGGCCGGCATTTTCGATGCCCGAAACGGCGGCTTCGGCGGCGCGCCGAAATTCCCCTCGCCCCACAATCTGCTCTTCTTGCTGCGCGAATACCGCCGGACTGGCGACGCCTCGTGCCGCGACATGGCCTGCCAGACCCTGGCCGCCATGCGCCGGGGCGGCGTCTACGACCACGTGGGCTTCGGCCTGCACCGCTACGCCACCGACGCGCATTGGTTTTTGCCCCATTTCGAGAAGATGCTCTACGACCAGGCCCTGACCGTCATGGCCTGCGTGGAGGCCTATCAGGCGTCGGGGGACACCGGGCACAAAACCATGGCCCTGGAGATCCTCGAATATGTCCGGCGTGATCTGACCAGCCCCGAGGGCCTTTTCTACAGCGCCGAGGACGCCGACAGCGAAGGCGTCGAGGGCAAATTCTACGTCTGGTCGGCGGCCGAGCTGCGCCGACTGCTCGGCGACGAGGCCGCCCTGGTCATGGCGGCCATGGGCGCGACCGAGGAGGGCAATGCCCACGACGAAGCGACAGGCGAAACCACCGGCGGCAACATCCTCCATCTGCCCCGGCCCCTGGACGAGACGGCGGTCACGCTCGGCCTGACGGCCGAAGCCCTGGCCGCGCGTCTGGAAGACTGCCGGCGCATCCTGCTCACCGAGCGGGAAAAGCGCGTGCGCCCCCTTTGCGACGACAAGGTGCTCACCGACAACAACGGACTCATGCTGGCCGCCCTGGCCAAGGCCGCCCGGGCCTTTGACGACGAGGAACTGGCCGAGCGGGCCGTGACCGCCGCCGAGGCCTTGCTGGCCCGGCTGGCGTTGCAAAACGGCCGACTGCTCCACCGCCTGCGGGACGGCGAGGCGGCCATCGACGGCCTCCTGGACGACTACGCCTTCCTGGCCTGGGGGCTGCTGGAACTGTATCAGACCGTCTTCGACACGGCCTATCTGCGCCGGGCCGTGGAACTCATGCGGGTCGTGGCCGCGCATTTCGCCGATCCGGCCGAGGGCGGCTTTTTCCTCGCCCCCGACGACGGCGAAGCGCTGCTGTTGCGCCAGAAGATCTTTTTCGACGCGGCCGTGCCGTCCGGCAACAGCGTGGCCTATTTCGTGCTGACGACCCTTTTCCGCCTGACTGGGGATACGGCTTTGAAGGAACAGGCCAACGCTCTGGCCCGAGCCATGACCCCGCGTCTGGCGGATCATGCCGCCGGCCACGCCTTTTTCCTGTGCGGCTTGTCCCAGGTGCTCGGCCAGGCTTCGGAAGTGACCCTGGCCGGCGATCCGGCCAGCCCCGACACCCAGGCCTTGGCCCGGGCCGTCTTCGGGCGCTATCTGCCCGAAGTGGCGGTGGTGCTGCGACCCGACGAGGACGAGCCGGACATTGTCGCCCTGGCCCCGTTCACCCGCTACCAGCTGCCCCTGGACGGCCGGGCCGCCGCCCACGTCTGTCGGGCCGGCTCCTGCCAGCCGCCCACCACGGACGCGGCGAAGATGCTCGCGCTTCTTGGGGCGTAGCGGACCCATGGTCCGTTAAGCCGGTCGCCAAACGCCACGCGCCCGGGCCGCCTTTAGGCGGTCGCCGGGCGCGTCTGGCGGGCGCGGCTACATCCACTTGGTTTTGTCGAACACTCCGCGCTGGACGATCTCGCGGGTCTTGTAGCCGTCGAAGTCGAAGTCGCCGGGCAGATGGCCCGGATGGCGACGCGATCCCCGGCCCAGGCCGCTAAAAATGACCAAAGCCGCCACGGCCAGCAGACACCAGGCCAGCACGGTCATGGCTGTCCTCCTTGCGCTTTTAAAGGCGCGCGACCCTTGGCCGCGCCCCGGTCAAAGGCCTGGCGCATGGCCGCAGCGCCCTGTCCCGGCCCGCTGATGACCACATCCGGCCTGCCGCCGAGACGGGCCGTGACCCGGCCGAAGCTTTCCAGCACGGCCACGACGCCGATGGAGGCCTCGGATGCGGTGGGGCCGACGGCGACGTCAAGGTACAGCGCGCCGTGTTCCAGGGCTTCCAGCAGACAGTCGCCGAGATTGGCCGCTCCGGCCTCGCCCAGAGGGCCCTCCACGGCCAGGCGGTAGCCTCCGTCGCCTTGGGCCAGCAGACGCACGGCGCTGCCTTCGGACGGAGCCAGGAAGATGTCGAGATCCTCCTGTCCGGCCTGGGGCAGACGGGCCGCGATGCGCCAGCGGCCGGGGCCGAGGCGGATCACGGACAGTCCCGGCGAAGCTTGGCCGCGAGCCGGGGCGGGAAGGGGCTCACGGAGCTGGTCAAGAGTCTTGTCCGGTCCCATTTCGGGCAATGGGGCGCACGGACGCGGCAAGAGGGCCGCGTCGCTTGTCAGGGCGGGATACGCCATGCCAACCTCCTTCCGGCGAACCGGCTTGGCGGCATCCTATGCTGGCCGGTTGGCGGCGAAATCGGACGTTGTCCCGATTTTAGGCGGGAATTTGATCCGGTATTTCGGGAGAACATCCCGAAAAACCGGGAGAGGTTCCCCAGGGGGCGGGGGCAGGGCTGACAAGGTCGAGGGAAAGGGCTATGTCGGGCAGGACTTGGCTTGTTGCCAACAGGTCTTGCCAGGCAACCCCGCCACATCGCCATTCCGAAACAGCCATGCAGTCAGACCCCATGCCCGCCCCCGACGCCGCCGAACACGCCCGGACCCTGGCCGCCCTGCGCGAACGGGTCAAGGAACTCGACTGCCTCTACGAGATCACCCGGCTGTCCCAGCGCCAGGAGCTGGCCCTGTCCGGCATCCTGGCCGGGGCATGTGCCGTGGCCGCCCGGGCCTGGCAGTATCCCGAGACCGCTTGCGTGCGCCTAAGCCTTGGCGGCCAGACCTTCGCCACGCCCAACTGGCGGCGGCCGGCGGCCCGGCAGGAAAGCCCCGTGGTCATCGGTGGCGAGACCGTGGGGCGCATCGAGGTCGGCTATCTGGACAAGCGCCCGCCCGCCGACGAAGGGCCCTTTTTGCGCGAGGAACGCCATCTCCTCGATGCCCTGGCCGAACATCTCGGCCGCATCATCGCCTCGCGCCGGGCTGAGGAACGGCTGCGCCGGCTCTCCCAGGAACTCATCAAGGCCCAGGAGACCGAACGCCAGCGCATTGCCCGGGAACTCCACGACGACGTGGGGCAGCACCTGTCCCTGGCCCGTATGGGGCTGGAGCGGCTGCTCGCCGCCAAGGAGCCGCTGCCGGACGCGGACTCGGGGGAGGTGCTGCGCGACAGTTCGGCCCGGCTGGGCGCGGCCATCGCCAGCCTGCGCAATCTGGCCGGCGACCTGCTGCCGCCGGTCCTGGACCGGCTGGGACTGGCCGAGGCCGCCGCCGCCCTTTGCCGCGACACCGCCGCCCGGACAGGACTCACCGTGGATTTTTCCGCCGATGGCCTGGAGCGCCTGGCCGTGGGCTTCGACACCTCCTTGGCCGTCTACCGGGTGCTCCAGGAAGCCCTGGCCAACGCCTGCCGCCATGGACGGGGGACGCGCATCGTAGCCCGCCTGGTCGCTTCCCATCCGCTGTTGCTCTTACGAGTCGCCGACGACGGCCAGGGCTTTGATCCCGAGGCCCGGTTGCCCGAGGCGCTGGGCGAAAAACGCATGGGCCTTTGGAGCATGGGCGAGCGCGTGCGCCTGCTCGGCGGCCGGTTGACCATCCGCTCCCGGCCGGGCCATGGCACGCGTATCAAGGCCGAGATTCCCCTGACCGAGGAAGGCGCATGAGCACGAAACGGGCGCGCATCGCCATTGCCGACGACCATGGCCTGATGCGCCAGGGGTTGGCCGCCATATTGGCCGCCGATCCCCGGTTCGAGGTGGTCGGCGAGGCCTCGGACGCGGCCGGCGCAATGGGCTTGGCGCGCGATATGGCCCCGGACGTGCTGCTGCTCGACGTGGGCCTTGCCGGCGGCAGCGGGGTGGACGTGGCCGGCCGTGTGGCCGGACTGGCCCCGGAGTGTCGGGTGGTGATGGTCACCATGCACGCCCGGCTGGATCTGGTGGCCGCCTGTTTCCGGGCCGGGGCCATGGGCTACGTGGTCAAGGATTCCGCCGCCACGAGCCTGATCGCGGCCATCGAGGCCGTGCTTCGCGGCGAGCGCTATCTCGACGCGGCCATAACACCCCAGGTGCTCTTGCGCCTGGACGAGTACGCCGCCCGCAAGACCGGCCCCCGCGACCCGGCCTACGACGCCTTGACCCGTCGCGAACAGCAGATCCTGCGCCTGCTGGCCGAGGGCCGGGCCGTGGCCGCCATCGCGGCCGAGCTTTTCATCTCCAAGAAAACTGTGGAAAACCACCGGGCCAACATCTGCGGCAAGCTGGGACTGGCCAACCTGGCCGAACTCGTGCGCTACGCCGCCCGCATGGGCATCGTGGATCTCGACGACGACTTGTCATGACCCTGGCCCGTCGGGCGCGGCCATGTCGGAAAAGCCTTGGTTCTTTCCGAGCAATGCAGTAGGTTTTAGCAAAACCGGGGGATAGCCATGTCTGAAAATGCCCGCGCCATGGTTTGGGCTTCGTTTATAGGCGACGCTTTGGCTCTGGGACCGCATTGGGAGTACGACACCGTGGCCCTGGCCGCCCGGTTCGGCCAGATTGCCGGTTATGTCGATGCGCCGGCCGACGGGTATCATGACGGCAAAAAAGCCGGCGAGTTGACCCATTACGGCGACCAGACCCTGGTGCTGCTGGACTCCCTGGCCGCTTGCGGCGGTTTTGACCTGGACGACTTCGCCGCTCGCTGGCGAAAGCTTTTTGACGGCTACGCCGGCTATGTCGACGGGGCCACCCGCATGACGCTCAAGATTTTCGATTTCGGCGAAGGTCCGGCCAATTCCGGGTCCAATTCCAACGACCTGGCCGGTGCGGCCCGCATCGCCCCTCTGGTCTTCGCCCTGGCTCACGATCTGCCCGCCCTGGTGGACGCCGCCCGCAGCCAAGCCAAGATGACCCACAACCACGCCCGGGTCATCGAGGCGGCGGAATTCTTCGCCCGGGCCGCCCGGGCCGTGCTTGGCGGCAAGACTCCGGTGGACGCCCTGCGCCTGGCCGCCGAGGCCGGCTACGCCAGCGCTCCCATCGGCCAATGGCTGGCCGCCGGCCTTGCGACCGCCGACGACGACACCGTGGCCGCCATCGCCGCCCTGGGCCAGACCTGCCATATCGACGAGGCCATGCCCGCCGTCATCCACCTCGTGGCCCGCTATCCCTACGACTTGCCGACCTGCCTGCGCCAGAACGTCATGGCCGGCGGCGACAGCGCCGCCCGGGGACTGCTCGCCGGCATGCTCGTCGGCGCGGCAACGGGCCGGGAGGGGCTGCCCGAGCCCTGGTTGGCCGGTCTGGCCGCCCGGGAGCGCATCGAGTCCGACCTCCAAGCCCTTGACGTTCTTTCCTGAGGCCGGTTGGCCGCTTGCCTGACCGGCTGGAGTCCCGACGGGAGGAGTCCCCCCCTTGGTGCCCCGGCGCGCCCGGGGTGTTTGCCTGGCCGCCCTCATACGTCCTCACGGAAAGTTGCTGGGCATTTTACACCGCCTCGGCATTGCGCTATAGGCCATGCCATCGTGCCAAACCCGCCCGGGAAGCATCCGCGGGCGCAACCGGCGGCTTTACTGCCGCCAGGGGGGAGGACATGGACACCTGCAAGGCGCATTTGCCGGAATTGGTGCAGTCGCGCATCGACGATCTGGTCAACGTCCAGGGACTTGAGGGCGAACTGGCCATTCATCTCACAGAGCTGCAAGCCAGCCTGGCCGCCCTGGAAGCCCTGGCCCGCGAGGACGCCGGCGAGGCGGCGCGGGGCCTGGTCGAGGACATGGAGCGGCTTATCGACCGCGTCCGCCGGGAGTACGTCTCCCTGGCCTACCGCCAGGGGTTGGTGGACGGAGCGGGCTTTCGCCGCATAGTCGCCGGCCAGGGCGTTGTGCCCGAAATCTGACGCCAGGTTCCCGCGGCTGCCAGGGCCGGCCCTCGGAGGCCCGGGGACTCCCCCTGGCGGAGCTCCGCAATCCCTTGCGGCCATTTTCTCCCGCGCTCCGGCTTGTTGCCGATCTTCCTGTCGCCGCCTCGCGCACGGCTTCCGGGCTCGTCCTGCGTGGTCCGGGACATGGCGAAGCGGGCTTGCGTCCGGTCGTCGGGCTGACGGGCCGGGCGGTCCCGTGGTTGCCATCACGGCGAAAAAAGGCAATGATGCCTTGGCGGTCAGGCGTTTGGCGGGGCTATGCCCGCTGCTGAAGCCTGATTACCAAGGCCGCGATCGCCCGTGAGACGCCATGTCGGACAAGGACATCAAGGAAATCGCCCACTGCGTGTACATGATTGATCTCGTGTTGCGGGAGATCATGCATTCCCAAAGCATCACGAAGAAGGATTTTGCCACGCAGTGCATTATCGACAGCTTCGTGCGCATCCTGCGCGAAGAGGGTTACTCCGTGACCCCGGCCCGACTGCGCAAAATGCTCGCCTACGCCCATTGATCCACGCCACGTTCTGTGGCGCACGACCAGGAGTTCACCCCAGTGATCGAATCCGCCAAGCCGGCCTGGATGCTCGGGCCGGTTCATGACCCCATTGACCGCGACGTTTCCAAACGCATCGAGGTGCTGCGCATCATCCTCATCGGTCTTATAGTCCTGGCCCATGGCGCGCGCGGCATCACCGTGCGCATTGGCGGCGAGACCGGCCCCTTGGCCAAGCTCATGCTCGAAGTCTTGAACGGCCATGTGGATTTCGTGGCCGTGCCCCTTTTTTTCGCTATCTCCGGCTTTCTGTTCCTGCGCAAATTCGACCTGTCCCTGGCCGCTTATAGCGACATGTTGCGCAAGAAATTCGTCTCGGTGCTCGTGCCCTACATCCTTTTTAACGCCGGCTTGGCCGCCTGGTTCTATTTTGTGGGCAGCATCGAGATGATGGGCTCGTGGAATTTCCTGGTCGGCGAAGGGCTTTTCACCAAGACTTTCGGCATCGGCACCACGCCCATCAACTATCCGTTGTGGTTTTTGCGTGACCTGCTCGTCATTTTCCTGGTCTCGCCGGTCTTCCTGGTTTTTTACAAGGAAGCCCCGAGCGTGGGCCTCGTCGCCTTTTTTCTCCTCTGGACCGGCCTGTCCGAAGGGCCGTACTCCTATGCCGGCGACATGTTCGCCTTCTATCTCGGCGGGTACGTCGCCCGCATCCGGTTGCCCCTGGCCGGCGTCTCCTGGTGGCAGCGGGCGGCGAGCTGGGCTTTTTGCCTGCTGACCGTGGTGCTGGTTTGCTGGACGCCCTTGGGTTTTACCGACGAGGGCGTGCGCCAGTTTTGCTTCAAGGCCAATCTGGTCCTGGGCATCGCCGCCTTCTGGCGGGCCTCGGCCTTTACCCTGATCCGCGACAGCAGGCTGCTTGCCCGCATGGGCCGACACAGTTTCTTTGTCTACCTGACCCATGAACCGACCATGTCCGTGTTGCAAACGAGGCTTCTGACCATCTGGCGGCCGGTCGGGGACGCCCAGCAGGTGGTCTTTTATTTTGGCAGCGGTTTGGCCGTCATTTTCGGGCTTTGGCTCGTGGCTGAAGCGCTCTCGAAGCTTGTCCCCCATGTCTACGGCTTTGCCGTGGGCGCTCGGACGGCCGCGCCCCGCCGTGCCTAAGCGGCAGCCTTGACGGCTTGCCTCCTGCCATTTGCCCCTTGCCTGCCCGGGCCGGGCGATGCCGCGCCAGTCCGCGCTTCTGGGTCGCCGCGACGTTTTTTAAGAAATGGATGATGTCGCTGCACTGCCGTCGAAGACGTGGGCGCGTTTTTCTGGCACGCGACAGGCGGCCCAGGCCGTGCCGGCAAAGGCTTGGCAAAGGCCTGTGTTGCCTGTCGCCGGCAGGCCGGCTTGACCTTGCGGCCAGGCCGGCCTGCATTGACCGGCAGGTTAAGAGCGCAGGCAAGCATGGGATAGCGCTTGCCTGCGCCACGGGAAACCTGATAAAAGGGTTAAACAATTTTCCTGTTTTGTCGTAAAGCAGGATTTGCAGTCTCTCGAAATGTTCATACTTGGCCTGAAAAGCCATTAATTCACTTGGTTGTTGAAAGGTGAAAAGCGGCACATTTCCTGCTTTATTCGAAGCAGGGAGGAACGGCAATTTATGTTGCGTATTTTGCTTGCCGAAGACGACGTCAATCACGCCACCCTGGCCTGCCAGACCCTGGAAGACGAAGGCCACCGCATCACCCTGGCCGACAACGGCAAAAGCGCCCTGGAAGCGGTTGTCCGGGAACGCTTCGATTTGGTGCTTCTTGACATGCGCCTGCCCGAAATCGACGGCCGCGAGTTCATCGGCCGCGTGCGCATGGCCGACGGTTCGGTCAGCGCCATTCCCATCGTGGTGCTGACGGGCTACGGCGTGCGCCAGCATATCGATTTCTTCCATCGCCACGGCGTGCGCCACTATCTGGCCAAGCCCTACGACTGCGACGAACTGGCGGCCATCATCCGCGCCTACGACGCCCACTGATCCCCGCCCGGCCAGCCGGCTGGAACCCTTTCCGACTCCATGAGTGGACTTTGCCGGGGTTTTTCCGTAGACCCCAGGCGGAGCAACGCCCAATAAGGCGCAAAAAGCGAGGGAATCATGCTTCGCATTGAAGACTTGCACGTCAAAATCGGCGAGCGCGAGGTGCTTTCCGGCATCAATCTGCACATTGCCGACAACGAAACCTTCATCCTGTTTGGCCCCAACGGCTCGGGCAAGACCACCTTGCTCATGACGCTCATGGGCTTTGGCAACTACGAAATCACCAAAGGGCGCATCCTCTTTCGTGGCCACGACATCACCCACGCCCCCATCTACGAGCGGGCGCGGCTGGGCGTGGGCATGTCGTTCCAGCGCCCGCCCACCATCCATGGCTTAAAGACCCGCCATCTGGTGCGCATGTGCGCCAGGCAGGGCGAGATCGACGTGGACGCCTTGGCCCGCAAGGTCAACATGGACGAATTCCTGGAGCGCGACGTCAACGCCGGCTTTTCGGGCGGCGAGATCAAGCGCTCGGAACTGCTCCAGCTCATGGCCCAAAAGCCTTATCTGCTGCTTTTCGACGAGCCGGAATCCGGCGTCGACCTGGAGAACATGAAGCTCATCGGCCATACCGTGCGCGAAGTCCTGACCGCCGGAATGGAACCCCGGGCCGGGGCCAGCATGAAGCAGCAGCGTACGCTCAAACGTCCGGTTTCGGGGCTGATCATCACCCACACCGGCTACATCCTCGAATACTTGAACGCCGACCGGGGGCAGGTGCTCTATAACGGCCACTTGTGCTGCGAGGCCAATCCCCGCGACATCCTGGACCACATCAGCCAGCACGGCTACCAGGAATGCGTCCGCTGCCTCAACTAGTGTCGCGTCCCTTAAAAAATACGAACGTATTTTTTAAGAAAAATTAAGGGTTTTTGTCTGTCGTCCACGAAGCGCCAGAGGCGCTTTTCGTGGCCGCGACACGGGCCCCAGGAAGCCAAGCCATGGAAAAGATCGAACTCAAGGATTTCCGGTTTTCCGGCTCGACCCTTGGCGAAATCGCCGATCTGCGCACTCTCGACGCCGCCGACAAGGCCGAGATGCTCATGTCCGGCATCGACGTGGAAGAGCGCGAGCGCGCCGGTTCCTACCTCCAGGTGGACCACGGCCGCGTGCACTGCAAGAGCCTGCAAAAAGGCGTGGAAGTCCTCGACATCAAGGACGCCCTGGCCAAGTACGACGGCCTGCCACAATATTATTGGACCCAGGTGGACAAGGACAAGGACGAGTTCACCCGGTCGGCGGCCGAGAATCTCCACGGCGGCTACTTCGTGCGCACCGAGAAGGGCGCCAAGGTGGCCGAGCCGGTGCAGTCGTGCCTGTTCCTCAAAGGCGACATGATCGGCCAGAACGTCCACAACGTCATCATCGTCGAGGACGATTCCGAGCTGCACATCATCACCGGCTGCTCGGTGGCCCACGGCTCCAAGGGCGCGGCTCACCTGGGCATCACCGAGATTTTTGTCGGCAAGAACGCCAAGCTCACCTTCACCATGATCCACAACTGGGCCGAGTCCACGGTGGTGCGGCCGCGCACCGGCGGCACGGTGGAAGAAGGCGGCGTCTTCATCAACAACTACGTGCTGTTAAAACCCGTCAAGGATCTCCAGTCCTACCCGGTCATCCGCTTAAACGGCCAGGGGGCGGTGGCGCGCTTTAATTCCGTCATCGTCGCGCCCAAGGGTTCCCACGTGGACACCGGCAGCCGCATCGAACTCAACGCCCCGGACACCAAGGGCGAGATCATCTCCCGCACCATCGCTTCGGGCGGCACCATCATCGCGCGCGGATTTATCGGCGGCAATTCCGTGCCGGCCAAGGGCCATTTGGAATGCAAGGGGCTTATCCTCGGCGGCGGCGTCATCCATGCCATCCCGGAGCTGCTGGGCTCGGTGGACGGCGTGGAGCTGTCCCACGAGGCGGCGGTGGGCAAGATCGCCCAGGAAGAGATCGAATATCTGATGGCCCGGGGACTCGACGAGGAGGAGGCCACCTCCACCATCGTCCGGGGCTTCCTCAACGTGGACATCATGGGCCTGCCCAAGGAGCTCCAGGACGTCATCGAGGCCACCATCAGCGAATCCGAAAAGGACATGTTCTAAACGGAGTTCGTCCATACGAGGGACGTGCGTAATTCACCTTGCCGGGGTCCGGGGGGATGATCCCCCCGGTGGGTCCAGGGCAAAGCCCTGGCCGCCGGAGGCGTCCTTCTACGGCGAATGCTGATGTCGCGCATACGCACGCAAACCGCCGCGACCGGACAGGTCGCGGCGGTTTTTTGCTTGCCAAGACCTAGCCGCCTGTCGTAAGCCCCGGACCGGTCGGCAGTTCACCCAGGCGTCGCCGCCCCGCAAGGGGAGCTAAACCTGCCGCGTTTCTCCATTCCGTACCGACACCTTATCCCGTGCCGCGTCGGAAGCCGGCGACCACCGACATCCTCCTTCCCGGACAGGCACGCTTGCAAGGATAAGCGATGTCACGAGAATCTTTTCCCTTTTTCGTGGATGATATTTCCGCTCTGGCCAAGGCCGTGCGCGGCAATTTCCCTGATGGCGAGGCCGCGCCCGGCCATGTCGAGATGCTCAACATCCTGGCCCGGGCCGCCGGCTGCCGCAATTTCCAGCACTTTCGGGCCAACGCCAAGGCGCAGGCCCGCCTCGACGCGCCCGATGTTTCGGCCGCGCCGCCTGAAGCCGTGGATTACGCCCGGCTGCGCCGGCTGTTGCGCCATTTCGACGCCGATGGCCGTCTGGTGCGCTGGCCGGCCAAATGGAGCGAGCGGCAGGTGGTGCTGTGGTTTCTGTGGTCACGACTGCCGGCCCGGCGGGTCATGACCGAAGGCCAGGTCAATGCCTGCCTGGAGGCCTGCCACACCTTTGGCGACGCCGTGCTGTTGCGCCGGATGCTGTGCGACGGCGGTCTGCTGGCCCGCACCCCGGATTGCCGGGAGTACCGGCGGGTAGAGGCCCGGCCCGAGGCCACCGGCCGGGAGCTCATCCGCCGCCTCGGGCGGCCGGGCGAAGCCGGGGAGACGCCGCGATGAACGCCGGATCGTCTCCCTGTCGCATCGAGACCTCCCACGGCCCGGTGGAGTACGCCGCTTTCGGCAACGGTCCTCCACTATTGTGTCTGCACGGGGCCATGGGCGGCTTCGACCAGAGCGCCATCCTGGGCCGGTTGCTGGCCCCCGAGGGTTGGCGCGTCCTGGCCGTGTCGCGTCCGGGTTACCTGGGCACGCCCCTTGGTGGCCGGCAGTCGCCCGAAGCCCAGGCCGACCTATGCGCCGCGCTCCTGGAGCATCTGGACGTCGGGCCCACGGCGGTCATGGCCGTCTCGGGCGGCGGCCCTTGCGCCCTGCATCTGGCGCTTGGCCATCCGCGCCGGACGCGCGGCCTGGTGTTGGTTTCCACGTGCAGCGGTCGCATGACCGAGCGGCTGCCCCTGGCCTGGCATCTGCTGCGTCTGGCGGCCCGGTTCCCCCGGCTTGGGGCGATGTTGCGACCCAAGGCCGCCTCTCCCGAACAAGCGGTCAAGCGCGGCTTTCGGGATCCGGTCTCGCGCCGGGCGGTCATGCACGATCCCGAGGCCTTGGCTCTTTTCACGGCACTCTCGGCCCAGACGCGGTCCCGCCTGGGAGAGCGGCTCGCCGGGACCGTCAACGACGTGGCCGTGACCCGCAGCCGCGACTATCCCTTGGAGGACGTCGCCGTGCCGACCCTGGTCGTCCACGGCACGGCCGATCCTCACGTGCCCTTTGCCGCCCATGGTAAGCAGCTGGCCCAGCGCATACCCGGGGCGCGTCTGGCCGTTCTGGACGGCGGCGAACACGCCGCCATCTTCAGCCACAGAGGGCAGGCCCGGCAAGCCGTGGCCGCCTTTCTGGCCGGCTTGCCCGAGGCTTGAGACGGTCCGGCAAACAACGCCTTTGGGCGTTCCAACTGACAAGAAAACCGCCCGGGCTGATGTCCGGGCGGTTTTTTTCTGGAAGCGCGGGGCGTCTTCGACTGAACCAGGGATGGAAATTACGAAGGCTGGCCGCGACGTCGGGCAGGGCGGTCTCGGCGCGGCGCAGGCTGCCCGTCGCGGCGCTGTCCTGTTCCGGTCTTAGCGCCGCTGGCCTTGGCCTCCGGGCGTTTGTCGCCTGCCTGGGGCGGGCGGGCCGGACGGGGCGGGTGTTTTGTGTCCCCCTCGGCTGCCGGTCGGGGCATGGGCGGGGCTGACGCGACATCCGCATTGTCCAAACCCACCGATCGGCGCAGGGCGGCCAGTTCGGCCGGCGTCAGTTCGCGGCAGGCCCCTGGCGGCAAGTCGCCCAGCGCCACCGGCCCCTGGCTGATACGGGCCAGGCGCAGCACGGTCAGGCCCAAATCGCGGCACATGCGCCGGATCTGGCGGTTGACGCCTTGATGGAGTTCCATTTCGATCACGGCGCGGTCCTGGCCCGGCCCTTCGACCACCCGGGCGGCCACCGGAGCCAGGCGCTCGCCTTCGGCCAGCCGCATGCCCCGGGCCATGATTCCGAGCATGTCCGGCGTCACCCGCCCGCGTACGGTGACCCTATAGCGCTTGGGCACGTGCCAGCGCGGATGGGTCAGGCGCAGGGCCAGCTCGCCGTCGGTGGTGAGCAAAATCAAGCCTTCGGAAAAAAAGTCCAGCCGCCCGACCGGAAACAGTCGCTTGCCGCGCCACGGCTCGGGCAGGCCGTCAAAGACCGTGGGCCGGCCTTCGGGGTCGCTGGCCGTGGTCACCACGCCGGGTTTCTTGTGCAGCGCCAGGGTCACCGGCGTATCCGGGGCCAGGTTGACCGGCGTGCCGTCCACGGCCAGGGCATCCCGGACAGGGTCAATGCGAAGCCCGGCCTCGGTGACCACGGCCCCGTTGACCGTCACCCGTCCGGAGGCGATCAGGGCGTCGGCGTGCCGCCGGGAGCACACACCGGCCGAGGCCAGGGCTTTGTTGATGCGCGTGAGGCGCGAATCCGTCGTGTCCATGACATCAGGCCGGCAGTTCAAGGGTAAAGCGCGTGCCGTCCTCGGGCCTGGAGGTGAAGCTGATCTCGCCGCCCAAACACTGGCGGGCAAAAAGGCGCATGCTGTAAGTCCCCAGCCCCCGGCCTTCGCCCTTGGTGGAGAACCCCTTCTCGAACAGCCGCAGTTGCACCTCGTCGGGCATCACGCCCGGGTTGGCGACCCACAGCCGCACGGCCCCCTGCTCGGTTTCATCGGCTCCCAGGGTCACCACGTCGCCGGGGGCGGCCGCTTCCAGGGCGTTTTTGACCATGTTGACCATGATGCGCTGGATGATGCGCAGGTCCGAGGAGAAAATCCGCGCTGCCGCCTCGGGCGCGACGTCGATGCGGCGTTTGCCGCCATGATTGAAGGATTGGCAGTAGGAAGCCAGGTACTTGAGAATGTCGATGGTATGCAGGCGAGTGTAGTTGTGCCGGTATTCCTTGGCCTCGACAGCCAGAAAGTCGCGCTGGGTATCGACGATGTCCTGCAAATCGTCGATGGAGCGGCGCAGCAGTTCCAATTCCCGCAGATAGTTCTTGGGCAGTTCCAGGGAAAGCAGGTCGCTTATGCCCTTGATGCCGGTGACGGCGTTGATGATGTCGTGGAAAAAGATGCGTTCAAAGCCGCGCAGGGCTTTTTCGTGGGCAATGTCCAGGGCGGAATTGAGCACCAGCTTGTGGCCTTCGATCTCCATGGGCACGGCCCAGACTTGCAAGTTGAGCGCGTCCAGGGTGGTGGCCGAAACGCGGTTGATGGCGCATTCCTGGGTGCCGCATTCGCCTTCAAGGCTTTTGACGATGGCCTGGGCCGCGCCGCAGTACTGGCAGAACCGGGTGGTGCCGCAGCCGCCGATATTGTCATCCACATGCTCGCAGCCCAGGGCCTCGCCAATGCGTTGGCCGATGACCTGGCCGGCGTCGCTTTTCTCGGCCAAGGCCAGGAACCGGGCGTTGGCGTAGACGATCTGGCGGGTGTCGTTGACGATGACCACGGCCAAGGGGATGGCCGCCAGGGTCAAGGCTGACGGGGAGTGGGCGATCTCCCGGGCAATGGCGTCGATGGCGGCTTGGGGCAGGCGCTCGGCGGGCAAAAAATAAGTCGGTTCCGGTACGTCGGCCATGGGCATCCTGCGTGCGTCCGATGCGACGGCCATGGAAAAGGCGGGGGACGGGGCGCTGTCGCGACAACGCCCCGCCAAGCATCGGAAGCGGGTCAAATTTGGACGATCTTGTCGGCCAGATCGAGACTGGTCACCACATCGAGCATGTTGGTGGTCTGGCCGACCTCTTTCTTGTCCAAAATGCCGTAAAAGTCCAGGCAGGTGCCGCAGACCAAAATGGACACGCCGGCCTGTTCCATGGCCTTGAGCTTGTCGAGAACCGGACTGCCGGCCACGGCCAGGCGCACGCCGCCGTTGACCAGGATGATGCGCCACAGCCGTTCCCCCAGTTCCGGCAGGGTGCCGACAAAATTGACCATGAGCTTGGCCCCAAGGGTGTCGTCGCCCTTGCCGATGACATCGGCGGTGATGAATACGACGGTGCGGCCGCCGGCTTCGGCCGTGGCGGACGGGGATTGTTCCGGCGTGGCGACGGGCGCGGCTCCGGCCGTGGCGGTCAGGGTGAAGACGCCGTTTCCGGCCTCGGTCGCGATGACGGCGTAGCCGCGCATGGTCAGAAACCGGGTGACGTTTTCCCGGGCCGCTTCGTTGTCCACGGTGACGGCCAGGGTATCGGGGGCGTCTTTCTCGACGCATTCCTTGCAGCGAAGGACCGGTCCGGGACAGGCCAGACCACGGCAATCAAGGGTAGTGGGCATGGGTGGTTCGCTCCTTGCGATTTGCCGCAAGGTAGCCGAAAGCCCCAGGCGTCGGTCAAATCGAATGATGTGATGGCTTCTTCGTCTGCCCATCACGCCCATCAATTCATGATCGACATTACCGTACCCACCACCTTCCCTCTAGCCATATGGGGGGTGCGGGGGCCATTGGGCCCCCGCCGCCGGCGGCCGGATTTTTTATTAGAACCCGA
>JAEZMB010000259.1 GCA_023435825.1 Pseudomonadota bacterium | reverse complement strand
CCCCCGGCCGGCGCCGCCGCCGCCCCCCCCCCCCCCGCTTCCCCAACGATGCGCCGAAAGGGGGTCCCCGTTGCTCCAGAGCTTCCTGCAAAACATTCTAAACGCCTTGCAGTGGGGGAGCTTTTATTCCCTCATCGCCCTGGGCTACTGCCTGGTCTACGGCGTTTTGTTGCTGATCAACTTCGCCCATGGCGACATTTTCATGGTCGGGGCCTACATCGCCTTTTATTGCTGCATGTTCATGCTCGGCAAGTTCGGCGTCTTCGCCGGCCTGCCCGGCTGGATGGTGCTGGCCGTGGCAATTCCCCTCACCATGGTCCTTACCGCCGTGGTCGGCGTCACCCTGGAGCGCATCGCCTACCGGCCGCTGCGGCGCAAGGGCGTCAACCGCCTCTACGTCGTCATCACGGCGCTGATGTGCGGGCTCATCCTCGAAAACGGCAACCTCGCCCTGCTCGGGGCCAGCCGCAAAAGCTTTCCCACCCTGGTGCCGATCCAGGTCTTCGACATTTTCGGCGTCACGGTCACCAACATCAAGCTCATGGTCATCGGCGTGGCCATCCTCTCCTTTTTGCTGCTGCACTTCATCGTGACGCGCACCAAGATCGGCATGGCCATGCGGGCCATCTCCTACGACCGCTTCGCCGTGCCGCTCATGGGCATCCCGGCCGACACGGTCATCGTCTTCACCTTCGTGCTCGGTTCCGGCTTCGCCGGCCTGGCCGGACTCTTTTTCGCCATGACCTACCCGGTCATCGACCCCTACATGGGGGCGCTCATTGGCTGGAAGGCCTTCATCGCGGCCGTGGTCGGCGGCATCGGCTCCATCGCCGGGGCCTTTGCCGGCGGGTTTTTGCTGGGGTTCGTCGAGATCATGGTGGTGGCGTTTTTCCCCTCCACCTACCGCGACCTCATCGCCTTCTCGATCCTGCTCCTCATCCTGTCCATCCGGCCCACCGGCCTCTTCGGCGTGGCCCGGCGGACCAAAATTTAAGGCTCGCAAGGGGGAAAGAGTATGCAGCGCCTGACCGTGCCCGCCTTGCTGGCCTGTCTGTTCGCGGTGATGCTGTGGGCCGCCGGCACCGGGGTCCTCAACGTCTACTGGCAGTCCGTGCTCATGTTCATGGGCGTCAACATCATTTTGGCCACGAGCCTGAACATCATCAACGGCAACATGGGCGAGTTCTCCTGCGGCCACGCCGGCTTCATGGCCGTCGGGGCCTACGTGTCCTCGCTGCTCTCCGTCGCCCTTTTCACCAAGAGCCAGGTCTTCGGCGAGCCGCTCATCGGCCCGTCGGCGGCCGTGTGGCTGTTCCCGGTGGTCCTTATCATCGGCTCCCTGGCCGCCTCCCTGGTGGGGCTTCTGGTCGCCATCCCGTCGTTCAAGACCCGGGGCGACTACCTGGCCATCATCACCATCGCCGCCGCCTACATCGTCAAGTCCACCATCGAGAACATCGGGGCCATCGGCGGCGCGCGCGGCTTCATGGGCATGGGCGCGGTCATGAGCGCCATGAACGAGACGATAAACCTCCCTTGGATCATGATCTGGGTGTTTGTCGGCACGGTCTTTTCCGTGTGGCTCATCCGGCGCTTTATCTACTCCACCTTCGGCAAGGGCGTGGACGCCATCTGCCAGGACGAGATCGCGGCCGAAATCATGAGCGTCAACACCGACCGGGTCAAACTGGTCGCCTTCATGGTCTCCTGCGGCCTGGCCGGCCTGGCCGGCGGCCTTTTTGCCCACATCCTGGGCTACGTGAACCCGGGCACGTTCACGATCCTCAAATCCACCGAGATCATGGTCATGGTCTATCTCGGCGGCATGGGCTCCTTGTCCGGTTCGGTCCTGGCCGCCATCCTCATGACGCTTCTCATCGAATACCTGCGCGACGCGTTCGGCTTCCTCAACACCTTTTTGCACTACATCTCGGTCATCCCGGACTCCTACGAGGTGACCCAGGTCTGGAAGTGGGTGGTCATTCCGCTGCTGCTGGTCCTTCTCATGCAGTTTCGCCCCGAGGGCATCATGGGGCGTCGCGAGCTGGCCGACGTGTTTCCCGGGCTTCGCAAATTCTACAAGTTCAAGGGGTAGGCCGTGGCGCTTCTCGACGTAAAGGACATGACCCAGTACTTCGGCGGCTTGTGCGCCGTGTCGGAGTTCACGGTGGCCCTGGAGCAGGGCCAGATGGCGGCGCTTATCGGCCCCAACGGCGCTGGCAAGACCACGGTGTTCAACCTCGTCAGCGGTTTTTACAAGCCCACGCGCGGCGACATCATCTTCGACGGCCAGTCGATCAAGGGGCTCAAGCCCCATGAGGTGACCTCGCGCGGCATCGCCCGGACCTTCCAGAACATCCGCCTGTGGTTCGAGATGACCGTCCTCGACAACATCCGCATCGCCCAGCACCACGCCCTGGGCTACGGGCTGTTCGACTGCTTCCTGCGCACCCCGCGCTACATGCGCCGGGAGCGCGACATCGAGGACCACGCCATGGAGGTGCTCTCCCGCCTGGGCCTGGCCGAGGTGGCGCATGAGCTGCCCAAGAACCTGCCCTACGGCGTGCAGCGGCTGGTGGAGATCGCCCGGGCGTTGTCCATCAAGCCCAAGCTCCTCATGCTCGACGAGCCGGCCGCCGGCCTCAACTCGGCCGACGTCGAGGGGCTTATTAAGCTCATCGGCGACATCCATAGGGACTACGGCATCGCCATCTGGATGATCGAACACCAGATGGACGTGGTCATGTCCCTGTGTTCCTGGATCAAGGTCATCGATTTCGGGGCCACCATCGCCGAGGGCACGCCCGAGGCCATCCAGAACAACCCCGACGTCATCAAAGCCTACCTGGGAGACGATACAATCTGATGCTGCTCTCCGTCCAAAACCTGCGGGTCAAATACGGCAATATCGAAGCCCTCCACGGCATCTCCTTCCACGTCAACCGGGGCGAGATCGTCACGCTCATCGGCGCCAACGGGGCCGGCAAGACCACCACGCTCCTGTCCATCATGCGCCTGCCGCCGCCCGAGGCCCCCAAGGTCGTCGAGGGCGACATTCTCTATGAAGGCCAGTCCATCCTCGGCTGGGAGACCCATGACGTGGTGCGCAAGCTCCACATGGACCTCTCCCCCGAAGGCCGCCGGATTTTCGGCAACCTGACCGTCATGGAGAACCTCATCCTGGCCACCTACGCCCGCAAGGACGGGGAAGAGGCCATCGCCCGCGATCTCGACCGGGTGCTGTCGCTGTTCCCGCGCATGTCCGAGCGGCGCAAGCAGCGCAGCGAGTCGCTCTCCGGCGGCGAGCAGCAGATGCTGGCCGTGGGCCGGGCCATCATGACCGGCTGCGACTTCATCCTGCTCGACGAGCCGAGCATGGGGTTGGCTCCGCTTTTGATGTACGAGATGTTCCGCACCCTTAAAAAGCTCAACGAGTTGGGGCTGACCATCTTGCTCATCGAGCAAAACGCCAAGGTGGCGCTCAATTTCGCCCACCGGGGCTACGTCCTGGACACCGGCGAGATCAAGACCTCGGGCACGGCCGAGGAGCTCAAGCGCGACCCGGAAGTGAAAAAGGCCTACCTCGGCGGCTAGCGCTTCGCCGACAATCGGAACCGACGCGCCCGGCGGGAGATCCCGTCGGGCGCTTTGCGTTTGGCGCGCCGCCGGGGCGGTCCGTGGCCGGTCGGAGCGCGTTGCGTCACGCCGACTTTCCGTATTGCTGTCGCTAGTGCCGCTGGGGCGGTCCGTGGCCAGACGGAGCGCGGGCGGCAACGATCAGACGCAGGACAAGGCCGTTTGGCTACACGGTGTTCGCGACGATATTTCTCTCTGGCCCAAAACTTGCCTGTAACTTCTCGAAGACCGCCTGCGTCGGTCAAATTTTCCCGCTTCCACAAGCTGTTGGTGGAATAATCCGGCATGGACCTTGCCAAGTTTCGCTTGGGGTGCGTCCAGATCGGCAAAATTTTCCGCCCCAGGAGGCATGGGCATGAGCGTACAAGCCATAGGCCAGGACAATACCAATAGTTGGCTGGCCCAGATGCTGGCCAGCTATACGGGTCAGACCTCGTCGGCCGCGTCTTCCCTGGAAAGCCTGCTCGGCACGAGCAGCTCGTCCGGCAACGACTCGGCAAATTCTTCCTCCTCGTCCTCGACGTCGAGCGTCGGCAGCTTCAACGACATCCTGCAAGCCCTGCTGTCCGGCAACGGGTCCGTGGGCTACGACATGACCACCGGGACGTTGACGGATTTGAGCAGTTCGGCCCAGACCGGGGCCATGCCGCCGCCTCCGCCGGGCGAGGGCCTGGACGGGATCAACCGTGAGGTCTCGGAAACCGAGAACGAGGACGGCAGCGTCTCGCGTTCCGTCACCATGACCGACGCCGACGGCAATGTGGTCGGCACGGAAAAGACCACCCAGAACGCCGACGGCTCCTACAGCACGGTCATGACCATGGTCCAGGCCGACGGCACGACCACGACCCGCTCCATGACCGGGAGCTACGACGCGAACGGCAACTTCGTCGAGAAGAACACCCTGACCGCCGCCGACGGCACGGTGCTGGAGTCCGGCACGATCACCACGGCGCAGGATGGTTCCTTCACCTCGACCATGACCGCCACCGGCCCCGACGGCAAGACCACCACCCACAGCGCGTCGGGCGCGTACGCCGACGACGGCAGTTTTACCGTCAAAAGCAGCCTGGCCGACGCTGACGGAAACATCCTCGAAAGCGGCACGGAGATCACCGCCGCCGACGGATCGACCACCTATACCGTCAGCCGCACCGGCCCGGACGGCAAGACCGCGACCGAGACGGAATCCTACGACGCCTCCGGCACGCTGGTTTCGACCTCCACCTCGACGCCCACCTCGGGCGCGTCCTCGGGAACCACCCAGGCCGCCGGGGCAAGCGGTTCGAGCGGCACGTCGGACAGTTCGTCCAGCGGCTCCAGCAGCGAGGATACCGTCACCACCGTGACCACGGCCTTCACCACCGAAGGCATGACCCAGACCACGGTGGTCACTGACGCCAACGGCAAGGTCCTCAACAAGTCGGTCAAGGATTTCCCCTTCTCCACCAAGGCCGAGGGCCAGGCCTACGGGGCCAGCGAAGCGAGCAAGGACGGCCTGTCGTCCATGCTCGACCAGTACGCCAAGGGCCGTTACGGCGCGGACCGCTACGCCGCCATGGCCGCGTCCGGCGAGTCGAGCGGGCAAAGCGGCTTTTCCGCCCAGGCCTAGCCCGACGATCCCTGGCGGATGGATTCACGGGTTTTTTACGGCCCCCTTTCGGCACGCCTGAAAGGGGGCTTTATTGTTGGCAAGGCAGGCCAGGGCAGGGCCGGCCCAGGGCCGAGGTGGGCAGGGCAGGGCAGGGCAGGGCAGGGGCGGGCGTTTGCGTCGAGGGTGATCACGGTGTAGCGGCCCAGGCGCGGCTTCACGGCCAGAGAGACGGTGCCTGGGCCTGTGGAGGCGCGTAGCCGGGCCGCGTCAGCCAGGGTTCAGGGCAGGGGGCAAGGCCCTGCGCCGGCAAGGGCTGGGGTGAGCGGGGAGAAGCCGCCTCGACTTGCCGGAACGGCGTGGCTCGGGTAGCAGGGGAGAGGGCCGTGGCCCGGTGTCGGGCAGGCGTGAAGGAGCGGCGATGCGCAACAAGTTTCTGGGAACCGGCGAACCGGGCTGGCATCCGGTGCGCAAGGTCATGGTGGTGCTCTCCGGGCTGCGTTTCGCCGTGCTCTACGACGGCAGCGTGGCCTGGAAGGTGGTGGTCTCGGCGCTGGTGCTGGCCGTTTTCGGGGCTACCGGCCATTGGCGGGATTTTCTGCTCATGCTGGTGGCCACGGGCCAGATGCTGGCGGCCGAGCTGCTCAATTCCGCCGTGGAAGGGGTGTGCGATTTCCTGGTCAGCCAGGAAGACCGGCGCATCAAGGCCATCAAGGACATGGCGGCGGCCGCCGCCGGCATCGCCATCCTGTTCTGGGGCCTGGTGCTCGTCTGGGAAGCCGGCCGGCTGGTCGGGGCTTGGCCCGGACCATAGCCGGCCCGGCTCGTATCGCGTCCCTTGAAAAACAATCGGTATTTAAGGATGCGAACTAGAATTTATCCTTGGCCTTGGCAAAAGCGGCCTTGAGTTCCCCCAGGGCTTGCTCCATGCCGTGGCGCAGCTCGGCCACGGCATCGCCGCCACCCTTGCGCAGCAGGGTCAGCTTGTAGCGGGCCTTGTCATATTTCTCCAGCATCGCTTCGAGATCGCCCGACCAGCGGTCGAAGAAATCCTGCCCCTTGTCCTTGGCCTCGGCCCGGGCGGTCTCGATCTTGGCCTTGTAGGCGGCCAGCTGTTCCTCCAGGCTGACCCCGAAACGGTCCTTGTCGTCCATGGCGGCCTCCTTGACGGTTGCTACATGCATGATCTTTAGCCCAGGGCCGGGGGGCAGGGCAAGCGGAGCGGTGGGAAATTCCGAGCCGATCCTGCTGGGAAGTCTTGCTCTTCGCGAAACGCTTTGCTAAGTGGCTTAAAGGTCGTTCCGGGCGGGGAGGGCGTTCGGGGGAGAAAACGCTGCTCCGCCCCTGGTCAAGGCCCGAAGGCGTTATTATGTTGTTCGAGAAACGACGTATCCATCGACCACGGAGCCGGAGCGCTCCGGATGCGATCAGGTCGTTTTCGCCATCGGATTGTTTTGGACAACAGACGTGTTTGCAAGGAGGAAGGCCATGAACGCGCAAATGAAGAAGATTTGGGTCCTGCTGCTGGCCCTGTGCATCGGGTTCGCTGCCCTGCCGGGGAAGTCCCATGCTGTCGGCGAAGCCGGCACGTTCCACGTGACGCCTGAGTTCGGCGTCTACGGAACCGGCCAGAAGGCCGTCAATTCCATCCTCACCTTTGGCCTGAGCGGCGGCTATTTCGTCATGGACGGCCTGTCCATCGGCGTGGAAGCCCTGGCCTACTCGTTCGACGTGCGCCAGATCGACCGTCGCGGCCCGGTGACCAACTTCATCTACACCGTTGCCAGCGACAACGGCTACTCGAACAACCCCTGGGCGTTTGGCGCCAATGCGCTGATCCGCTACTACCCGATCCACACCGACAAGGCGGCCTTCTTCATCGGCACCGGTCTTGGCGGCCTGTTCTCCAGCGAACGCATCCCCTACTGGGAGAACGGTTCCCACGGCCAGTACTCCAACCTGACCCTGCCGGTCGACATCGGCTTCTCGGTCAATCTGACCCAGAATGTGGCCTTCGAGCTGGCCGGCCGCTATCAGCGCATCGGCTTCACCAACCAGGGCCTGGACGCCTGGGGTGGTCACGGTGGCATCCGGATCACTTTTTAGGCTGACAAACGTTTTGATCTAGAGTAGAGGGTAAGGCCCTCCCGCCCGCACCGGGTGGGAGGGCCAGTTTTTTCCGAGGCCGGTCCCAGGGGCGCTTGACATGTTGCGTCCGTGGGTCTATAGGCCTCTGTCTTTGCCATACACTACGATTTTTTTGAACGGAGACGGCTATGCCCACGATCAACCAGCTCATCCGCAAGGAACGGGCCAAAGTGTCCAAGCGGCGCAAGACGCCGGCCCTCCAGGCCTGCCCGCAGCGCCGGGGCGTGTGCACCCGCGTGTACACCACCACGCCCAAAAAGCCCAACTCGGCCTTGCGCAAGGTCGCCCGCGTGCGCCTGACCAACGGCATCGAGGTGACCTCTTACATCCCGGGCGAAGGCCACAACCTGCAGGAGCACTCGGTGGTGATGATCCGGGGCGGCCGCGTCAAAGACCTTCCCGGTGTCCGGTATCATATCATCCGCGGCACGCTCGATACGTCGGGTGTGTCTGACCGCCGCCAGAGCCGTTCCAAGTACGGCGCCAAGCGGCCCAAGTAATTTCGGTTCAAGGAGACGCGTATGCCGCGTAAAGGTCCAGTTTCCAAGCGCTCGGTGCTGCCCGATCCGAAGTTCGGCAGCCATCTGATGACGAAGTTCATCAACCGGCTCATGCACGACGGCAAGAAGGGTGTGGCTGAAAACCTCTTCTACAAGGCCGTTGACGTCCTGGCCGAAAAGTCGGGCGAAGATCCGCTGAAGGCTTTCGAGAAGGCCATCGGCAACGTCAAGCCCCACATGGAAGTCAAACCCCGCCGGGTCGGCGGCGCCACCTACCAGGTTCCCATGGAAGTGCGCCCCGAACGCCAGGTCACCCTGGCCCTGCGGTGGCTGATCAATCAGGCCCGGGCCCGCGGCGAAAAGGGCATGGCGGAAAAATTGTCGGGCGAGCTTCTGGACGCCTATCACAATCGCGGCGGCGCCGTGAAAAAGAAAGAGGATACGCACCGTATGGCTGACGCGAACAAGGCGTTTGCCCATTACCGGTGGTAGTCGCTAAAGGATAATGACGTGTCTCGGACCGTACCCATAGAGCGGCAGCGCAATATCGGCATCATGGCCCATATTGACGCCGGCAAGACGACCACCACCGAGCGTATTCTGTTTTACACCGGTGTGTCGCACAAGATTGGCGAAGTGCATGACGGCCAGGCCACCATGGACTGGATGGTGCAGGAACAGGAGCGGGGCATTACCATCACCTCCGCTGCTACGACCTGTTACTGGCGCGATCACCGCATCAACATCATCGACACGCCCGGCCACGTGGACTTCACCATTGAAGTCGAGCGTTCCTTGCGCGTCCTCGACGGCGCCGTGGCCGTGTTCGACGCCGTTGCCGGCGTCGAGCCCCAGACCGAGACGGTCTGGCGGCAGGCCGAGCGGTATCGCGTTCCCCGCATGAGCTTCGTCAACAAGATGGATCGCACCGGCGCGAACTTCTTCCGCTGCGTGGACATGATCCGGGACCGCCTGGGCGCCAAGCCCGTGCCGCTCCAGCTGCCCATCGGGTCCGAAGACAACTTCACCGGCGTGGTGGACATGATCCAGGGCAAGGCCCTGATCTTCGACGACGCCACCATGGGCAAAGAGTACATCACCAAGGACATCCCGGACGACATGCGGGACCTCTACGACGAATGGCGTCAGCAGATGCTGGAAGCCATCGCCGAAGAGGACGAAACCCTCATGGAGAAGTACCTCGCGGGCGAAGAACTCACCCCCGAGGAACTCATCGCCGGCGTGCGCAAGGCCACCATCGGCCTGGCCATCTGCCCGGTGCTGTGCGGTTCGGCCTTCAAGAACAAGGGCGTGCAGCCCCTGCTTGACGCCGTGGTGGATTATCTGCCGTCTCCGGTGGACATCCCGGCCATGGTCGGCCACGACCCCGATGACGCCGAGAAGGCCATCGAGTGTCCGTGCGACCCCAAGCAGCCCCTGGCCGCTCTGGCGTTTAAGCTCATGAGCGACCCGTTCATCGGCCACTTGACCTTCCTGCGCCTGTACTCGGGCAAGATCGAATCCGGCATGACCGTCCTCAATGCCAACACCGGCAAGAAGGAACGCGTCGGACGACTGCTCAAGATGCACGCCAACAAGCGTGAAGAGATAAAAGAAGCCGAAGCCGGCGACATCGTGGCCGCTGTCGGCATGAAGATCACCTCCACCGGCGACACCCTGTGCGCGGAAAACCGCCCGGTCGCCCTGGAGTCCCTGGACATCCCCGAGCCGGTCATCGAAGTGGCCATCGAGCCCAAGACCAAGGCCGATCGCGATGCGCTGTCCCAGGCCCTGGGCAAGCTGACCAAGGAAGATCCGTCGTTCCGCGTCAAGTCCGACGAGGAATCCGGCCAGACCCTGATCGCCGGCATGGGCGAGCTGCACTTGGAAATCATCGTCGACCGCCTCATGCGCGAGTTCGGCGTCAACGCCAACGTCGGCCAGCCCCAGGTCGCCTACCGTGAGACCATCACCAAGGCGATCAAGAACGATCTGCGTTACGTCAAGCAGACCGGTGGTCGCGGCCAGTACGGCCATGTCGTTCTCGAAATCGAGCCCAAGGAAGACGGCGGCTACGAATTCATCAACGACATCACCGGCGGCATCATCCCCAAGGAATACATTCCGGCTGTCGACAAAGGCATCCAGAATGCCATGAAGGGCGGCGTCATGGCCGGCTTCCCGCTGGTCGACATCCGCGTCAAGCTGGTCTTTGGTTCCTACCACGAAGTGGACTCTTCGGAGCAGGCGTTTTTCATCTGCGGTTCCCAGTGCTTCAAGGAAGCCGTGCAGAAGGCTTCGCCCGTCCTGCTTGAGCCGATCATGGCCGTCGAAGTGGTCACTCCGGACGAATACATGGGCGACATCATGGGCGACCTCAACGGCCGTCGCGGCCGCATCGCCCGCATGGAAGCTCGGGCGGGCGCCCAGGTCATCACGGCCCACGTCCCCCTGTCCTCCATGTTCGGCTACGCCACGGACTTGCGCTCCAAGTCCCAGGGCCGCGCCACGTTCACCATGATCTTCGACCACTACGAGCGTGTTCCGGCCAGTCTGGCTGAAGAGATAATGAAGAAGAAATAACGCCCGCGGCGTTTCGGGCGAGGACGCACTACAACGAAGACCCGCAAGCGCGGAAGCTCCAGGGGGATCCTATGGGCAAGGCGAAATTTGAACGCAACAAGCCGCACGTCAATATCGGCACCATCGGTCACATCGACCACGGCAAGACCACGCTGACCGCCGCCATCACGCGTCTGGCCAGCCTCAAGGGCAATGGCG
>JAEZMB010000248.1 GCA_023435825.1 Pseudomonadota bacterium | reverse complement strand
AGCAAAGCCTCGCGCCCAAAACAGCCCTTTTCGCATGGGGAGAAGACGGATTTTTTAGGCTAGCCGGGCGGAGTCGATGTTGTCGAGGAACCACTGGTAGGTTTCGGCCAGCCCGGCTTCCAGGCTGATGGTCGGGGTCCAGCCCAGGGCCTTGAGGCGGCTGATGTCCACGAGCTTGCGGGGCGTGCCGTCGGGGCGGGACGGGTCGAAAACGATCTCCCCGGCAAAACCGGTGACCTTGGCCATGAGCCGGGCCAGATCGGCGATGGCGATTTCCTGGCCGGTGCCGATGTTGATGATCTCCTCGTCGTCGTAGCGCTCGAAACAGGCCACGGACGCGTCGGCCATGTCGCGTACGTGGAGAAATTCCCGCAGCGCCTTGCCCGTGCCCCAGACCGTGACCGCCGCGTCGCCGCGCGTTTTGGCTTCGTGGAAGCGGCGCATGAGCGCCGGGATGACGTGGGAATTGACCGGCGTGAAGTTGTCGCCCGGGCCGTAAAGATTGGTCGGCATGAGGCTTATGGCGTTGAAGCCGTACTGGCGGCGGTAGGCCTGGCACATCTTGATGCCGGCGATCTTGGCGATGGCGTACCACTGGTTGGTTTCTTCCAGGGGGCCGGTCAAAAGCGCCGATTCCGGCATGGGTTGCGGGGCGAGCTTGGGGTAGATGCAGGAGGACCCCAGGAACACGAGCTTTTGCACGCCGCTTTTATAGGCCGCGTCAATGACGTTGGTCTGGATCAGCAGGTTGTCGCGGATGAACTCGGCCGGATAGGCGCTGTTGGCGTGGATGCCGCCGACCTTGGCCGCGGCCAGGAACACGGCGGCCGGTTTGGCGGCCGTGAAAAAGGCGCTGACCTCGGCCTGGCTGGTCAGGTCCAGTTCCCGATGGGTGCGGGTGATGACGTCGTGGCCCTTGGCGGCGAGAACCTTGGCGATGGCGGAGCCGACAAGGCCCCGGTGGCCGGCGACGAAAATGGGGCCGGCGGCGGCTTCATGGGTCGTGTTCATGGACGCGACAGGTAGCACGGCCGGGCCGGGCTGCCTAGACCGCCGGGCGGGAAAAACGCGGCCGGGTCAGCCGGGCAGCAGCGTGGAAAGCGTCTGGCCCAGGGTCATGGCGGCGTCCCTGGCCGGGCCGAGGTCGCCTTGGCGGGCGGCGGCGCAGGCCTGCTCGGCGGTTTGGGCCAGTTCGGCCAGGCCGAGGTTCAGGAGATTGCCTTTAAGCCCATGGGCGGCGTCGGCGCAGGCCCGGGCGTTTTGGTCGTCCGCCGTGCGGGCCAGCCGGGCCAGGGCTTCGGCCAGAACCGGAGCGGCCACGGCCAGGGCTTCCTCGGCCTCGGCCGGGTACAGCCCGTGTTCGCCCAGCAGAAAGGCCAGGGCAAGCTCCCTGGGCGTGAGCGTCATGGCTCCGTCCGGTTGGCGGCGATTTCGGCCAGAATGGCTTCGATGTCGTTGATGCGGTAGGGTTTGGAGAAATAGGCGTTCATGCCGGCCTGGTGGCACTGGACGTCGTCGTCTTCGGCGGCCTGGGCGGTCAGGGCGACGATGGGCGTGGTCACGCCGTACCCCCGCAGGCTGCGGGCGGCTTCCAGACCGTCGAGGATGGGCATCCGCACGTCCATGAAGATGACGTGGTAGGGCGCGTCGGCATCCCGGGCGGCCAGGACCAGGCGCACGGCCTCCTGGCCGTCGCTGGCGAAGTCGGCTTGCCCCACGCCGAGCTTTTGCAGGATTTTTTGCAGCAAAAAGCGGTTGTACGGGTTGTCCTCGGCCACCAGGGCGCGCAGTCCGCCGAAGTCGGCGGCCGGGGGCAGGGGCAGGTCGTGGCGGGGATGGGCGGCCAGGGGTTCGGGCAGGGGCAGGGTGAAGGCGAAGACGCTGCCGCGCCCGGGGCTGGTGTCCAGTTCCAGGCCCGAGCCGCCGAGCAGGCCCACCAGCCGGTTGGAGATGGACAGCCCCAGGCCCGTGCCGCCGGGATTGCGGGTCATGGCGTCCTCGGTCTGGACAAAGGGCTCGAAGATGCGTTCCCGAACCTCCGGGGTGATGCCGGGGCCGGTGTCGCGCACGGCGAAGGTGACCCGCGTGGGACCCTCGTCGCCCAGGCTGGACGGGGCGCGCTTGGCCGACAGGATCACCCGGCCGCTGGGCGTGAACTTGATGGCGTTGGACAGCAGGTTGAGCAGAATCTGCTTCAGGCGCACCGGGTCGCACAGAAACACCCGGGGCAGGGTCGGGTCGCGTTCGATGGTCAGGGGCAGTCCCTGCTGTTCGGCGGACTGGGCCATGACCCGGCGGACCTCTTCCAGCAGCCGGTCGATGTCCATGGGCGCGGGCCGGATTTCCAGGCGGCCCATCTCGATGCGGGAAAAGTCCAGGATGTCGTTTAAGATGACGAGCAGTCCCTCGCCGGCGGCCCGCATGGTTTCGACGCATTCCCGCTGTTGCGGGGGAAGGTTGGCCCGCAGCAGCAGTTGGGACAGGCCCATGATGGCATTGAGCGGCGTGCGGATTTCGTGGCTCATGTTGGCCAGGAAGGCCGATTTCATGCGGCTGGCTTCCTCGGCTTGGACCTGGGCCCGGATGAGATCGGAGACGTCCACGAAGGATTCGATGCCGCCGGTGATCTGGCCGTCGGCGTCCAGGATGGGGGCGGCGTTTTTGAGGATGGTGAGGCGTTTGCCGCCCCGGGCGGCGATGGTGGATTGGCGTTTTTGCACCGCGGCGTCGCCCGGGGCGGCCGGGCAGGGGGAGATCGGCGATTCCCGCAGCAGTTGGGCCCGGGGCCGGCCCAGGGCCTGGTCCCGGGTGTAGCCGGTGATGGCCGTGAATTCGTCGTTGATCGTCACCACCACGTCGTCGCGGTTGACGATGCAGATGGCCGCGCCGGCGATGGTGATGACCTGTTCCAGGAAGCGTTTCTCGCGCTCCACGCCAAGACGCGCCTCGACCAGCGGGGTGACGTCGATAAGCGAGACGATCAGTCCGGAGAACGCGCCGTCCTCGATGACGGGCTGGAGCTTGACCGTGACGTCGCGTTCCCCGATCCGGCTTTCGAAGGAGACCGGCGTGTGGGCCACCCCCCGGCGGAAGAGGTCGAGAAAGGCGGCGGCCTGGTAGTCCTCGGTGTCCAGGGCGAGGACTTCGAGGTGCGCGCCCAGCACGTCGGCCCGGGAGCGCCCGAGCCAGGCCAGGTAGCGGTTGTTTATTTCGGCGATGACGCCCGAGGGCGCGATAAAGGCGATGGCCTGGTCCAGGGCGGCGATGATGGACGTGAGCCGGCCCAGCCGTTTGTCGGGCGCGGCGCTTTGTCCGGCCCGGCATGGGCGTGCGGCGGGCGGTGCGGCGGCCCGGCGGCGGTTGGGGCGGCTAGGCCGGTTTGGAGGCGGCCGCCGCGTGAAAGACATCGAGGCGTTCCTTGTAGGGAGGGTGTCCGAAAAAGGCCGAACCCGAAACCAGGACGTCGGCTCCGGCGGCCAGCAGGGCGGCCGTGTTGTCCGGGGTCACGCCGCCGTCGACCTGGATGCGGAACGTCAGTCCCCGCTCCCGGCGCATGGCGCTCAGGGCCCGGATCTTGTCCAGGCAGAAGGGGATGAAGGACTGGCCGCCAAAGCCCGGGTTGACGGTCATGATGAGCACCATGTCCAGCTGGGGCAGCAGCCACTCCACGGCCGAAAGCGGCGTGGCCGGATTGAGCGCCACGGCCGGAGCCGCGCCCAGGCGGGCGATCTCGGCCACGGCGCGTTCCAGGTGGACGGTGGCCTCGGCGTGGACGCAGATGAGGTCCGAGCCGGCCGCCCGGAATTCGGCCAGGTAGCGCTCGGGCCGCTCGATCATGAGATGGGTGTCGAAATACAGCCGGCTCGTCTTGCGCATGGCGGCGATAAGCGGCGGCCCGAACGTGATGTTGGGCACAAAAAGCCCGTCCATGACGTCGAGGTGGACCCAGGACAGCCCGGCCGCTTCCAGGGCGGCCAGTTCGTCGGCCAGCCGGGCGAAGTCCGAGGAAAGAAGCGAGGGCGACAAGATAAACGGCGGCGTCATGGCGGCTCCGGCTGAAGTTTTGTGACGCGCACGGCGTCTTGATCCCATGGATAGACCGCCGGCCGCCTCGGGTCAAGGCGGGCAGGCCAAGCCCGGTCCATCCCGACCGTTGTCACAAATCCGCCCGAGGCGTATGCCGGAAATGGCGCGGAAACGGACGGCTGACCCGACGTCACGCGTTCTTGTCCCCCGCGTCACCGGACCGTAACGGAGCCTTCCTACCTTCCCCTCGTCACCTGGGGCAATTCGCGCCAACCTTGCGCGACCATCACTTTTATACGGAGGATTCTCATGAAAAAGCTTATTGGCATCGTGGCCGCGTTTCTGATGATGGCCTCTGCCGCTCTGGCCGACACCACCATCAAGGTCGACGGCTCCACCACCGTCCTGCCCATCATGCAGAAAGTCGTCGAGGCCTACATGAAGGCCCATCCCGACGTGAAGATTTCGGTTTCCGGCGGCGGCTCGGGCAACGGCATCAAGGCGCTCATCGACGGCGCCACCGACGTGGCCATGGCCTCGCGCGCCATGGAAGCCAAGGAAATCGACCTGGCCAAGTCCAAGAACATCGCGCCCAAGCAGATCGTGTGCGCCATCGACGCCATCGTGCCCGTGGTCAACCCGGCCAACAAGCTGACCGAGATCACCACCGACCAGCTCAAGGACCTCTACATGGGCAAGATCACCTCCTGGAAGGACCTGGGCGGCGAAGGTCCGGTGGTCGTCATTTCCCGCGACACCTCTTCGGGCACCTACGAGACCTGGGAAGGCCTGGTCATGAAGAAGGAGCGCGTGTTCCCCGGCGCGCTGATGCAGGCTTCCAGCGGCGCGGTGGTCCAGGCCGTGAGCAAGAACAAGAACGCCCTGGGCTACGTCGGCATCGGCTACCTCGACGCCTCCACCAAGGGCCTCAAGGTCAACGGCGTCGAGCCCACGGCCGAGAACGCCAAGTCCAAGAAGTTCCCCATCTCCCGCGACCTCTACCTCTACACCAACGGCGAACCCGCCGGCGCGGTCAAGGGCCTGGTCGACTTCCTGCTCGGCGCCGAAGGCCAGAAGCTCGTCAAGGAAGCCGGCTTCGTGCCGCTCAACTAACCGCCGCCCGTCCCACGCAGAACCCTTCGCGCCCCGGCCGCCGCTTGAACCGGCCGGGGC
>JAEZMB010000211.1 GCA_023435825.1 Pseudomonadota bacterium | reverse complement strand
CCGCCCCCCCCACTCTACCCCCAAGCCTCTGCAAACCAAGGACAACTTTATGGGCCGAAAAAAAACCACCGCCTCCGATGCGGCGGCCATCAAGCTGCAAATCATCGAGACCGCCGAAAATCTCTTTCGCCAGGTCGGCTACGCCAAGACCACCGTCACCGACATCGCCAAGGCGCTGGGCATGAGCCAGGCGAACATCTATCGCTATTTTCCCTCCAAGGCAGCCATCAACGAGGCCATCTGCGACCGGCTGGTGCATCAGATCGAAGCGCAATGCTGGGAATCCTTGGTGCAGGACGGCACGTCCACCGAACGCCTGAAGCGCTTCATCAAGGAATATCACCGCACGGTCAAAAACAGCATCATCAAGGAAAAGCGGTTGTACGACATGGTGGCCGTGGCCATGGACGAGCATTGGTCCGTCATCCAGGGCCACAGCGACCGCATCAAGGATCTATTCAAAATCATCATCGAGCAGGGCATGTCGTCGGGCGAATTCCGGCGCGTCCACAGCAACACCATGGCCAAGGCCCTGCATGGCTCCCTGGCGGTCTTCATCTATCCCTCGCTGCTCGAACACGAGATCAACGACGAGGATAACGACAACGAACAAGATCGCCTCGACGCCGATCTTGACCAGCTCCTTGATCTGCTCTTGCACGGCCTCTGCTCGGGCGAAAAAAAGGTTTTCGCCGGCAACCCGCCATCAGGATGGTTTTTATCATGTCCATGAAACACCCCTTCGCTTTGACGAAACACGTCACACGGCAGTGCCGGGCGCTGCTTTTCCTGGCGGCCCTGTGTCTGGGCCTTGCCGGTTGCCACGAAGCCGCGCCAAGTCCCCCGTTTAAGCCCGTGGTCAACACCATGCGCATCACCCTGGACACGGCCACGGCCCGGCGCACCTACCCCGGGGTGGTCGTTGCCCGCCACGAAGTGCAGGAATCCTTCCGGGTCGGCGGGCGCATCGAAAAACGGCTGGTGGACGTGGGCGACCATGTCCGGGAAGGCCAAGTGCTGGCGATCTTGGACGAAAAGGACCTGCGCCTCTCGGTGGAGAGCGCCCAGGCCGAACTGCGGGCGGCCCTGTCCAACAAGGACCAGACCGCCAGCGACGACAAGCGCTATGCCACGCTGTTGTCCAAGCATGTGGTCAGCCAGTCCGAATACGATCTCAAGCATCTGGCCGCCGACGAGGCCCGGTCGCGGGTGGAGCGTGCCGAGAGCGCCCTCAAGCTGGCACTCAGCCAGCTGGGCTATGCCCGGCTCGTGGCCAGCACCGACGGCGTGGTCACCAAGACCAGCGCCGAGGCCGGCCAGGTCGTGCCCCAGGGCCAAAGCGTGGTCACCGTGGCCCGCAAGGGCGCGCTGGAAGTGTTGGTCGACATCCCCGAACGCCGGCTGCAGGACATCAAGGACACCCAGGCGGAAATCTCCCTGTGGGCCAACCATGACGCCCGCTTCCGGGCCGTGCTGCGCGAAACGTCCCCGTCGGCCGACCCGGCCACCCGGACCTATGCCGTGCGCTACTCCCTGCCCGACGCCGACGCCGCCGTGCGCCTGGGCATGACGGCCACGCTGCACCTCTCCGAGGCCGCCGCCGCCCCCACCGCCCGCATCCCGGCCAGCGCCCTGCTCAACCAGGGCAGCGGCCCGGGCGTCTGGCACGTCGATGTCCAAACCGGACAACTGACCTTCGTTCCGGTCACGGTGGACCACTACACCGAAGGCGAGGCCTATGTGCGTAGCGACCAGCTCGCCACCGGCGACGCCATCGTCACCACCGGCGTCCAAAAGCTCGACAAAGGACTGACCGTCCGCCTGGCCGGCGCGGGAGCGCAGGACGTCCAATGAAAGGCCTCAACCTGTCCGAGTGGGCCGTCACCCACCGTCCGCTGACCCTGTTCCTCATCATCCTGGTCTCCCTGGCCGGAACCTGGTCGTATTTCCATCTCGGCCGGGCCGAGGACCCGGATTTCACCATCAAGCAAATGATCATCGGCGCGGCCTGGCCCGGGGCCACGGCCGACGAGATGCAGCGTCTGGTGGCTGATCCCATCGAAAAAAAGCTGCAGGAAGTCCCCTACTTCGACAAGGTGCACACCTATTCGCGGCCAGGCGCCGTGGTCATGAAGCTGGAGATCCGGGAATCCACCCCCACGGCCGAGGTGCGGGAATGCTGGTATCAGGTCCGCAAACGGGTGGGGGACATCCGGGGCAATCTGCCCGCCGGCGTACAGGGCCCCTTTTTCAACGACGAGTTCGGCGACGTGGATTCGGTGCTCTATGTCCTGACCGGCCCGGACTTCACCATGCGCCAGCTCAAGGACGAGGCCGAAGCCATCCGCCAAGCCCTGCTGCGCGTGCCGTCGGTGACCAAGGTGCGGTTTTACGGCGAACAGACCGAATGCATCTTCGTGGAGATCAACAACGCCAAGCTGGCGACGCTGGGCATCGCGCCCCAGGCCGTCTTCGACTCCATCGCCAAGCAAAACGAGGTGACCCCGGCCGGCACCCTGGAAACGGCCGCCGACGCCGTGCATCTGCGCGTAGACGGGGCGCTCAAGGGCGTCGACGCCCTGGCCGAGGTGCCGGTGGCCAGCGACGGCAAGGTGTTTCGCCTAGGCGACATCGCCAGCTTCCACCGAGGCCCCCAGGACCCGCCGACCTTTGTCGCCCGCCATGAAGGCCAGCCGGCCATCGCCCTGGGCGTGGTCATGGCCAAGGGCGGCAACATCCTGGAACTGGGGCGCGAACTGAACGCCGCCATGGCGAACATTCGGGCGGACCTGCCCCTGGGCTTCGAGATCAGCCGGGTGGCCGACCAGCCGCAGGTCGTGGAAGAATCCGTTGACGAGTTCCTGCGCTCCTTCATCGAAGCGCTGGTCATCGTGCTGGCCGTGAGTTTCCTGTCCCTGGGCTGGCGCACGGGCATCGTCGTGGCCCTGGCCGTGCCGCTGGTGCTGGCCATGGTCATGACCGTCATGAGCGCCCTGGGCATGAGCCTGGAGCGCATCTCGCTTGGCGCGCTCATCATCGCCCTGGGGCTTCTGGTCGACGACGCCATCATTTCCGTGGAAATGATGGTGGTCAAAATGGAGCAGGGCTATGACCGGGTCAAGGCCGCCACCTATGCCTGGACGGCCACGGCCTTTCCCATGCTCACCGGCACCCTGGTCACGGCGGCCGGTTTCCTGCCCGTGGGCTTCGCCAAGTCCTCTTCCGGCGAATACGCCGGCGGCATCTTCTGGGTGGTGGCCATCGCCCTGGTCGCTTCCTGGCTGGTGGCCGTGGTGTTCACGCCCTATCTGGGCCTCAAGCTGCTGCCGGATTTCCACCGCCATGGCCATGACGATCCGAAGGCCATTTATCGCACGCCCATCTATCTTTGGCTGCGCCGTCTCGTGGCCTGGTGCGTCGACCACCGCAAGACGGTCGTGTGCCTCACCTCCCTGCTCTTTGCCGCCTCCATCGTCGCCTTCTCCTTCGTGTCGCGCCAGTTCTTCCCCTCCTCTTCCCGGCCCGAGCTGTTGGTCGAAGTGCGGCTGCCGGCCGGCTCCGCGTTCAAGACCACGGCCAAGGCCGTGGAGGCCATGGAGCGTGTTTGTAAGGCGGACCAGGAGGTCAAGACCTACACCAGCTACATCGGCTCAGGCGCGCCCCGGTGGTTCTTGCCCATGGCCCCGGAACTCCCGGACGTGAGCTATGGCATCATCGTGCTCAATACGGACGACGCCGCCTCCCGCGACCGCGTCAAGGCCCGCATCGAGGCCTTTGCCGCCGGGGGCGGACTGCCCGAGGCCAGGGTGCGCGTGACCACGCTCTTTCTAGGGCCGCCGGTGGGCTATCCCGTGCAGTTTAGGGTCATCGGCCCCGACGCCAGGCGGGTGCGGGAAATCGCCTATCAGGTGCGCGATGTCATGCGCGCCAATCCCCACACCGCCGACGTCAATCTCGATTGGAACGAGCAGGCCCGGGCCATCCGGCTGGTGGTGGACCAGGACCGGGCCAGGGCCTTGGGGCTGACCCCCCAGGACATTGCCGAGTCCCTGCAGGCGCTGCTTTCCGGCGTCACCATCACCCAGGTCCGCGACGGCATCGAACTGGTCAACGTCGTGGCCCGGGCCGTTCCCGAGGAACGGTTGAGGCCGGAAGTCCTGGCCGATCTGACCGTCAGCATCCGCAACGGCAAGATCATTCCCCTGTCCCAGGCGGCGCGGCTGGAATACGTCTACGAAGAGCCCATTCTCTGGCGGCAAAACCGGGATTTGACGATCACGGCCAGGGCGGAAGTCGTGCAGGGCGTGCAGGCCCCGGACGTCACCATGGAGATCGCGCCCAAGCTCAAGTCCATCGAGGACGCGCTGCCGCCGGGCTACCGCATCGAGATCGGCGGGGCTTACGAGGAAAGCGGCAAGGCCAACGCGTCCATAGCCAAATTGCTGCCCGTGGCCGCCGGAGTCATGCTGGTTTTGCTGATGTTCCAGGTGCAAAGCTTCCCGAGCCTGTTTCTGGTGCTGACCACGGCCCCCTTGGGCTTGATCGGCGCGGCCGGCGCCTTGCTGCTCTTTGACCAGCCCTTCGGCTTCGTGGCCATGCTCGGGGTCTTGGCCCTGGCCGGCATGATCATGCGCAACACCGTCATTTTGGTGGATCAGATCGGCAAGGACATCGTGGAAGGAATGGAGGCCTGGGAAGCCGTTATAGACGCGACCATCCGCCGCACGCGCCCGGTGGTGCTGACGGCCCTGGCCGCGATCCTGGCCATGATTCCCTTGTCGCGCAACATCTTCTGGGGTCCCATGGCCGTGGCCATCATGGGCGGGCTCTTCGTGGCGACGGTGCTGACGCTGCTGTTCACGCCGGCTCTGTACGCCATGGTGTTTCGCATCAACAAGCCGTGAAATTCGTAGACGATAACGCGCCGCCGGCCCAGGAAGAACCTGGGC
>JAEZMB010000184.1 GCA_023435825.1 Pseudomonadota bacterium | reverse complement strand
GGCCTTGGCCGCCGCGGGCGGGTCGGTGACGCCCGGCTTCATGTCCTGGCGGTAGTCCGGGGCCAGCACGGCGGCTGCCCGGCCGCTGCCGTGGACGTCCTCGGGACGCACTACCGGGGTCTTGCCGGCCGGGCCGCGCTCGACCTCGCCGGCCGGCTCCTCGGAGCAGCCGGCCAGGGCCAGGACCACCAGCAGGGCCGCCACAAACCGTCGCGGCCAGGCCATGGCGTCGTCGCCGAAAATGCCCATCATGCTTCGGTCTGGGCCGGGGCCGGGGCGGCGGGCTCGGACTCGGCGTCGGCCTTGTCCTTGCGCTTGGGCCGGCGGCCGGCCTGGAGCAGCTCGGCCAGCTTGGCCGCGGCCTTGTCGGCGTCGTCGGATTTGCCGAGAAAATGCATTTCGCCGCGTGGGGATATCCAGTGCCAGCCGGCCGGCTTGACCAGGTCGTTGGCCCCGTGGCGCTGGAGATAGTCCTGGGCCTTGGCCGCTTCGAGTTCCCGGGCGCAGGCGGCCAGCATGTCCTCGGCCTCGAAGACCGAGGCGGCGTGGCGGAAGATCTCGAAAGCGCCATGCACCACGTCGAAGGGGGAAAAATCGGATTTCTTGCGTTTGCCGGTGAGCACGGCCTCAAGGGTGTTCAGGTCGCCGCGCAGCGCCCGCAATTCCTTGAGGGCGGCTTCACGGGCCTGTTCGCGGCGATCTGCCAGGGTCTTGCCTACGGCGGCGGCGGTGGCGTTTTTCGGCGGCATGGCGTCCTCTCCCTTTTCCGTTACTGTAAAGGAAAAAAACGGAAAAGTGGAGTGCCGCAAACAGCCCCGTCCCTGTTTGCTGCAGGGAACGCGTTGCCGCAAAGCCGTTTTGCCGGCCCGGAAAAACCGAGAAAGGCGTTGTCATTCTGCCAAATTATGCGTAGCCTGGGTGGTAGTGGACATAATTGTCCCGCACCACGCCCACGAAGCCGCGATACAAGGGAGCATCCCATGGCCCAGGACGCCCAGTACGGCAGCCAGCGTTTTTTGACGCTGACCCTTGGCAACGAGCTTTTCGCCATCGACATCTTTTCCGTCAGGGAAATCCTTGACTACACG
Source organism: Pseudomonadota bacterium (assembly GCA_023435825.1). GTDB lineage: Bacteria > Desulfobacterota > Desulfovibrionia > Desulfovibrionales > Desulfovibrionaceae > Solidesulfovibrio. Next base: position 26,144 of record JAEZMB010000184.1, on the reverse strand, counting down.
GACATCACCCGCATTCCCCAGACGCCGGAATACATGCGCGGCGTGGTCAACGTGCGCGGCAGCGCCGTGCCCGTGGTCGATCTGCGCATGAAATTCGGCCTGGGCCAGGTGGAGCGCACGCTCAACACCCGCATCGTCATCGTGGAAATCAAAAAAGACGATGCCTTGTCCGTCATGGGCGCTCTGGCGGACTCGGTCAAGGAAGTGCTCGAACTGGAAACCGACCGCATTGATCCGCCGCCCCGCATGGGCGCGGCCGTCCGGGCCGACTTCATCCGGGGCATCGGCAAGCATGGCGAGCGGTTTTTGCTTGTTCTCGACGTGGACAAGGTCTTTTCCAGTGACGAGATACACGATCTGTCCCGGGTGCTGGGCGACGACGCCCCGCCGCCCGTCCAGCCGGCGGCGGCCGGCTCCGACGAGGACTTTTTCCGCTAGACAGCCTGACGGCTGCCCGCCCGGGAAACTGGCCGGGCCGTCATAGCCGCCCGGTCGCAGCGAGGGCGTTGCAAGCCTTTCTCGACCGGTCCGGACACGGTTGCCTCGGATGTTCCCGCCAGCCCCGAGGAAGACGCAGCGCCAGAGAGGACCGCCATGTCAGACGTTGATCCGTCCATTGCCCTCTATATCGAGGAAACCCGGGAACTGCTCGGCGAACTCGAACAGGGACTGCTGGAACTCGAAACCAATCCCGACGACACGGCCCGGGTGGACGCCTGTTTCCGGGCCATGCACACCATCAAGGGCGGCGGAGCCATGTTCGGCTTCGAGGAAATTTCCCGCTTCACCCATGATGTGGAAACCGTCCTCGACCGGGTGCGCACCGGCGACCTGCCTGTCAGCCGGGAGCTTTTGAGCCTCACCCTGGCCGCCAAGGATCACATCCTGACCCTGCTCGAAGCCTCTCGCGAGCACCAGAACGCCCATCGTGACGCCTCCGACCGTCTCCTGGCCTCCTTTGCCGCCTATCTGCCCGGTGGCGCGGCCACCGTCCCGGTCCATGCGGACGATGACGGCGAGCCGCCCATCCTGCAGCCGGCTTCGGAGGAAAACACATACGCCTGCAAGGCCCTGGCCGGGCCGCCAAGCATCTATTGGGTCCGTATGCGCCCCAACCCGGACATGCTGCTGACCGGCAACGATCCGGTGCGGCTTCTGGCCGAACTCGACACCCTGGGCGACATGCGCGTGCTGCGCCACGGCCCCGAACCGGCCCTGGACAACGACGATTTCGACCCCGAGCGCGTCTACGGCCTGTTCGACATGCTCATCGCCACGCCCTGCGCCGTGGACAGCCTGCGCGACGTGTTCATCTTCGTTGAAGGCGACTCCGAAGTCGGCATCCATCATCTGCATACCGGCATCCTGCGGGCCGCCGACCTCGACGAGCTCCTGGCCGAGCTCAAGGGCCACGATGACGAGGATATGGAGATTTGCGGCAATCGGCTGGAGACCGCCCTGGCCGAAAAACTGTCCAGCATTGAAGCCGCCAAGCAGCGCAGCCAGGTGCTCAAAACCCCGGAAACGCGCGTCGCGCCCCAGGCCAAGGCCCCTGCCTCCGCCGCCACCCTGCGCGTGGACGCCGCCCGCCTCGACAGCCTGGTCAGCATGGTCGGCGAACTGGTCATTTTGCAATCGCGCCTGCGTCAGGCGGCCAAGGCCCGGGACATCGACGCCGTGGCCGAGGTGGACGAAGATCTCGAACGCCTCACCGACAGCCTGCGCGACGTGGCCCTTGGCCTTCGCATGTTGCCCATCGGCTCGGTCTTCAGCCAGTTCACGCGCCTGACGCGTGATCTGGCCGCAAGCCTCGGCAAGGACGTGGAGTTCGTGGCCCACGGCGGCGAGACCGAACTCGACAAGACCGTCATCGACCGCATCAAGGACCCGCTGGTCCATCTGCTGCGCAACAGCCTCGACCACGGCCTGGAGCGCCCCGAGGAACGCCAGGCCGCCGGCAAGCCGCCCCAGGGCCGGGTGACTTTGTCCGCCAACCATTCCGGCGGCAACGTGGTCATCGTCATCGCCGACGACGGCCGGGGCATCGACGTGGCCGCCGTGCGCCGCAAGGCCGTGGAGCGCGGACTCATCACCCCCGAGGCCGAACCCTCGGAAAAGGAACTCTTCGACTGCATCTTCGCCCCGGGCTTTTCCACGGCGGCCAAGATTTCCGACGTGTCCGGCCGGGGCGTGGGCATGGATGTGGTCAAGAAGAACATCGAGGCCCTGCGCGGCACGGTGGAACTCACGAGCGTCCTGGGGCAGGGCGCCACCGTGACCATTCGCCTGCCGCTCACCCTGGCCATCATCGACGGCTTCAACGTCATGGTCGGCGGCGATTCCTTCATTGTTCCCCTGGCCAACCTGCGTGGCTTTCAGGAACGCTTCGTGGAGGGGCAGGTCCGCACCGTGGACACCATCGAGCGCATGGGCTCCATGGCTCCGGTGGTCAGCCTGCGGCGGCTCTTCGACGTGCCCGGCGACCAGCCCGGCTACGAACGCGTGGTCATCACCGAGGCCGAGGGCGAAACCGTCGGCTTTTGCGTGGACAAGGTCATCGGCCGGCAGCAGGCCGTCATCAAAAGCCTCGACGACTGCTACCGCCACCTCAAATGGATTTCCGGCACCACGATAAACGGCGACGGCAGCATCTCGCTGATCCTCGACGTGCCCCAGCTCGTGCGTTTCGTGCGCGGCCGGGAAGACAGCCGCTTGCACGCCAGCGAACCGTTTCGTACAGTGCCGCAGTAGCCGGGTTTACGAGGAGCGCCCATGGAACTGACCCGATTGGAACAAGGCGGCAAGCCCGTCTACGCCTTGGCCGGCAAATGCACGGTGGAACATGCGGCCAGCCTGCGGCAAGCGCTGCTTGAGGCCGTGTCCGCCAATACCGTGCTGACCCTCGACGTTTCCGGGGTCGAGGATGCCGACATCACCTTTTTGCAACTGCTCTTGGCGACGGCCCTCACCCTGGAGCAAAACGGCGGGAGCCTTCGCCGCCACGGACCGGTTTCCCCGGCGGCCCTGGCCGCCGCGCGCGTGTCGGGGTTTTCGCACACGCCCAAGCTCGCAAACTTCTTCTCCGACGAGGATTAAGATGGCCAAACGCATCATGACCGTGGACGATTCGGCCAGCGTCAGACAGATGGTCGCCATGACGCTCAAAAAGGAAGGGTACGACGTCATCGAAGCCTCGGACGGCAAGGACGCGCTTTCCAAGATGTCCGGCACGATCGACATGGTGATCACCGATCTCAACATGCCCAATCTCGACGGCATTGGGCTGATCAAGGGCATCCGGGCCCAGGCCGCCTACAAGTTCATCCCGGTGGTCATGCTGACCACGGAATCCCAGGCCGGCAAGAAGGCCGAGGGCAAGTCCGCCGGAGCCACGGGCTGGATCGTCAAACCCTTCACCCCGGACCAGCTCCTGGCCGTGGTCAAGAAGGTGCTGCGCTAGCGCCCTGTTCCCGCTTCGAAACTGTCAAAGCCCCGGCCGGTCCGGGGCTTTTTTTTGGCGGCACGGGGGCTTTCCCGGCATTCAGGGGCGGGCGGCCCCGCGCCGGGACAGCCAGATGTAGGTGGCGTAGGAGCCGGCCACGGCCAGGAGCATGGGGTAGAAGAAATCATGGCTGAAGCGGGTGAACTCGAACACGAGCACCACGGCGGTCACCGGCATGTTCATGGACGACGCCAGGAACGCTCCCGCGCCGATGATGGCCAGGCTGGCCGGTTCGATGGCCGGAAAGGCCAGCCCCCAGACGCTGCCGGCCACGGTGGCCAGCATGGCCCCCAGGGTCATGCCGGGGGTCAGCAGCCCGCCTTCGGCCCCGGCCCGCAGGCTGCCCATGATGAACACGAACTTGAGCGTAAACAGCACGGCGGCCAGTCCGGTGGTCATGTCGTTAAACAGGCTCAATTGCAGCGGCCCCTTGCCGTTGCCAAGCAGCGCCGGATAAAAGATAGACGCCCCGCCAAGGGCCGTAAACAGGACCAGGCAGGACGGCACGATCCGCCCGTCCCGGGGGGCATGTCCCCGCGCCAGGGCGGAACTCTTGGAAAAGCCGTAGGCGGCGGCTCCGAAAAGCGGCCCCATGGTCGCCGACCAGGCCACCAGGGACGGGGAAATGGCGAGTTGGGGCAACACGTATTGGGACACGTCGCCAAGCCCGATCCAGGCCACCATGGCAGCGATGACCGAGGTCGCCATGGCCGGCAGGAGCGAAGAAACCCGAAAGCTCCCCAACAGCGCCTCCAAGGTGAAGAGCATGCCGCCGACCGGCACGTTGTAGACGGCGGCCAGTCCCGCTCCGGCGGCGCAGGCCACCATGACCCGCGTCTCCTCGCCCGTCAGCCGGGCGGCCCGGGCCAGCTTCCCGGCCAGGACCGCCGCCAGTTCGCGCGGCGCGACCTCGCGGCCCAGGGGCGAACCCAGGGCCACGGTGACGATCTGGAGCAGGGCATGGAGCAGGGTGGCCGTCAGCGGCATCTGGTGGTCCCCGGAGGAGACGGCCTTGCGGATGGATACGAGCGGCCGGCAAAAGCCGTAGACGATCCACCAGCCAATACCGGCCACCAGGCCGCAAACCCCAAGCGCCGCCACCCGGCGGGCCGGGGTCGTGCCGGACACGCCCTCCAGAAAGCTCTTGGCGCCGTGCCACTGGTACATGTCGTAGCCAAAGCCGACATGCTGGATGAAATGCAGCAGCAAGGCCAGGCCCATGCCGCCCAGGCCGGCCACGACGCCGGTCAGCACGGTGACGCAGGCGAGCCTTGTCAGGGACGAATGGGTGGCCGGAGCCATGGTGTTGTTGTCTGTCGTCATGGGATGCGCCTCGTTGGCTGGGGGATTGGTCCGACCGGTCTTGGCCGGTTGAGGGCCGCCGGCCGGATCGTGCCCGGACCGGACATGGGACACGGTGCCTGAAAGGCAAGATACGTGCGACAGTCTTGTCTGTCTGGCGCTAGAATGACAGAATATTGCGAAAAAACGACAAGCCGCGCAACAAAAAAAGGCCCGGCGGTGAACCGGGCCTTTTTCAAGGAAAATTGCTGGGGTGACTGATGGGGCTCGAACCCACGACAACCAGGGCCACAACCTGGGACTCTACCAACTGAGCTACAGCCACCATGGACGAAGGAGAAGTCATCTAACCAAAGCCCGGTCCGCTGTCAATGGATTTTTTTTCTTTGCCGGCCCAAGCGGCCAGGGTGGGGCAACAGGGGCTCGCCTTGACAGGGCGTTGAAAAACGGGAAGCTTCCCTTCAGTGGCCGTGCGCCCGATGGCGCGGCCGGACGTTTTTCCATGCCGTCGAACGGGCCTTGCCGGCCCATCTCGCGGCCAATTCGCGCGAAACGCCCCGGGACAAGGGACGCCGCGCGCCGGGGACAGGATGCTGCCGGGTTTTTCCTTGCGCATAGCCAACCGCCTGCTGGAACTGGACCGCGTGGCCGACGCCGTGGAAGCCTTCGGCGAGGCCCATGGCCTCTCCGCCAAGCTGCGTTACCAGATCCGTCTGGTTCTGGACGAACTGCTCACCAACACCATCTCATATGGCTATGCCGATGACGGGGAACACGGCATCCATGTGGGCATGGCCGAGGAGGGCGGCCGGCTGCGTTTTCTCCTGGAAGACGACGCCCGGCCCTTCGATCCGCTGACGGCCCGGATTCCCGACGTGAACGCGCCGGTGGACGAGCGGCCCATCGGCGGGCTTGGCATCCATCTCGTGCGCACCATCATGGACCGGGTGGCCTATGAACGTGTGGGCGGCCTCAACCGCCTGGTGCTGGAAAAAGACATTTGACATCGACAAAGGGGGCGACATGCAACTCGTGGAGAAGGAGAGCGGCGAGGTCACGGTGCTGGAGCTGGGCGGCCGGCTCGACAGCAACACCTCCAAGGTGCTTGAGGACAAGGTGATGGAGATTCTTGGCCAGGGCAAGAAAAAGGTGCTCATGGATTTCGCCGACGTGGACTACATCAACTCCACCGGCCTCCGCGTGCTGCTTCTGGCCTTGCAGCAGCTCAAGAAAGTCCAGGGCAAGCTGGTATTGTCCTCCATCAAGGACTACATGAAGGAAGTCTTCGAGATTTCCGGCTACACCGAGATCTTTCCGATCTTTCCGACCCAGGAAGAGGCCCTGGCCAATTTTTCCTGATCCCCGACCGCCGAGAGGAGGACGGATGATGCCAAGACCCGTTAACGCGCCGGCCTGGTTCGCCCTGGCCGCGGTCATGGTCTTTACGCTGCTGCTGGCGGGCCGGCCGGCCCTGGCCGCCGAAGTCCCGGATTCCCTAGCCGGCATCCGGCTCGGGGCCACTGTCGAGGAAGAGGCGGCCAAGCTCGTGCCCACCGAAGCCAACAAGACCTTTCACCGACCGGCCCTTGGCATCATGCCCGTGGCCCCCCTCAAGGGCTTTCGCAGCGGCTATGTCGATTACGGCATGTGCGCGGCCAAGGGGCGGGTGGTGCGGATCAAGATGAACTACGCCGATGATTCGCTGGAGTTCTTCAACCGCATCCTGGAAGCCCTCAAGAAACGCTACGGCGAGCCCAAGGAGTGGCGCGGCAACGCCTTCGGCACGCTGCGCACCTGGAAATGGAGCCTCAAGTCCAAGGAACTCGGTGCGGTGAGCCTCATCCTCATGCACTACGCCGGCGACGACGGGGCCTTCACCGACGGCAACTCCATCCGCCTCGCCGCCACCGACCTGGTGCGCGCCGAAGAGGTCTGCCAGGCCGGCGCGATCACGGCCAAGAAGGACGAACCCAAGTCCGGCAAGGACGCCTCCATCGAAGCCCTGGGCCTGGACTGTTTTTTGCCGCGATAGCTTAAACGCCATCCCCGGCTTGTCCCGGGCGCGGCCGGACGCGCCCGCCGACGCCATGGCCGGAACCCTTGGGAGCGCTGTGACCACGACCCTGCTTGAAGCGCGTTATCTGGCCCTGCGCGGCGAACTGACCGGGCACCTGGGGCGGCTTTGCGAACTCCTGGCCGCCTGCGGCCGGTCCGAGGGCGAGGCCACGGCCCGCGAACTCCTCAAGCATGCCGCCGAGCCGTTTCTTTTCGTGGTGGTGGGCGAGGTCAAGGCCGGCAAGAGCAGTCTGATAAACGCCCTGCTCGGCGCCGAGGTCACGGACGTTGCCCCGGACCCCTGCACCGACCGCATCCGCGTCATCGGCCGGGAAGAGACCGTGGCCAAGGCCCCGTCCGGCGATCTGGTGGTGCGCGTGGCCGTGGACAATCCACTTCTGGACGGTCTGGCCATCGTGGACACCCCGGGCGTGGACAGCATCATCGACCGCCATCAGGAGATCACCGAGGCGTTTATTCCCCGGGCCGATCTGGCGCTTTTCACCTTTTCCGTACTCAATCCGTATTCCCGTTCGGCCTGGGAATTTTTCGACCTTGTGGCCGGGGCCTGGGGACGGCGCGTGGCCTTTGCCCTGACCATGGCCGATCTGGCCAGCCGCGAGCAGATCGCGGTCAACACCGGCCGGCTGCGCGAGCTGGCCCGGGAGCGCGGCGTCGAGGAGCCGGTCGTTTTCCTCATTTCCTCGGAAAAAAGCCGGACCGACCCCGAGGCCGGCGGCATCGAGGCCCTGCGCCGCCACATCCGGGAGCTGACCGCCGGGGGCGGCCATTTTGCCGGCAAGCTTGACGCCACCAGGCGTTCGGCCCTGCGCCTGCTGCAGGAACTCGGGGAAACCCTGGACGAGCGCGGCCGGGAGCTGGCCGCCGACCAGACCGAGGCCGAGCGCATCCGCTCGCGCCTGGACACGGCCCGGCTGGCCGCCGGCCGCGAGGCCGAGGTGCTGCGCACCCGGGTGGAGGCGGCCTATGCCCGGTTGTCCGAAGAGTTTCTGGCCGCCTTTGCCGCCGAATTGACCCTGGGCGGGATGCTTGGCCGGTCGGTCACGTCGCTGTGGCGGCGGGGCAAGGACGCGGCCAGTCCGGCCAAACGGCTGGCCGAACTGGGCGAGGCCTTCGGACGCGACCTGGAGCGCGAGGTGGAGTCCATCGCCGCCGTGGGCGCGGCCCATATTTTCGAGAGCGTGTCGGGCTATGCCCGCATATTGTTGGACGAGTTGCGCCAGCGCCGGTCGGCTTCCGTCGCCCCGCATGGCGACCCCTTGTCCGGCGAGCGCGACCGGGTGCTGGCCGAGGTGGCCGGCCGGGTGGAGACGCTTCTAGCCGAAGGCGGTCCCATGGCCGGGCTTGACGCCAAGTCCGTCTCGACCATGGACCCCAGGGCGGCCATGGGCGGGGCGCTGGTGGTCTTGGGAACGATTTTCGCCGTGTCCGTCAAAAGCGCGGTCATCGACGTCACCGGCGGCGTGGTGGCGGCCCTGGGGGCGCTTATCGCCGGCAGCGCCCTCTACTGGCAGCGGCCCAAGGTCTTGCGCGAGATGCGCCGGCGGCTGGCCCACGGCGGTGAAAAGCTGCGCCAGGAACTCGACGAGCGCCTGTCGGCCCGTCTCGACCGGATCTTCCGGGAGCTGGCCGACCGGTTCGAGCCCTTTTTCAGCGACATCGCGGCTCGCAGCGAAACCCTGTCCGGCTGTCGAACCCGGCGCGACGAGTTGGACGAGGCCCTGCGCCGGTTTTCCACGCAGTGACCGGAGGCGGGCACGGACTTTTCGCCCTGTGCGGCGTTTTTCGCGTCCGGGGGCTTCTTGACCGGGCGTTGCCTCGCAGCGTTTTTGAGGACAGGAGTCCATAGCGGCTGTGGGAGCCTTTGGCGCTTGTGGCGTTGGCCCTTCACCGGACCGTGACGGCGGCCTCGCGGCAGTCGGACGTCAGTCCGGCCAGGGCGGCGGCGTCGCGGCCGGCCACCAGCACCACGGCGTTTAAGCGGAAATACTTGTCGCGCGTCAGGCGCGTAAGGGTCACGGCCGTGCCCGGCGGGAGCAGGGCGGCCATGGCCTGGCGGGCACCCTCGGCCGCCCGGCGCACGGCCGGGTCCGGGTCGCGCAGCTCCGGCGCGTTCACCCCGGCCACACGCACGCGTATCGCTTTGCCGATGATGGGCGGATACTCCGGGATGTCCACCACCACCGTGTCGCCGTCGCACACCCGCACCACCACCGCTTGTGCCTGGCCGAAATCCGGGCCGGCGGCGACAACCGGCCCGGAGAACAGCCAGCAGAGGGCAAACAGCAGGCAAGTGGCACGGGATGGGCGCATGGGGAAAATTGTAATCGATTATTTGATAAAATAGAATGGTAAATTTTCGATCTGTCTGGCCGCGACGGCAGTTGGCCGGCGGCGATGCCGGGGCAGTCCGGCAACAGGCTTCGTCCCGACCGGCATGCGACCGGCGCACGGCTGGCACGTGACCGCTTGGCCTCCACAACCCGCTTGACAAGGCCCGCCGGTTTGACGGAAGCTGCAAAGTCTTTCGCGACAAGTACGGGGCATTGGCTTACGCCGCCCCTTGCGCCAACATTCCCGATCAATCCATTCAGGGGGAGACGATGGTTCTGGAGCTGATACGGCCCGGCACGAACATCAATTTTCTCAAGTACCGCAAACTGGCCTACCTCGTGTCGGCGGCCATCGTCCTGGCCGGCTTCATTTCGCTGGCCGTCAAGGGCGGCCCGCGCTTTGGCGTCGACTTCTCGGGCGGCCTGTCCATTCAGGTGCGTTTCGCCAAGACCATGGACGCCGAGCGCATCGACAAGGCCGTGGAAGAGGTGGGACTCAAGAACGTCACGGTCCAGCGCTTCGGCAACGAAGACGCCAACGAGTTCCTCATCCGGGCCTCGGACCATGACGTCAACCAGGAGGCCGTGCGCACGAGCATCGAGGCGGCCCTGGCCAAGAACCTTCCCGACTCCGGCTATTCCTTGCAGCGGCTGGAAATGGTCGGCCCCAAGGTGGGCGCGGACCTGCGCGGCAAGGCTTTGGAAGCCATCTTCTATTCGGTGCTTCTCATCGCCATCTATATTTCGGGACGTTTCGAGCAACGCTGGATGGCGGCCGGCCTCATGGCCGCGGGCCTGGCCGGCGGCATCTACGTGCTCAAGCTCGTGGGCGCGTCCACGGTCTGGCTCATCGTGGCGGCCATGCTCATCACCTTGTTCCTGTGCTTTGCCATGCGGCTCAAGTACGCGCTGGGGGCGGTGGTGGCCGACCTGCATGACGTCTTCGTCACCGTGGGCATCTTTTCGTTGCTCAACATCGAGTTCGACCTGACCATCGTGGCGGCGTTGCTCACCATTCTCGGCTATTCCCTCAACGACACCATCATCGTCTACGACCGCATCCGGGAAAAGCTGCGCACGACCGACAAGTCCGTGCCCTTCGAACAGGTCATCAACCAGAGCATCAACGAGACCCTCTCGCGCACCATCCTCACGGCCGGCACCACGCTGATCACCGTCACCTGCCTGTATTTCCTGGGCGGGCCGGTCATCCACGACTTCGCCCTGGCCATGATCATCGGCATCCTGGCCGGCACCTTCTCCTCGGTCTTCGTGGCCAGCCCCATCCTGCTCGACCTGGGGTCGGGCCTGAGCAAGCCCGAGGAACCCACGGCCCCCAAGGCCGGCCCCCGGGTTAACGCCGCCAGGGCCTAGCCCCGGCAACCGCATCGCCTGTCAAAGGCCGTCCCGTTTCGGGGCGGCCTTTTTTTCATGGGCTTCGGGGAGCCTGGTAAGCCCCGGGGGCGCGCGTTTTGCGGCCGTGAGGCGGCAGCGGTCCCAGGACGCCGGAGTCAGACGTCCGAGCCGTGCCTCGCCCCGAAACAGGGCAACATAACCTGGCTGAGAGCGCCTTTCCTGCCCAAGCGATCATGCTCGCATCGGATGTCCGTCCCCCAAGAGGCGTGCCCCCGCTTCCGGCCTTATTGGCCAAGCAGCAGCGGGAGCACGGGCATCAGGACCGTCGTTGAGGGCAAGGGCGCCGGATGGGCCAGGTAGTGCTCCTGCAGGGCCTGGATCCAGAACCAATCGTCGGTAGGCGGGGAGCCGACGCCGTCGGTGCTGTCGCCGACGCCGGCCCCAAACAGCGCGGCAATGATGCCGTGCTCCGGCAAGGCCGTCATGTGCTCGCCCCAGGTCACGGTCAGGCCGCTTTCTGAAAGCCCGGCGTCGCCGGCCCGGTTCTGGGCGAAATAATTGGCTCGAAGGCTCGTGGCCTGGGTCATGGCGTCGCCAAGGAAAAAGGACGTCGTGCTGTCCTCGTAGTGGCGCGAGGTGTTGGCCAGGTCGGGGAAGGGCGCGCCCGTGCGGGCGCTTGTCCGGGCCGAGCCGTTGATGTGCCCCACCGGCAGCTGCCACAGCACCATGGGCTTGCCGGCGCGCTCGCCCAGGGTCTTGGCGAACAGCAGATAGTTGTTCCAGTGGTCGCTGTTCCAAAACCAGGTGGAAGCGGCCGGGTTGCCCGGGGAGCTGATGCCGGCGTCCAGGCCGTACTTGTCGATGGACACGAAATCGGCCCCGCCTTCCAGGATGCCGGCGGCCATGGCGTAGTCGGCGATCTCCCGGGCGGCGGCCACGATGGTGGCCCGGCCGGCGGTCCAGCCCTGGTCGTCGTCATCGGTGCGCCGCATCACGCCCTTGCCGCCGGTGGCCGTGGGCGAGGCCCACAGGTTGAGCTGCCAGCCGAACAGCACATTGCCGCCATTGGCCCGAAGAGTGGTGTTGATGCGCTTGACGGTGTCGGTGAGCCGGCCGTCGGCCGTGGCGATGGCCGACGGGGCCAGACCGGAATTTTGCTGCATGTAGCCCAGGAAGTCGGGTTCGAGAATCACGCCGTACAGTTCGCCCTGCATGACCGAGGTCGTCTCGGCCAGGAAGGTGGCCAGATTGGCGTAATACGCCGTCATGTAGTCGGCGCTTTGGACGTGCTCCAGGTCGGTGTAATAGCTCTCGCCGCCGTCGGGGATGTTGTAGAAGACGAAAAAGGGAATAAGCCCCAGGGCCAGGCTTTCCTTGGCAAAGGAGACGGCCCGGTCCGGGTCCCAGGACTTCCAGCCGTTTATCGGTCCGCCGTTGATGTAGATGTAGCGGATGTCGGCCCGGGTTCCGGCCGCGCCGTCCACATGGCCGCGCCAGAAAGCCAGATCCTCATCGGAATCCTCGGACACCGAGCCCACGGCCACCGGCCCGGGCAGGCCGGGCAGCGTACCGTTGGCCGCGTCGGTACGAAGCCCCATGTAACAGACCGTGCCGTCGGCGAAGACCAGCTTGAGTCCGGTGCGCCCGGCCAGACGGCCGGTGGCCGTCAGTTTGCCGTCCGTCACAGCCAGGACGGCGGTTTCGGGGTTTCGGGAAACCACCGATGCCAGCGTTTTATCGAAGCTGAAAACCCGCGTCTGACCCCGGCGCAAGTGGATCTGCAAGGGGTCGCTTTCCCCAAGGACAAAGCTCGCGGCGTCGCGGTCGGCGGTGATCCGGTAGTCCGGGGTGACGGGCGTCGGTGTCGGCGTGCCCACGCAGTTGTCGCACCACGTGCCGGTGACGGCCATGTCCGTGGGGCCGGCGGCCACGGCCGGGCTGGCCGTGAAGCCCACCGTCACCGAAGCGCCCGGGGCGATGGCCGTGTTCCAGGCGGCCGGGCCGACGACCACCGCGCCGTCCAGATCGTCCAGACGCACGGCGTTCCACAGGCTTTGCACCGTGCCGGCATAGCGGAAGGCCAGCCGCCAATCGGTCAAGGTCCGGGACGACGTGTTGGCGATGGTGATGTTGCCTTCCAGGCCCGAAGTCCAGTCCTGGGTCGTGGCATAGGAAACGGTCACGCCATCAAGGGCGAAGGCGTTTCGGCCGGTCAGGGGGATGAGCAGGAAGAGGGCGAACAGACCGAAGACACGGCAAAACAGCATGGACGACTCCTGGCGATTTTCGACCTGTGAGGTCTGGTTTCGTCAGGAGTGAGCAGGAATTAGGCCAAAGGACAACGCGATCGCCCACGACCAGGAGAGGCGTTGCCTGGCCCCGGCCCCCACGCGACACGACAAGGCCGCCGCGAGGAGCCGGAATGCAGAGCGTTCCACAAAGGGTGGAGCAAACGGCCGGGCGTTCCAGCCGGACGGGAAGACGCTGTCCGGGGCGTCTACTGCGCGGGCTTGACGCCCTTGGACGCGTCGTAGGCGGCCAGCTCCCGTTCGTAGCGGTCCATTTCCACGCGGGCGGCTTCCTTGGCCCGGACATAGTGGTCCAGGGCTTCGGTGTTGCCGTCCTTGCGGGCCTCGTCCTCGGCCTGGCCGAAACGCACATAGGCGTTGCGGTAGGTCTTGACCTTTTCCGCCAAAAATTCCCGCTTGTCCGGGGCGATCCAGGGGTTCTTGGCTCCGGCGCCGCAGCCGAAAAGGAAAAGGCACAGGAGGACGAGGGGGATAAGCCGCGCGACACAATGACGTATGGACGAGTTCTTCATAGGAAAAAATGTGGGTTCCGGGGCTGACGCCGCAAGGCTTGGCCGGAACCTAAAGCCGGATGTTGACGATGCCGCCGGAGACGACTTCCACCGCGCCCGCCGGGGCGGGTACGACGCTTCCGGCCGGAGCCGGTTCCACGGACCCGGCCGGCTGGACATCGAAGGGGCCCGTCGGCGGCGTGGTCTGGACCAGGCCGGCCGGAGACGGCGTGGTCATGCCCGGAGGCAGGGCCTCGACATGGCCGGGAGGCAGAGCCTCGAACCGGCCCGGCGGTCCCGCTTCGACGTGTCCCGCCGGGGTGACGGCGTCAGACATGGCGTACCTCCAGCGGCGATCCGTTCGCCGCTGCTTCCTGTGTGCCCCACTTCGGGCGGCAAGGCAACCGCCCCGATGCTTGTAGGCCAGACCGGCGTCCGGCAGGGGCGTGCCCCTGAATTGGGGAATTCGACGGGGTTACAGGCCACTGACGCGCACGGCGGGCCTGGCGTCCGGGCAGGGCCTGTCGATTTTGTAACGGCCCGGCGTCAGGCCGCCTTGTCCGTGCGCCGGGGCCGCACCAGCGTTTCGGTGGCCAGTCCGGCCAGATACAGCACCCCGCGCAGCAGCAGCGGCAGGCGCACGGAAGCCTCCTTGGCCTTGTCGCCGGCCAGGGGGATCTCGGGGGCGTCGGCCTGGCCGGTGAGGCGGCGGTGGATGGCCCGGGCTTCCAGGTGGCGTTCGTTTAAGGACAGGCCCTTGCGCACGGCCCGTTCGGCCAGGTCCGGACGGCGCAGGAAGTGGTAGGCCTTGGACAGGCCCACATAGGCGTCGGCGTTCTTGGGAGCCAGCTCCAGGGCCAGGCGGTATAGCGACACGGCGGCGGCGTAGTGGCGGTCGCGCACGAGTTCGTTGCCCAGGGCCAGGAACGGGTTGAACCCGGCTTCGTCGGCGGCCAGCAGCGTCACGAACTGGTCGCGCAGTTCGGCGAAGCGCTGGACCCGGGCGCAGGCGTTGGCGGCCTGCTTCATGTAATGGCGGTAGCGGCGCTGGCTGCCCTTGGCCAGCCAGGCCCGGGCCAGACCCAGGTGGGCCTCGACATAGAGCTTGTTGGCGGCCAGGGCCCGGTGGAAGGCCAGGATGGCCCGTTCCACGTCGCGCACGGCCAGGGCGGCCATGCCTTCCTCGAAATGCCGGGGCGCGTCGTCCGGGGCTTCGGCCAGGGCCTCGTAGCCCCGGGCCGCGCCCTCGACATCGCCGGCCGCTTCCTTGGCCGCGGCCCGGGCCAGGGCGGCTCGTTCGGCGGCGGCAAAGCGGGCCATGTGGGCGGCCATGGCCAGATGGCGGCGGAAGGCGTCCTCGGAGTAGGGGCGCAGCAGGAAGCCGGCCACGCCGAGCTTGACCGCCGAGAGCACCTCGGCCTTGGTGCCGCCGGTCGCAGCCAGGATCACCGGGATGTCGGCCAGCTCAGGATCGGCCCGAAGGGCGGTGACGAGATCTCGTCCGTCCATGTCGGCCAGGGTCGCGTCGCAAAAGATCAGGCTCGGACGCTCACGGCGCACGGCGGCCAGGGCCTCGGCCCCGGAGGCGACGTGGCGCACGGCGAAGATGCGGGCCTGCTTGAAAAAGGCGCGGTCCACACGGGCCACGGCGTCGCTGGCGGCGACGATGAGGGCGGAAGCGATGGCGTTGGCGGCGGTGGTCGGCACGGTCATGGGCGCATCCTCGGGTTTGGAGCCGGGCGGCATTGCCCCGGCCTTGCAAACCGTATCGACCGCTGGCCGATTTGCATTAGGCCCAAACCAAAAGGAAAGCGCCCGTCGGAATTCCCGGCGGGCGCTTGGCGTGGCGAGGCGAAAGGGCGGCTACAGGGCGGCGACCTTCTTGATGAGGCGCACGAGTTGGTGGGTGAAGCCGGCCTCGTTGTCGTACCAGGACAGGACCTTGGCCATGGTGCCGTCGATGACCTGGGAGGCCTTGGCGTCCACCACGCCGCCGTGGGTGTCGCCCACGAAGTCGATGGAAACCAGCGGCTCGTCGGTGAAGCCCATGCCGTCGCCGGCGGCGGCGGCCAACACGGCCAACATGCCGGCGGTGTCCGTGGGCTTGGCCAGCTCGCAGGTGAAATCCACCACCGACACGTTGGGGGTGGGAACGCGGATGGACATGCCGTCCAGGCGTCCGGCCAGGGCCGGGATGACCTTGGTCACGGCCCGGGCGGCTCCGGTGGTGGTGGGGATCATGGACAGGCCGCAGGCCCGGCCGCGCCGCCAGTCCTTGTGGGAGCCGTCGAGGATGCGCTGGCTCATGGTGTAGGAGTGGATGGTGGTCATAAGGCCGTGCTTGATGCCGAAGGCGTCATTGAGGGCCTTGGCCACCGGGGCGAGGCAGTTGGTGGTGCAGGAGGCGTTGGAGATGATCTTGTGCTCGGGTTTGAGTTCATCGTCGTTGACGCCCATGACGATGGTGACGTCCTCGTTTTTGCCCGGGGCGCTGATGATGACTTTCTTGGCGCCGCAGGCCATGTGCTTCTCGCAGGAGTCGCGGTCCACGAACTTGCCCGTGGTCTCGACGACGTACTGGCAGCCAAGCTCGCCCCAGCGCCATTCGCCGCCGCCGTGGCGGCTGATCTTGACCAGCTTGTCGTTGATCAGAAGGCCTTCGTCGCAAGGGACAACCGTGCCGGCGAAACGGCCGTGCACGGAGTCGTATTTGAGCAGATGGGCCAGCTGGGCGTTGTCGGCCCGGGCGTTTATCGCCGCCAGGGTGATGTCCGGATCGTCGGCCAGAAGCCGGGTCAGATATCTGCCGATGCGGCCGAATCCGTTGATGCCGATGGTAACCGCCATATGGGTGTCCTCCTGGGAAGCAGTGCGTGTCGGATGCTGGAAACGGCCGCGCCCCGGCCCGGGGCCTCGGCGGACGGGTGGCGGCCCGTCCGTGAGCGCGGCGCATGATAGGCCGGGGGCCTGTTTTGTGTCAACAAAACGTCGCTTTCGCCGGTTGGAAACCGGCCGAAATCACGGGCTTTCCTGGCCGTTTACTGGGGCAGCAGCCAGGTATCGTCCACGTCGAACAGCGGAAACGCCGGCTGGGGTTCGGGCGCGCCCTTGATCATGGCGTCGTAGCAGGCCTTTTCCCGATTCATGGCGCTGTTGTCGCTGATGCGGATGACGTTGCCCGAGGGCGAGTCGTCGCCGGTCAGTTCGAAGTGCTCAAGCAGCACGTCGAGGCCCTTGGTCTTGTTGGTCCCGAAGACCCAGCGGTAGCCCTTGTATTTGGAGCCCTTGGGGACGGGCAGGGGCTGGGGCACGCCGTAGCGGTCGGTGAGCTGGCGCACGAGCTTGTCGAAAAGCGCCTTGGAGCCGTCCTTGTATTGCAGGCGCACCCGCTCCACCCGGTTCTGGGTGGCGCAGCCGCCGAGGATGACGTAGCCGGCGGCAAAGCCCTTGGTGGGCTTGAGGTTGGCCCGCACCAGCCAGGGTTTGTCCCAAAGGGGGGCGACCCGGGCCAGATCGAGGCGGTCGCGCAGGTCTTCGGCGTTGGCCCCGATGGCGATGCCGGCGATCTGGCTGGGGGCGTCGGCGGCCCGGGCCTGGGCGGCGGCCAGGACAAGGGCGAGGGCGAGACAGGCGGACAGGACCAATGGGCGCATGGGCGGCTCCTTTTCCGAAGGGATGGCGTAACGGGTCCACCCAAAAAACCGCAATGCCCGCCATTGTCAAGGCCGCGCCGCCCTTGCCTGGGGCCGCGCCATGGCGTAGGACAAAGCCTCGGCAATTTTCCGGGCGGTCCCGTCCGGTCCGATTTCAAGGAGAACGAGAATGTCTAAAAAAGCCCTGGTGTTAGCTGCCCTCCTCGTCAGCATGTCCTTTAGCGTGCTGGCCGACGCCGGTTCCAAGACCCCGACCCCTGTCCAGGCCCAGCCCCAGGCTGCGGTCGGCGGCGGCGGCGCGTCCTTTGCCCACAGCTGGACCGTCTACTCCGACAAGGAAAAACGTTCCTTCCTGTTCGGCCTGGCCACGGCCGTGCGCCTGATGTGCACCGACCTCAGCACCCGCCAGAAGGACGCCCAGGGCGGGCCGGGCGTGGAGCAGATCTTCCGCGACTGCTTCAACGCCTACGCCGGCATGGACCCCGACGCCGTGGTCTCGGCCATGAACACGCTGTACGCCGACCCGAAAAACGCCATGATCCCCACGGACGGGGCCTACATGATTTCGCTGATGAAGGTGCGCGGCGACAAGGTGGACGAAATCATCGTCCAGGCCCGCAAGTACGGCGAAGGCCTCAAGAAAGAGATCGACCAGCAGCGCCAGAAAGGCGGCCAGTAGGCCGGGCGCGCGCCGCCTTGCCGCAGCGTGCGGGATGGTTATATTGGAAGGGTGAGCAGCGGTTTTTTGCCGCGAGCTTCCTGATCCTTGAGCCAAGGAGGCGCGTATGTGGATATGGGTTGCGCGCTGGCTCGTCCGGCCCGGTCGGGAAGAAGCCGTCAGGCAGGCGGCGGAAAACGTCCGCCGGCATTGGCAGGAAGTCAGCCTGGACGTGGGTTTCGATCCGGCCAGGAACGTGACCGTGGCCGAAAGCGACAAGGAAATCCGGGTGGGCGTGAGCGAAGAGCTCGACGCCACGTTCCGCGAGGAACCCGGAGAATGGCGCTACTACTAGATAACCGCGACGGGGGCCTGAACGTTCAGGCCCCCGTTTTTTTGGGCCACGGCCACGGCATTGCCATTCGCCCCGGCTCGGCGCGACGGGCCGGCGGCGGCACGTTGTTGCCTCGCCCCTCGCCTTGTGATGGTTGTCATGGCGAAAGCGTTTTCCTATGGTGCCCCATGTTCCGTTAGGCATTGTCCGAAGTTAAACGCCGGACGCCCGTTGCCGGCGGGCCAAACATTGATCCCCAAGGAGGCTCCATGAATCGTCTGTTCGCCCTGGCCTTGGCCGCGTTGCTGGGAACCTTGCTGGCCGCCGGGCCGGCCCTGGCCCAGGAGGCCAAGGGGAAAAAGGAAAAAGCCATTCCCAATCTGGTGGGCGTGTGGAAAGGCACGTCGGACAGCGTGGCCATGGGCGCGCTGGGCCATGCGGACGCGGCCGGCGCGCCGACCTTCCTGCACATCGATTGGACGCTGACCATCGAGAAGCAGGAAGGCCGGACCTTTTACGGCACCAAGGCCTCGTCCCGGGCCAAGGAGACGGTGGTCGGCGTGGTGGACGGCGGGCAGGTCAGCATGGCCGACGACGACGGCACGTATGTGGGCAAGCTCACCAGCCCCAATCGGCTGATCGTCCGGTATCTCGAAGCCGGCAAGGCGTCCAAGGTGGCCAGCATCACCCTGTATGTGCGCGAGCGCGATCCTGAAGCCGGCCAGACGCCTGCAGCTCAGTAGCCGGTTATTTTTCCTGCGGCGCGGATGCGGGCTGGGGCGTTGGCCTCGGCCCGCTTTTTTTGCGCGGATGCAGGGTGCCGTCGCCGAAGATGGCGTCGTACTGGACCGTGTCACCGGGATGGCCGTCGTAGCAGTCCGAGGCGGCGATAGGGCGGCCGGCTGCCAGCAGTTCGCTCACCGTGACCAGGGCAAAACCGCGTTTTCGCAGTTCGACCAGAAGCGTCGGCAGGGCTTCGGCCGTGCCAACGCCGTTGCCGTTGGCGTGGCCGATGACGATGTCGCCGGGTCGCACGCGCTCAAGCGTCGTGCGCAGGATACGCTCGGGGGTGGACAGCGGGTCCGGGTCGCCGGTGGTCAGGCTCCACTGCACAGCGGCCAGACCCAGGTCGGCCAAGAGGGTCAGGGCCTCGGGCCGGCAGCGGCCGTAGGGGAAGCGGAAGAGCGCCGGCGCGGCCGGCACGCCGTCCAGGGCCGCCTCGGGCAGGCCGCGCTCCCGGGCCAACACGGCCAGCCTGGCCCGCAGGGCGGCGTACTCGGCCTGGGTCCAGAGAATTTCCCGGGCCATGTCCCGGTCGTCCAGGCGGCCGAAGTTGCCGTGGGTCCAGGCGTGGTTGCCGATCTCGAACAGGGGGTCGCTCATGAGTTGCATGGCCCGAAGGGGGTGGGAGCGCAGCCACTTGCCGCCGACGAAAAGCGTGGCTTTGGCCCTGGCGGCGCGCAGGGCGTCAATGACCGCGCCGTCGTAGCCCGAGGTCTGGTCGGCCAGTTCGCACATGTCGAAGGTCAGCGCGATGCGTTTGTCGCCATGCGTGTCCACCCGGCGCAGCGACCCGCGAAGGGCCGGCGGCAGGGGCGGCAGCTCCGGGGCCACGGTGGCCTCGGGCGGCGAACGGTCGGGCTCGTGCACCCGGCCGGACTTTTTTTCGGCCGGATTGGACGCCAGTTCGGCCGGCGTCCACAGGGCGGCGAAAAGCGCTTCCCGGTCATGCCCGGCCCCGGCGGGACCAGCGGCGGCAATCAGGCAGGCAAGGCACAGGGCGGCGGCAAGGCCGAGACGTCCCACGGCAGACTCCTTGGCGTTTGGAAAACGGCGTGTACGGGGCAAGTGGCCCGGATACGTGGCATGGCGGGCGCGGCCTTGGCAAGGCCCAAGGCAGCCCAAGCGCGGCGGAAGCGGAAAGATCGGCGGCTGGATACGGAAGCGTCCGGCCCCGGCCGGGATGCGACGGCCGGGACCGGACAGGAGGGCAGGGCGGTCGGCGGGCTAGTCGGCGACCAGCATGACGCTGGAGGCCTTGATCATGGCCTTGACGGGCTGGCCCACGGCCAGACCCATGGCTTCCACGGAGTGTTTGGTGACGACGGACACGATTTCAACGCCAGGCGCGATTTCAAGGACCACTTCGCTACTGACCATGCCGTTGCTGATGGACTTGACGGTGCCGGGGACAAGGTTGCGGGCGCTGACTTTCATGCAGGTCTCCTGGTTGAATTTTTTCGAGACTCTCTTTGGTAACAGCTTGTTTTTCCGCCGGTCAATGCTGTCAATTTGTTTGTACTTACAGTCACTGGAATTATAAATGGCATGTCGTTACGCTGCTGAGACAGTTCTTGACGGTCCTGTGTTCGGATTTGGAGAACAGCGCGTTGGCGTTTGAAAACATCTGTTATTTGTAAATGTTGTCAGCGGTAGGACGCAGGCCGCGACGGCTATTTCAAGACGTTGTCAGCCGTAAGGAGCAAGGCGCGACGGCCTTGCCTTGGTTGGTCATGCGAAACATCAACAATGGCATTTGGTTGGCTTATGCCTGGCCAGCGGTCGGCGGCCGTCTCGGAGGCGGCGTGACGCGCCCGGAACGGCGCGGGCGACAGGCGGCTTCCGGCGCGGCAATACGGGAACATCCCGGCAGGAGCAGGGCCGACGGTTTCGGAAGGGGCGTCGTCAGGGCGGAGTCGGGGTGGTCCGGGAGCGCCTGGTCATGCAGCGCCAGACGGGCGGCACAGGAAAGGCCGCCGCCCGGGAGGAGTTCGGACGGCGGCCGTAAACCGTAAGGCGAGGACGGAAACGATCTGGCGCGGCCGGCCTAGCGGCTGGCCACGTGTTTGGCTTTGCCGGAGGATTTTTTCTGGGCGGTCTTGGCGGCCGGGGCCTTGCCGGCCTTGTGGGACTTCTTGGCCGTGGCGTCGTGGGAATCGAAGCGGGCCGACGCGCCGCTGCGGGCGCTGACCTTGGCGTGGCGCTCGGCCTTGGCGATCTGCATGGCCTTGGCGTGGCGCTTGGACGAACCGCGCTTGGACAGCGACTTGGCTGGCTGCTCGGGTTCGGGCATGTCGCAGGCCGCCACCATGGTCTGCACGGCCCCGGAGAAGGAGGCGTCGAGGATGCGGGCGGCTTCGCGGTTGCGGACCTGCTTGGTGCGTCCGCCCAGCACCACGGCGATGACCCGGGAGTCGCCGCGCTTGGCCGTGGCGATGATGTTGTAGCCACTGGCGTCGACGTAGCCGGTCTTGATGCCGTCCACGCCGTCGCAGGAACCGAGCAGGCGGTTGGTGTTGCCGTGGACCGCGCCGTTGTGGTTGATCTCGGTGGTGGAGTGGTAGCGCAGGGCCTGCGGGTAGTGGCGCAGGTAGCTGACGGCCAGCTTGGTGAGGTCCCGGGCGGTGGTGTACTGACCGGCGGCGGGCAGGCCGTTGGGATTTTTATACGTGGTGCCGGTCATGCCCAGTTCCCGTGCCTTGCGGTTCATCATTCCCACGAAGGTAGGCACGCCGCCGAAGTGTTCGGCCACGGCGATGCAGGCGTCGTTGCCCGAGGCCACGGCCATGCCGCGCATGAGCTCGTCGAGGGTGACGACCTCGCCGGCGCGAAGGCCCATGGTGGAGCCGCCGGTTCTGTCGGCGTTGCGGCTGATTTTGACGCGGTCGGCGAAGCTGGCCTTGCCCGAGGCCACGAGGTCGAACACCACGTACATGGTCATGACCTTGGTCAGCGAAGCCGGGGGGATCTGCCGGTCGGCGTCCTGGCTGTACAGCGTCCTGCCCGAGCCATACTCCGTGACCAGCGCGGATTTCACGGCCAGCTTGCCGGCGTTCTTGGCCGGAAAGGCCGTCTTCGGCCCGATCAGACACAGCAGGATGAGCAAGAACAATACGCGGCGCATGACGCCTCCCTGTTTCAAAAAGTGATGCCGATGTCCCTGAAACCGTGGCTTCCCCCAGCCGTCGTCAGGGCAGCATGATCCATGCCATCAAACACCGCGCAAATGGCCTCATTGCGCCATCAAACCGGTATGTCGCTGGTTTCGCGGGAGCTTGAAAAGACGTCGCCGACAGCCTCCGGCCGGGACGTCCGAGCAGGGCGGACAATCGTTTAGGATTGTCAAACGAGCAGTTTGATATTCTTAAACACTGACCCTGGCAAGAACCAATCGGCGCAAGGCGTTGATTTTCTCCAGATACTCGGCGCGGTAGGCTTCGCCGTTGGCAGTGAACGCGGCGGCGCGACCGGCGTGGACGTCGCACCAGCCGGCCAGGGCGGGATGCGGGCGGCGCGCGCCGTAAGCCCGCACCATGTGGAGCAGGTTGTGGCATACCGGCATGTGCGGGGCAGCTTCGACGAGCAGGTCCGTGAAGTCCTCCTCGGGGCGCGCCAGAAAATTGCCCACGGCCCGGGCCGCCCGGTAATTGGAGCCGGAAATCAGATGTTCGAGCAGCACGTTGTTGTCCAGCCGCTCGGGGGTCCAGGTCCCGTGCCAGGCCTCGGGCACGGACTCGTGGGGGAGATAGTCGGTCCGGCCGGCCGCCAGGGCGCGCACGATGGCCGCCACCAGGGCCGGCCAGAGGCTGCCGGCGTGCTCCAGGTCGCGGGCCATGGCCGGGCGGCCCTGGCCCGGATCGTCGGCGATGCGCAGGAACGGAAAATGGGCCTCCACCGGCAGGTCCGAGCGAGTAAAAACGCCGCCCATGATGCGGTCGGCGTCCAGGAAACTGACCCCGGGCAGGGCGTCAGCCCAGGTCGCGAACTGCCGGGCCGGGCCGTCCCAGAGGGCGTCCCAGCCGTCGAGATAGGAGTGGGGGGCGGGGCCGAGGCCGGGATAGTGGCCCAGGCGGCCGATGACGAGGATGGGCAGACCGGGCAGACGCTCCCGAAACAGCAGGAGCATGGCCGCGAAACGGTCGAGATAGCCGGCCGGATTGGGCATGATGGCGTCGAAATGGCGCTCCATGGCCCGCTTTAGGCCGGGCTTGCGCTCCAGGGCGGCCGGGTCGAGGTAGAAGCAGTATTTTTCTTTTTTATGGAGTAAAAGTGGCCGGTTTTCATGGAAAAGATTGACCACCAGGGCTTGGGGCCGGGGCGTGGCCGGCGGCGATGCGAACTGGTCGATCAGTTCCCGGGTGTGCAGGTATTCCTCGACCCTGGCCCCGGCGATGAGCTCGGCCACGAGTTGGGGCACGGCTCCCGGCGAGGCGGTCAGGGTCAGGGGCGAGGCCAGGGAGGCGAACGAGACGTCCAGGCCGGCGGCGGCCGCCGCCTCGGCGCAAAACTGCATCTGGCAGTTGCCGCGAAAAAGGATCATGCTCGGCCTCCAAGCGCCTGGGGGTTCATGAAAAGGCTTGCTCGTTCGCCTTGCGCGGCAGCCCTTGTCAGCCAATGGCATCAGGCATCGTGCGCACGGTTTAAGCGCGTTGCCCGGGGAGCAGGCTTGGCGCTTGCGAGGTCGCGGCACAAGCGTCGGGCGTCCCAGCATGGCGTCAACGTCTAGCGCAACGCCTGACGCGCCAGGGGATAAACGCGCCTGACGCGCGGCGGCGACGTCTGCGGCCGTTTACGGCAAGGGGCTTGCAAGCGCCCTGTCGTGGGACTTTATTGCCGGTAGCCTATGTACATCAAGACGTTTTCCATGCAGCCCTTCGAGGTCAACAGCCATCTCGCCTGGATCGACTCCGGCGAGGCCGTGGTGGTGGACTGCGGCGGCGAACCCGAGCGGATGCTCGACGAGATCACGGCCCGAAAGCTGCGCCTGGGCGCGATTTTGCTCACCCATCTTCATCAGGACCATATCCTGGGCGTGGCCCGGCTCACCCAGGCGACGGGCGCCACCGCCTTGGCCCCGGCCGCCGACGCCGCCCTGGCCGGAGAACCCGGCTACGGCCTGAAAATGCCCATGCCGGACGTGCCGCTTTTTGCCTTCAAGCCCGTTCCCCCGGGGCGCACGACATTTCTGGGTGAACCCTGTCTGGTGCTGCCCGTGCCTGGGCACACACCGGGCCATGTGGTCTATTTCTTCCCCAAATCCTTGGCGGCCTTTACCGGAGACACGCTGTTCCGGGGAAGCGTGGGGCGCACGGACAGCCCCTACGGCGACGCCGAACTGCTGTTGCGGTCCATCCGCGAGCGGTTGCTCGTGTTGCCCGAGGCCGTGGAGATCTTCCCCGGCCATGGACCATCCACCACGGTGGGCCGGGAAAAGGCCGAAAACCCCTTTTTCGCCCCCAAGACGCCATGATCCTGTCCGGTCCGACCGGCCGGCGGATCGTACGGATTGGCGTCCCCATGCTTTTCCTTTGGCGGGCAGCCGTGTAAGCTCCTGTCAACACAGCTTGTCGCGTCCCGTATCTCATCCAGAGCGACGCACCAGGGGAAGGATCATGGCAACCACCGCCGGTTCGGACACGTTTCTGCTTTTTTCCGACGTCCACTTCAATCCCTTTGCCGATCCGTCCCTGGTTCCGGCCCTGGCCGCCGCCGACGTGTCCCAATGGAAGACTATCCTGGCTTCGTCGAGCCAGTCCGGCTATCCGGCCTACGGCAGCGACAGCAACTACGTCCTTTTCGAATCCACCCTGGACGACATGGCCGCCCGGGCCGGCGACGTGGACCTCATCCTCTATCCCGGCGACATCCTGGGCCATAATTTCGGCGCGAACTACGTCGCCCTGACCGGCGATTCGAGCCAGGCCGGCTATGAGTCCTTTGTGCTCAAGACCGTGCAGTTTTTCGTTCAGGAAGTGGACAGCCGCTTTCCCGAGGCCACGGTGCTCGTGGCCGACGGCAACTGCGACACCGATGCCGTGCCAAACGGCATCGGCGCGCGGCCCGGCGACGCCTATCTCTCCAGCACCGCCCCGGTCATCGCCCAGGCGTTTTTCAACAACGACGCGGACCGGGCCGCCTTTACCGCCGGCTATTCCCAGGCCGGGTACTACGCCCTGGAACCCGATGGCCCCACGGGGCTCAAATACATCGTGCTCAACAGCAACCTGTGGATCACCCAGTACGACGATGCCTCGGCCGGGGCCATGGAAATGGCCTGGTTCGCCTCGGAACTGGCCGATTCGGCCCGGGATTTCCAGAAAGTCTGGGTGCTGGGGCACATCCCGCCCGGAACCGCTGCCGCCGGCGTGGCTTCGACCTATGCCCAGACCGGGCAGATAGCCTATCAGGGCAACATGGAGGACACGTTCAACAACGCCTTCGTTTCCCTGGAGCTGGCCTATTCCTCCACCATCGCGGCCACGTTTGCCGGCCACACCCATTCCGACGACTTCCGGCTGCTGACCGCCATGGACGGTTCGGACGCCTCGGAACTGGTGCGCATCGCTCCGGGCATTTCGCTTTTTCTGGGCACCAACCCCGGCTATCAAATCTACACCTACGACGCCCAGACCTTTGCCCTGCAAAACGAGACGACCTACACGCTCAATGTCGGGGCGGCCAATCCGGCCTGGAGCCTGGAGTACGATTACGCCGCGAGCTACGGCGTCAGCCTGGCCACGCCCCAGGAATGGCAGGCGGCCTATCTCGCCGTGCTGGCCAATCCGGCCAGCCAGACGACCTATCTGTCGGCGCTCAACCAGGGGGCCGACAACCAGACCGCCGTCACCGCCGCTGACGCGCCGATCTATTTGATGACGCCGGGGCTGACGACGCCGGCCAGCTTCAACGCTGTGGGCGCTGTCCTGGCCGGATAAAGCGAGACGTCCCGCGTCGGTCCCGTCCGAGACCGAGCGCAGCCTGTGGCCGCCAGCAGCTTGGGCAACAAGCGGGCGCAAAAAAAGCGCGCCCTGTCGGCCGCGCTTCTCTTCGGCCGAAACGGCCAACACGCTCATGCTCGCACCCTGGCGGCAAGCCTGCCGCCCCGTGTCCTTCAGGGATTACGGCCCAAAGGCCCGCAACCCAACGCTCCTGCGTTTCGCCCCAACTCCCGCCCGCCGTCGCAGGCAAGCCCGCTTTCCCCCTTACCCCTTTTCCCGTTTGGGGGGTCTGGGGGCCTCAGGCCCCCAGCCGCCGGAGGCACTCTTCACTCTTCACATTTCACTCTTCTCTTCCCCTAAACCCCATAAATCGCCGAGGCCTTGGCGCGCAGGTGGCGCACCAGGGGGGCGG
>JAEZMB010000150.1 GCA_023435825.1 Pseudomonadota bacterium | reverse complement strand
CCCCAGACCCCCCGAAATGGGGGAAAGGTTTAAGGGGGGCGGCTTGGCTCTCCGGCGGACTGAGCAACGGTGTCCGGCAATCCCTGAAAGGGGACGCGGCACGGGGTCACCGGTTCGGGCGGGCCAGGAAGCCCCGTCAGTGTTGTTGTCGCAGCCTCGCTGGAATACACAACACGGCCTTGCCGGTGGGGAGCGGCGGAAGTTGTTGGTTATCGTGCATGCAACACCTGGTTTTTCACGGCGCGCGCTCGAAAGGGCGCGCGTTTTTTGTTGGCCGCCGGCCGGATCGCATCGTTCCAGCCGGACCCGGCGGCAAACCGGGTGGACAATGGCCGCCAATGGGCTACAAGGCGGGAAACAGGCAGGAGGGCAGGGGCATGGAAGATTTGTCGTTGGCGGTGGTCGGGGCGGCCCTGGGGCTTGGCATCGTGCTGGCCGCCGTCCTGGGCTTCATCCTGGCCCGGCGGGCCGAAAAAAACGGCGGGGCCGGCGTCTTTCGGGCCGCCTTCCTGGCCTTCGTCGTGGTCTACGCCCTGGGATTTGCCGCCCGCTATGTGCTGGTGGAAGCCCTGCCGGCCGGGTTCTGACGTCTCGCGTCCAGAAAGGCCATGACGCCCAAGAGCGAATAAAGAGGCCGGCCGGCTTCTCGTTGTTGGCGTAAGCGGCCGGGCCAGACGTCTACGCCGCGACAGGGGCGCTTTTTCCAACGATGCGAGAATGCAGGAAGAGCAGCTTGGCCTGCAAAGGCTCCGGTGAGGCGCCCACGCTGGCGGCAAGAGCGTGACAAAGTCCAGGCCGCGCTGGCCAACGAACGGCGGCACGGGCGCGCGAACAGGAAGGGCGCGTCAGGCCGGCCGGGGCGTCACTGCCAGGTGATGGTCAGCGTGCGCTTGCCCCATTGCACCGCGCCGCAGGCGTCGTCGCCGTAGAAAATGTCGATGGTCTTGTCGTGGCGGCCGTGCATGACGTCCAGGACCTTGAACTGCCCCAGGCCCTCGATGGTGATAAGGTCGCCCCGATCCAGGCCCATGTCCAGGAGGTCGGGCGAGACGGCCACCGCCTTGCCGTCGCGGGTGAGCACGTCGCCCCAGGCCCCACGCGTGGCGCGCTTGTTTTTGGCCTTGGGCGAGCAGCCGGTATAGGCCAGGGCCTTGACGCGCACGGACTTGGCCGGAGCCAGCGGCCGCGTGCCGAACAGGTAGCCCGGGTCGTCCAGGCGGCCCACGGCGGCGTCCTCGGGTTTCTTCTTGGCCGCCGGCGGGGCGGCCTCGGCGAGTTGCCCGCCCCCTCGGGCTGTGGCGCAGCCCGGCAGGGACAGGGACGTGACGAGCAGGGTCAGGGCCGTGATCACGATTCGTGCTTGTCGCATCGTCGCTCCATGGCTTCGGGGCGACCGCGCCTTTGCGCCGGCATCTGGCATATCGATGCCCGTTGGCGTCAGGCTGTGGGACGGGCGCGTGTGGCCCGGCCGTCGCGGTCGACCGCGTTGGTGGAGTGGCTCGCGTGGCGCGAGACATGCCCCGGCCGCCGACTGCCGGCGACGGGGCGACGCGCGCATTGGCGTCGTCTTGGAAGCAGGTCTTGGCAAGACGCTGCGGCCTTGCCTGCCTGTAGCCTACCTATGGCGTTTCGGGGACGCCGTGTCAAGGCGACGGCGGATGGTCGGGCGGGTGTCAAAAAGACCGGGTTGACGGCGAGTTAGTCGGCAAACGAAAGGGGAGCGTCATGCTCCCCTTTCGGAATGGTCCGTGATGCCGGGCTGTTGTCGGCGGGCAAAAAACTCGGATTTTTTTGCCCGCCGTTTGCTTCGGATGAAGGCTTTTCTTGATGTTCTCTTGCTATTCCAGCGTTTTGGCGACGCTTTCCGGGCTTAGGAACGGCGTCCTGTCTAGCCGGCCTTGGGGCCTTGCCCGTCGCCCTTGGCCGGCGGGGCGGATTCGGTCTCGTCGCCTTGGGCGGCCGTGTGCTTTGCCTCGCCTGCGGCCGGGGAGGCCGTCGTGGCCTCGGCGTGCCCGGTCTTGGCGGCCGCGTCCGCGCCCGTGTGCTCGGATGCCGCGGGCTGGGGGATGGCTTCCCCGCCCGTCTGAGCGGCGGCCGTGGGTTGGGCGGCCTCGTCCGGGGCGGCGGCGGTGGCCGTGGTCTGGGGCGCTTCAGGAGCCTCGGGCGCGCCCGGGGTGTCGGGCGAACGCGGCGGCTCCTTGGGGCCGCCGTCGGCGGCGGCTTCCTGCTCGGCTTTGCGCCGGGCCTTTTCCTCCAGGCGCTGCTTGTCCACGAACCAGGACACCCAGATGCCGACTTCGTAGAGCACGACCATGGGGCCGGCCATGAGCAGCTGGTTGATGGCGTCCGGGGTGGGCGTCAGCACGGCGGCCACGATGAAGCTCAACAGGATGGCCCAGCGGCGGAACTTGCGCAGGGTCTTGGTCGAGACCATGCCGAGGCTGGTGAGGAAGAAGATGAAGACCGGCAGCTCGAAAATGAGACCGAAGGCGAACAGCAGGGTGACGGCCAGGGAGAAATAGGCGCTGATGGTCGGCATCACCGTGATGTAGTCCGAGGCGTAGTCCACGAAGAACTTGAACCCGAACGGGAAGACGATGAAATAGCCGAAAAGCGCGCCGCCCACGAAACACACCGCCGTGGCGAAGGCCACGGGCACGATGATCTTGCGTTCCTCTTTGTAGAGGCCCGGGGCCACGAACTGCCACAGCTGATAGAAAATATAGGGGCTGGCCACGAACGCGCCGGCCACCATGGCCAGCTTCATGACCGTGAAAAACGTCTCGGGCAGGCTGGTGGCGATGAGCTTGCTGCCGGCCGGCATGACGTCGATGAGCGGTTTGAGCAGGACGTCCAGGAGCCGCTCGGCAAAGGCGTAGCAGGCGGCGAAGCCCACGCCCACGGCGATGAGGCAACGCACCAGACGCTGGCGCAGTTCCACCAGATGTTCCAGCAGCGGCGCTTCCTTCATGTCCGAGGCCTTGCCGACGGCGGGTGACGGCGGCGGCGGCGTTTCGGCGGCGGCATCGGGCAGGGGGTCGCCGACAGGGGCCGGCGCGGCGGCCTGGGGCTGCTCCTGGGCATCGTCTAAGGGCTTGGGCGTATCGGTCATGCGCTCCTCGTTTCCGACAGGAACAAATTCTACGGCTTTTGCCGCGCCTTGGGTTACGGCAGGAAGCCGCCGGGGTCAAGGGAAAGGGGCCGGATCGGCTGGGTTCGCCTCAGCGCCGCCAGGACGCCGGCTCCTGCGTCCGGCCGATTCGGCCAGAGGCGATTCGGGACGGCGCTAGAGCTCCACCTGGACGCCGAGCTCCACCACCCGTCCCGGCGGCAGCCCGAAGTAGGCCGTGGCCGGCCGGGCGTTGCGGGACATGAGCGCGAAAAGGCTCTTGCGGAAGCCGGCCATCCTGGCCTTGCCCGTGGTGAGCAGGCTCTCGCGGCCCAGGAAATAGGTGGTGTCGGCCGGCGGGTCGATGGGCACGCCGAGGCTTCGGGCCTGGGCCATGACGGCCGGCACGTCCGGGGTCTCCATGAAGCCGTAGCGGGCGATGATGCGGTAAAATCCCTGGCCCATGTCCTGGATGTCCAGGCGGTCGGCCTCGGGCACCGTGGGCACGTCGGTGGAGGTGACGCTTAAAATCACGACCTTGTCGTGGAACACCTTGTTGTGCTTGTAGTGGTGGAGCAGGGTGACCGGCGTGCCCTGGGGCGACAGCGACATGAACACGGCCGTGCCGGGCACGCGGATGGGATTTTTGGTGGATACTTCGGACAAAAACAGCCGCAAGGGCACGGCCGTGGCCACGGACAGCCGCCGCAGGGCGGCCCGGCCGTCCTCCCAGGTGGACATGGCCAGGACGATCAGACCGGCGATGAGCAGGGTGAACCAGCCGCCGTCGGCCACCTTGAGGAGGTTGGACCCGAAGTAGGCCAGATCGAAGGCCAGAAAGATCATGACCGGGGGCAGGACGCGGTACAGCGGCTGCTTCCAGGTCCAGCGGGCCACGAAGAAATAGAGGATGGAGGTGATGCCCATGGTGGCCGTGACCGCGATGCCGTAGGCGGCGGCCAGCCGGCTCGATTCGCCAAAGGCCAGGGTCAGGCCGATGCAGGCCCACATGAGGGCGAAATTGACTTCCGGAATGTAGATCTGCCCTTCCATGTCGCTGGAGGTGTGCACGATGCGCAGGCGCGGGCACACGCCAAGCTGGATGGCCTGGCGCGTGAGCGAAAAGACGCCGGAAATGAGCGCCTGGGAGGCGATGACCGTGGCCGCCGTGGACAGGGCCGCCATGGGGTAGAGCAGATTGTCGGGCACGAGGCTGTAAAACGGGTTGGGGGCGATGCCGGGATCAAGGAGCAGCCCCGCGCCCTGGCCGAAATAGTTGAGCAGCAGGCACGGGAAAACCACCAGCAGCCAGGAACGCTGGATGGGCCGGCGGCCGAAATGGCCCAGGTCGGCATAAAGCGCCTCGCCGCCGGTGATGCACAGCACCACCGAGCCGAGCACCACCACCCCATGCAGGTGGTTTACCAGGAAGAAGTTGATGGCATAAACCGGGTTGACGGCGGACAGCACCTGGGGGGCCAGCAGGATCTCCTTGAGGCCCAGCACGGCCAGCACGCCGAACCACACGAGCATGACCGGCCCGAAGACCTTGCCGATGCCGGCTGTGCCCCGGCGCTGGACCGCGAAAAGCCCGAACAGGATCAAGCAGGTGATGGGCACGACCAGGGGCGCGGCGGCGTCGGTGGCCACGGTCAGGCCCTCCACGGCCGAAAGCACGGAAATGGCCGGGGTGATGACGCCGTCTCCGTAGAGCAGCGCCGCGCCGCACAGCCCCAGAAAGGCCAGGACGACGCGGACGTGGCGATGGCCGGCGTCCTTGGGCAACAGCTCGATGAGAGCGAAGATGCCGCCCTCGCCCCGGTTGTCGGCGGCGGTGATAAAAAGGATGTACTTGACCGTGATGACCATGGTCAGGGACCAGAAGATGAGCGACAGCACGCCGAGGATGTTGTCCGGGGTCGCGGCAATGGCGTGCATCCCGTGGAAGCATTCCTTGATGGCGTACAAAGGGCTGGTGCCGATGTCGCCGTAGACGACGCCGAGGGCGGCCAGGGTCAGGGCGGCGGTGGGCGCGGGCGTGTGCCCGCCGTGGGCGGCGCTGGTGCTTTTCAATCGGTTCTCCGCGGACAGGGTGCAGCGATCCGGCCGGTTGCCCGGGTCGGCGCCGGGCTTTTCAAATGTTCGAGGGCGGCCAGGGACCTGGGGCCGGTACCGGGAGCTGTACGGCAAAAACGGCCAATCCCACAATATGCCGGGGCTATTGACGTGAACGTGACGGAATTGTCATTTTTCAGGCAGGCTCACGGAACGTCCGGTCATGTCGAGGTAAAGCAGCGTGCCGCCCAGGATGGCGAAGGGAAACAGCAGGATGTTGAGGATCGGGATGAGCAGCGGCAGCCCGAAACCGAGCAGCAGCAGGGGATTTTGGGCCAATCGGCGCAGCCGTACGCCGAAGCGTTCCTCTTCCCGGCAAAACGGGTAATCAAGGAAATCCAGGGCCAGGAGCATGGCCGCCGCGGCCGGGGCCAGGGCCTGTCCCAGGACCGGAATGAAGAGCAGCGCCAGCGGCGCGGCCATGACGAAGACCGCCTTTTTGATTTCCTCCAGCATCAGCCGGCCAAAGGACAGGGCCGGCCCCTGGCGCGTCGCGCCGGCCAGGGCGAGCAGACGCCCGGCGATGTGGTCATAGAGCGGCGCGGCCAGGATGTTGGCCGTGACCATGAACAGGAAATACATGATGACAAAGGCCACAACGTACAGGATGTACTTGAAGACGTGCAGATACAGCCAGGCCAGCGCTCCGGCCAGCCCGCCGGCCTGGGCGTCGGGGGACCACAAGGCGGCCAGCATCTGGTCGCCGTGGCTGGCGAACACGGCAAAGCCCACGCCGTAAAGCATCAAGGCCAGGGCAAAGGGAATGGCGCAAAGGCCCAGGTAGCCTTTGTGGGCCAGGGCGAAGCGGATGCCCCTGGCGTGGGCGGCGAGTCCTTTGGGAAAGGCGGTCAGCATGGCGGTCGCCTCCTTGGAGCGGCTCTCCGATCAGTCCTCGGCGATGCGCTCCGGTTCCGGGGCCGGCCGGTCCTTGGGGGCCAGGGAGCCGTGGTAGCCTTCGGCGTCCTCGGCCAGGGCGGCCTGAATGCGCGTCACCTGGAAGGGCATCCCCAGCGCGCCGAGGTCGATGCGGGCTTTGGCTTCCTTGACGGCATGGGCCTCGTTGTGCCCATAGACAACAACGTATTCTGTTTCCGATACGCTTTTTTGACGACGAAACCAACCCGATGTAACGAGCACTTTAGTGGCAAAATAGACGCGGTACTTCTGCATGTTGCGTACAACTCCGGAAAAAGGGCGGCGGCAAGGTCGGTAACGAGGCATATTTGCCGACCGTCGAGGCGGCGGACACTACGCCAAGCCCGGCTGGTCGGCAAGTCCTGCTGTCCCGTCTTGACCGGGCCGGGCAGCGCTTCCTACAGTCGCGTACGCGCACATCGCGCCAAGGAGAAGGCATGAAGCGGGTGTTTTGGATGCTGGCGAGCGGCCTGATGATGCTGTCCGGCGGCCAGGCCTGGGCCGAGGAGCCGGCCAAGATCCTGGCCACGACCAAACGGCTGGCCTGCGCCTACAGCCAGGGCATGAACGCGGTGTTCACGCCCCAGGGGCGGGTGAACCTCAAGCCGCCTCTGGACCCCAACACGCCGGGGCTGACCATCGCCATTACGGACCGGGCCAAGGGCCGGGCCGTGCTGGAGGAGGACAGCCTGGAGACGCCGGGGGTGCTGACGGTCACGTCGGTCGGGTTGTCGGTCATGGCCCGCTACGCCGATGGCGGCGTGACCATGGTGACGGTCTATCCGGTCCATGCCGGCGCTTCGGACAATCTGCTCATGGTCTCCTCCCGCCACGGAGCCGGCAGCGAACCGCAGGTCTCCCAGCGCTACGGATTTTGCCGGCCCGGCCAGGAAACGCCCCTGCCGGCCGAACCGCCCGCGCCGCCGCCGGCCAAGAAAGGCGGCCATGGATGAAGATCGGTCCGCTCTCGCTCCACCCCGGGACCCTGGCCGCCGGACTGCTCGGCCTGGCCCTGGCTCTGTTGGGAGGCGTCGGGACGGCCCGGGCCGATTTCGACGACGCCCTGCGCGCCTTCGAGCGCGGGGACGACGCCCGGGCCCGACAGGAACTGCGGCCGCTTTTGGCCACGGACAATCCGGCCGCCTTCTGGCTGGCCGGGCGCATGGCCGAGGCCGGGCGAAACGGCGGACCGCCCGACGCGGCCGAGGCGGCCAAGTGGTACCGCCGGGCCGCCGACGGCGGCAACGTGCCGGCCATGCTGTCCCTGGCCGTGCTCCATCTGGAGGGGCGGGGAGTACCCCAGAGCGACTCGCGGGCCGGGGACTGGCTGCGCAAGGCGGCCGGGCGCGGCTCGGCCCAGGCTTTGCTGCTGACCGGAGCCATGCGCCTGGAAGGGCGTCTGGGGCCGGCCTCGGACGGGCCGGGCTATCTGCGCAAGGCCATGGCCGCCGGTTCGGCCGAAGCGGCGGTGCTTTTGGGCGAGCTCTATCTGGCCGGCAAGGTGGTCCCCCGCGATCCGGCCGAAGCCTACCGCCTGGCGCTTTTCGCCGAGGGCAAAGGGCGGCTTGGCGAGCCCTTCGCCTCCCGCCTTGGCCGGCTGTCGGCCCAGGCGGCAAGCGAGCTGCCCCCGGCCCAGGCCCAGGCCATCAGGGGCCGCGGCCCGGGGCGCGAGACCGCGCCGCGCCAGGACGAGAAACCGGCTGAAGGCCTGCGCACCGGCACGGGCTTCGTGGTCAGCCGGCTGGGCCATGTGGTCACCAACGCCCACGTGGCCGAGGGCTGCAAGAGCCTTGTGGCCATGGTGGACGGCAAGCCCGTGGCGGTAAGCCTGCTGCGGCTGGACCCGGAGCACGACCTGGCCCTGGTGCGATTGGCCGTGGCCCCGGACAAGGTGCTGACCCTGCGGGAAGGCCGGGAGCTGTCGCCGGGAACGCCGGTCTTTGCCGCGGGCTTCCCGGGCGAGGCGGCGCGCACGGGCCGGATGCGCGTGACTTCGGGCCGCACCCGGGAGCTGGCCAGCGGCATGGGGCCGGCCGGGGATCTGGCCGTCAGCGCCGAGGTCCTGCCGGGCAACAGCGGCGGTCCGCTGCTGGACGCCGGCGGCCGGGTGGCCGGGGTGGTG
>JAEZMB010000122.1 GCA_023435825.1 Pseudomonadota bacterium | reverse complement strand
GGGGAGCGGCCACCGGGGCGGCCGGGACCGGCGTCGGGGCCGGAGCCGGCGCGGCGGACGGGACCGCAGGCTGGGGCGGCGCCGACACGGCGGACGGCAGGCTCACCTCTTCCACGGCCGACAGCCGGCTGAGATTGTCGTGGGCCGGGGGGTAGAACCGGGGATTGGCGGCGATGGCCTTCTCAAAATATTCCTGCGCCTTGGCCCGTTCCCCGGCTTCCATGTAGCACACGCCCAGGTTGTTGAGGGCGGCCGATTCCGTGCCCACCGACGCAAAGGCCACGTAGGCCTCGTCGTAGCGCCCAAGCTTGCACAGGGACAACCCCAGGTTGTTGGCGAACTTGGGGGATTTTTTGGCGGAGGAGGCCTTGCGGAAGGCCGAGGCCGCTTCTTCGCCGCGCCCGAGCAGCATCAGCGAAATGCCGCGATTGTTTTCCACATCCGGGTCGAAGGCGGCGGCCAGGGAGGCGTCGGACACGGCCAGGGCGGCCTCGGGACGGCCCTCGCGGTTCTCGATGGCCCCGAGCAGGGCGGCCGCCCGGGACAGGGAGGGATCCAGGGCCAGGGCCTTTTGCAGATACGGTCCGGCCTGGGCCTTGTTGCCGCCGAGATAATAGGCAAAACCCAGCCCCTGCAGGGCCGGGGCGTACTTGGGATTGGCGGCGTAGGCCCGCTTGTAGGCCTGGGCGGCCTCGGCGTAGGCCGCGTTGCCCAGGGCCAGATCGCCCAGCCGGGCCTGGACCACGGCCGGGTCGGCCCCGGCTTTCTGGGCGGCCTGATAGAGCCGTCCGGCTTCGGCCGGATCGCCATGGGCCAGGGCGGCGTCGCCGGCAGCGATGGCCGACGCGCCCGAACCGGAGACGACCGGTTCCTTGGCCGGAGCCCGTCCCTTGGCCCCCGAGCCGCCGCATCCGGCCAGCCCGAAAACCAGCAGTCCCGCCGCCAGCACGACGCCCGCCATCGACCTCCAGCCGATTCGCCCGCAATGTCCGTTGTCCATGGCGCGGTCATAGCAGAGCGGCCATCCCGGGTAAACACGGCAGCCCGCCTCCTGTTCCATCCGGACTGGATTTGCCTCGATGCGCGGGGAACACGATTCCGGGGGTTTTGGCGCGGTCAGTCCACGATTCCTGGAAACCTCGCGGCCTCAATCCAGCTCCCCCCATTCTCAAACAATCGGGCAACCCACTAATAACATTGGATTTTAAAGGTATTTTGCAGCATTTGGCCACAGTGGCATGATTCTTCCACTGCGTCAGAAAAAATCCAACGCAACGACAACGACACCCAACCCGGGATCACGGCCATGAAGAGATTGCATAACGACCAACGAGGCATTGCCGCCGTCGAGACGGCCCTGGGGATGCTTATGCTGATCCCCCTGCTTCTGGTGCTGGTGGAAGGATCGCGGGCGCTGCTCGAATACAAGCAACTGCAAAACGCGGCCATGGAAGGAGCACGGATGCTCAACCGGCAAAACGGCGACTCGACCGGAGTGGCGGATTACGTCAGCAGCCTGTTCAAAGGAAGCGATTCATCCCAGACTGTCGACGGGGCTGCCCCGACCGTCTCCATCAGCCCCCGTGACGCCAACAACAACGCAACAGTGCAGGTGGACCATGCATTCACGCCGCTTATCGCCCAGTCGGGCAACCAGGGCAACTCGAACGCTTTCAGCCTTCCTGGCCTCAATAACCTCACGCTTTCGGCCAAGGTCGTCACGGCTTTGCCCGCCAAGAACTGATCGCGGCGACGCTCGCGGCGCCTCCAGCCTGCTGGTGGCGGCTTCCCTGATCGCCGTCACGGCCGCGGCCGGCGTGGCCGTGGACCTCGGACGGGTGACGGTGGAGCAAAACCGGCTGCAAAACGCCGTGGACTCCGCCGCCCTGGCCGGCAGCCTGCAATTGCCCGACGACCCGGACGTGTCCACCGGCAAGGTGAAGACCGCCGCCACGAACAATCTGCTGGCCAACGACGGGTCCGCCACCGGCATCGTGGTGGAATCCGGCGGCGCCACCCGCAGCGTGTGCGTCACGGCCGAAGCCAAGGTGGAAATGACCCTGTCCAAGGTCATCGGCGTCGGCGACCAGACGGTCACGGCCGAGGCCTGCGCCGGCTACAACGACATCGAGCTGGTGCTGGTCCTCGACACCACGGGCTCCATGAAGGGCACGCCCATCGCCAACGTCAAGGAAGCGGCCACCAACCTCGTCAACCTCATCATGCCGTCCTCGTCCACGGCCTCCACGCGATCCAAGATCGGGCTGGTGCCGTTCCAGGGCAAGGTGCGCATCGACGGCAACGACCCGGTGGCGGCCGAGGCCAACCCCGACGGCGTGGGCACGGGCTGCCGCAACGCCGACGGCACGCTCAACAACGGCAAGCTGCGCACCGAGTATTCCAAGACCACGACCAAGACGAACATCTTCTACGGCTACACCTTAAGCGGCGTGAGCACGACCTCGGACAAGACCTGTTCCGGCATGTCGCCCATCCGGGCCCTGTCCTCGGACAGGGACGCCATCCTGTCCAACATCTCGGCCCTCAATGCCGGCGTGGTGACCTCGGGCACGCTTATCAGCGAAGGCATCAAGTGGGGCCGCAACGTACTGAGCCCGACCGCGCCCTACGTCGAGGGCAGCACCGACAAGAAGGTGCGCAAGATCATGATCGTGCTGACCGACGGCGACACCGAGGACGGCCGTTGCGGCGGTTCCTACGCCTCGGCCTCCAAGACCATCAATACCTACTGGACCAACGCCTACTTCGGCATGGGCCTTAAGCCCGACACCAGCGCCTCGCCCTACTCCACCCTGTCCACGGCCGCCCTGACCATGGCCCAGATCCCGGACTGCAAGGACGGCGGGCTCCTCAACCAGTACGTCGTCAACGAAGCCACCCTGGCCAAGACCGACGCCAACTATCCTGTCGAGATCTTCTCCATCCGGTTCGGCGATTCCGACACCACGGACAAGAACCTCATGAAGCAGATCGCCTCGTCCAAGGCCGGCACCGAAGACCACTACTTCGACGCCCCCGACGAAGCCGGCATCAAGGAAATGTTCAAGAAGATCGGCCAGCAGCTCGGCCAGCGCCTGATGACCCGCAAGGAAGCCACCACGGGCACGCCGTAACCGGCAACGCCCAAGGCACGCAGGAAAAGGACAGCGAAGAGGCCAGCCATGAACACCGCCCTACCAACAACGACCGCCGCCACGAGCAGGCACGGCCAGGCCGGCAGCCTGACCGTGGAAATGGCCCTGGTGCTGCCGATCCTGCTGACGCTTATCCTGGGCATCCTGGAGATCGGCAACATCATGCGCATCCAGGCGACCCTGCAAAGCGCCGTGACCAAGATCGCCCACTATGCCGCGACCCAGGAAACGACCCAGACCTCGGCCCAGAACTACATGACCAGCCAAGGACTCGTGCCCATGGTCAGGCAATCCGACGCAGCCGCCCCGCCGACGCTGCAACTGTCGCCTCCAACGACCACGAGTTGCAGCGAAACGCCATGCGCGCCCTTCGAGGTGAGCCTGACGTACACCTACCACGCCATGACTCCCCCCATGAAGCCGTTTTTCGACAATATCAAGCTGTCCGCCTCGGCCAAGAAGATGTCCGAAGACTGGGGCCAATAAGGAGCCTGCCATGAACGCCGTTCGCGCCGCCGTCATCCTGACCGTCCTGGCCCTGGCCGTCGCCCTGCCGGCGAACGCGGCCTCCAAGGACGCCGTGGTCAAATTCTACCAGGGCTACCTGGAACTGGTCAGCGCCAGCAACTTCGTGCCCCTGTCCCGGGACACGCCCGAAGCCTATGACGCCAAATTCGACGAGGTGGCCAAGGCGGCCGGCTTCGAGAGCAGCGCCGACGCCCTGGCCGCCGCCGAGGCCTACGCCGCCGACAGCCAGGTGGCCGCGCTCAAGCAGTCCGTGGCCGACATGATCCTGCAGCAGTACAAGCCGTACCGGGAATAAGGTTTTTCGGGGAAGGCGTCTAAAGCGCGGGGGGGGGGGGGGGGGGGGGGGGGGGGGGGGGG
>JAEZMB010000098.1 GCA_023435825.1 Pseudomonadota bacterium | reverse complement strand
GGCGTGAAGCAAGGTCTTCACGCCCGCGCCGGGTCAGGACTGGTTTTTCAGGCCGCGTCTCCGGGGCCGGCAGGGCGCGCCGGCCAACGGTGGGGCCAGGGGCGCGCGTGGTTGAGGCAACGGGGCGAACATGCCAGCGTATCGGGACCGTTGGCCGCACGAATGTCGCGTCCACGAAAACCTCATGGGATATTTCGCGGAAAACAGACTAGACTGTGCAATTTGTCAAAACCATCACACTTCTCAAGGGTCGCGGCACTAGCGGACAAAGCCCGGTGTCTTGGCCGGCGCGTCCCAGAATTTGAGGATCTCGTCGTCGGCTTTCAGCAGGGTGATGGAAAAGCCCTGCATTTCCAGCGACGTGATGTAGGGGCCGACCAGATTGCGCACGATGGTCAGGCCCTTGGCCTTGCAGACTTCGTCGAGCTTTCTGTAAACGGCGTAGAGTTCCGAGACCGGGGTGCCGCCCATGCTGTTGACGAAGGCGATGACCTGATCGCCCGTGGCGAAGGGGGCGTCGGTGAGGGTTTTTTCCGCCCAATCCTGGCCGTCCCATTCGCGCACGACGCGGGTGTAGGCCGGGTCGTCGATGATCTGGGCGGCGGCGTAGGCGGTCATTTCGTCCACGGATTTGATGGGCATGCGGTGGGTGCCGGGTTCGCCGTGGATGCCGATGCCCATTTCGACCTCGTCCTCGCCCAGGACGAAGGTGGGCTTGCCGGCGGCGGGCACGGTGCAGGAGGTGAGCGCCACGCCAAAGGAGCGGCCGTACTGGTTGACCTTGCGGCACAGGTCGGCGCACTGGTCGAGATCGTAGCCGGCTTCGGCGGCGGCTCCGACGATCTTTTCGGCCAGCACGGTGGTGCCGACGCCGCGCCGGCCGGCGGTCCACAGGCTGTCCTTGACCGCCACATCGTCGTCGATGAGGATATTTTGGACCTTGATGCCTTCGGCGGCCACGAGTTCGGCGGCGGCTTCGAAATTCATCACGTCGCCGGTGTAGTTCTTGACGATGAACAGCACGCCCGCGCCGCCATCGACAGCCTTGGCGCATTCGTACATCTGGTCCGGAGTGGGCGAGGTGAAGACGGCTCCCGGGCAGGCTCCGTCAAGCATCCCCTTGCCGACGAAGCCGCCGTGCATGGGTTCGTGGCCGGAACCGCCGCCGGATACCAGGGCGACCTTGCCTTTTACGGGGGCGTCGGCGCGAACGACGTAGCAGGGATCGAATTTGACAGTCAGTTCGGGATGGGCCAGGGCCATGCCTTGGAGCTGTTCCTGGACGACGTCTTCCACGTTGTTGATCAGCTTCTTCACAGCAACGATTCCTCCGGTTCAGGGTATCCCAGCAGTGCGGACAGATTACTCCAGGGCAAAACCATTGTCGATGGCAAAGTTCTGTATTGCGGGGACTTGTCCGAACATCTGATCGTTTTATGTTCAAATGTTCGTCAAAGCGGCGGGTGTTGCAGGGGAAGTCGGCCGGCGCGAGGCGTTGTTACGGAGCGGCGGGTGCCGCGTCGGATGGTCCGCGTCATGAAATTTCGGGCATCCAGGGCGTCCGCCGCCGGCCCGCCGGCCGCGTCGGTGTTGAAGGCGATTGGGCCTGGGCGAGATCGCTCCGCCCGGCCGAGTTCGTGGGCCAGCCTTTGGCAGCCGGCCCCTGTGCGTCCTTGACGAGCGCGACGCTCAAGAATATTTTCTTTCAGTCCCTGGTTGGCATCTCTGTGGGCAATTGGAGCCTGAAAGATCTCTGCCGACCGGGGACTTTTTCTTCCTGTAGAGCAATCTCCCCACACGAAGCTGGTTCGGAACCCATGACGCTTGCATAGGCTTGGCGCGGGCGCTGGCAGCGGCGTTGATTTCCGCGCGTCGTTTCCGGGCATGGGGATGCGCCGCATCATGG
This sequence comes from Pseudomonadota bacterium, assembly GCA_023435825.1. Classification (GTDB taxonomy): domain Bacteria; phylum Desulfobacterota; class Desulfovibrionia; order Desulfovibrionales; family Desulfovibrionaceae; genus Solidesulfovibrio. Next base: position 6,835 of record JAEZMB010000098.1, on the reverse strand, counting down.
GCCTCCCCGCCAGCCAAAGAGCCAAGCCCCGCCGAACCCCTATAAACCTTTCTCCAAGTGGGGGGTCTGGGGGCCTCAGGCCCCCAGCCGCCGGAGGCCTCTTTTCCCCTTTTTCTTTGTCAGCTTATAGCATCGTCCAACCGCACGAAGGTCAGTTCGTGCTTGTTGGCGCTTAAGTGCAGCAGGCGGCTGCCGGGCACTTCGCGGAAGCGGTCGAGGAGGATGGGATCGGTTTCGCCTTGGAGTTTGACCGTCAGCACGAAGCGGCGGCACTGGCCGAGCGTCAGCCAGCGCGACAGCCAGTCGTAGAGCCGGTCAGGGTAGCAGATGACGTCGGAGAACAGCCAGTCCACGGCTCCGGCGTGGCGCGGGTCCAGGCCAAAGGCGCTGCCCGGGCACCAGGAGACGAGCGGATCGCGGGCCACGTTGTCGGCCAGAGGGGCCTTATCGATGCAAAAGACCCGCGCCCCAAGGGAGGCCAGCACAAACGACCAGCCGCCGGGGCTGCCGCCCATGTCCAGGCAGAGTTCCCCGGGTCGGGGGGCCGAGCCCAGGCGGGTGAAGAGTTCCCACAGCTTGAGATAGGCCCGGCTGGGCGGGCCGACCTTATCTTCCTCGAAGCGGTAGACGCCGTCGGGCACGGGTTCGCTGGTGGTCGGCGAGGCGAGCAGCAGATTTTCGTCCCACAGGGTGAAGGCTCCCAGGGGTGCTGTGGGCAGCGGCCGGCCAAAGGCCAGGGGCTTGGCCGACACCCGGGGGAGCTTTTGGGCGACAAGGGCCGCCCGGCGGAACAGCCCGGAGGGGACGAGGCTCCAGTTGCGTTGGACGGCGGCCAGCTTGCGGGCCGCGTCGCCCACGGATTCCACGGGAATAAAGGCCGGATCGGTCCAGACGTTGGCGGCGAAGGCGCAGGGGCGCGGCGGGCCGTCGGCGACGACCAGGGGATCGCGCACGGCGGTGACGGCGTCGCCGAGCTCGCGCACGAGTTCGGTCAAAAGCCCCGGCGGGGCGTGGTAGACGGCAAAGGGCATGGGTGGGTGTGCGGGGTTGGGGTTGCAGAACAGACGGCGCAAGGGCCGGAGGCGGGTCTTTACGCTTTCGGCCGGATGAATTCCACTCCCAAAAGGCTCAGGTCGTCGCGGGGCGGGGCGGCCTGGCGGAAGTCGTCGGCGGCCCGGCGCAGGGCGGCCACGAGGACGTCCACCGGCTCCTGGGCGTTTGCGGCGGCGATGGCGGCGACGCGTTCCTCGCCAAAGGCTTCGCCCTTGGCGTCGCGGCTGTCGGCCAGGCCGTCGCTTATGGCCAGGAGCTTGTCGCCCGGGGCCAGGAGCAGTTCGCCGGGCGGCACGGGGGGCAAGCCGGCCAGGCCGATGATGGGGCCGCGTTCGGGCAGCTCGGTCATGGGACCGCCGGCCGGGATGTGCCAGGGCGCGGGATGGCCGGCGTTGCCGTAGCGGGCGTAGCCGGTGCGCAGGTCGATGGTCATATAAAAAATGGTGAAAAACTTCTGGAACTTGGTGAAGGGGAATTCGTCGTTGAGCCGCGAGAGCACGGTCTCGGGCGGCACCACGTCGATGGTTCCGCCGGAGCGGTCGACCAGGGTCGAGCGCTGGTAGTGCATGAAGTTGTAGACCGAGTGGGCGACCAGGGACGAGGCCACGCCGTGTCCGGAGACGTCGAGCATGTAGAGGCCCACATGGTGGGGGCCCAGGGGGAAGACGTTGAAGATGTCGCCGCCGATGTTGTCGCAGGGCACGAATTCCCAGGCGAAGCGCAGGGCGTCGGACATGGTGAAGCGTCGGGGCAGCAGGCTTTGCTGGATCTCGGCGGCGGCGTCGAGGTCTTTCTGGTGGCGGTTGTGCTTCTTGACCAGATCTTCCTTTTGCTTCTCAAAAAGCGTCATATCCTGGATGTTGAGGATCAGATCGCCGGAGGGCATGGTGGAAAAGTGGATCTGGCAGGACCGGCGCTGGCCGTTTTTGTCGGCAAAGGGGTAGAGCCGCCGCCAGACGTGGCCCGGGGCGGGGCGGTGGGTGATGATGTCGGCCAGGTCGTCCCGGGCGGCCCGGTCCGGAAAGATGATGTCCAGCCAGCGGTCGGCGGTGGTGTAGGTGTCGGCCGGCAGGCCGAAGATGCGCTCCATGCCGGGCGAGACAAAGGTGAAGCGGTTGTCCGGGCCGGCCACGGCAATGCCGTCGTGGGAATATTCCAGGATGGCGGCGATGTATTCCTTTTCCGCCTTGATCTCGCACTCGCGGGCCTTGCGGGCGTCGATGGCGGCCTTGAGGCGCAGGGCCGAGTCCACCCGGGCCAGCAGCTCGGGCTTTCGGGGCGGTTTTTGGATGTAGTCCATGGCCCCGGCGGCAAAGGCTTCGGACAGGCTGGCGTCGTCGTCGGAGACCGTGACCATGATGACCGGCACGTCGGCCGTGGCCGGATTGGCCTTGATGCGCCGGGTGGCTTCCAGGCCGTCCATGACCGGCATGATGAGGTCCATGAGCACGAGGTCCACGGGCGGCTGGGCCGGATCGGCCAGGGCGGCCAGACAGTCGCCGGCCGTGTCGAAGGCGGACAGTTCGCCCCGATCGGCCAGCAGGCTTTGGAGGTAGGCCCGGAAGGTCTCGGAATCGTCGACAACGGCGATGCGCATGGCGGACATCAGGCGGCGGACGGGCCGGTTGGCGGGGCGGCGAAATATTCGGTCAGGCGCAACATGGCCAGGAGCTTCTTGATGGGCGGCGTGGGATTGGCCAGGGACAGGGTCTTGCCGTGGTCCTGGCACAGCCGGCGCAGGCCGATAAGGAATCCCACCCCGGAACTGTCCATGAAGGCCACGGCCGAGAGATCCACCACCACGGCCGGGGCGGCGGCGGCCAGGGCCAGATGTTCCACCTCGGCGCGGCATTCGGTCACCGCGTCCATGATGATCTCGCCGGAAAAACGCACCACAAGGGCCGCATCCGTCTCCTCGCACGTCACCTGCATGGCAAGGCTCCTCCGGGCCGCGCGGGCCGCAGACTTCTACGGGAAAGCTAGCAGCCTTGGCGGAAAAAACCAACGCCTTCGGGGTGACAATCCCGCCTGCCCGGGCGTGCGGCGCGGATCAGCGGGCCGCCCCGGCCAGTTCCCGGGCCAGCCGGCCCACGTCGGCCAGGGCCTGCTCGATGCGCGGCGTCCAGGCATTGCCGTAGCTTAACCGCACGAAATGCTTGAACTGGTCGCAGCTCGAAAAGATGTTGCCCGGAGCCAGGCCGATGCCGAGTTCCCGGGCGGCGTAGAACAGCGCGATGGAATCCACGCTGTCGGGCATCTGGACCCAGACCACGCTGCCGCCCGAGGGATGGGTCACCCGCGTGCCGTCGGGGAAATGGCGCAGCACCCGTTCCTCGATCATCCTGGCCTGGCGCTCCAGCACCCCCCGGGTCTTGCGCAGATGGCGCTCGAAGCCGCCCTGGGCCAGATACAGCGCGGCCGCGACCTGGGTCGGCGTGGCGCAGCAGACGTTGGTGGTGGCCTTGATCTCGAAGGCCTTGGCGGCGTGCCTGCCGGGCAGCAGATAGCCCAGGCGGTATCCCGGGGCCAGGGTCTTGGAAAACGACGAACAGTGCAGGACGTTGCCCGTGGCGTCGTAGGACCGCAGGCAGCGGGGCCGGCGCTCGGCGAAGTGCAGGTCGCCGTAGACGTCGTCCTCGATGACCGGCACGCCGCGTTCGGCCAGAAGCGCCGCCATCTCGGCCTTGGCCTCGTCCGGGATCATGGCCCCGTCGGGATTGTTGAAATTGGGCGTGAGGATGACGGCTTTGAGATCGAAGCGGTCCAACGCCGAGCGCAGGTCGGCCGGGCGCACGCCCCCGTCGGGATAGGACGGCAGCTCCACGGCCCGCAGCCCGAAGTTTTCCAGCAGTTGCAGGAAACAGTAATAGGTCGGAGCCGGGATGGCCACGTTGTCGCCCGGGCGCGTCACCGAGCGCAGGGCCAGATACAGCGCCTCCATGGCCCCGGAGGTGATCATCACCTCGTCGGGGCCGGCCTCGATGCCGGCCTCGGCCAGCCGCCAGGCGATCTGGCGGCGCAGCTCCAGATTGCCCTGCACGCCCTCGTAGCTCGTCACCCGCTCGTCGCCGGCCGCCACCTTGGACAACAGCCGGGCGATCTGTTTGGCCGGCAACAGTGACGGATCGGTCAGGGCCACGCCCAGGGGCACGATGTCGCGCCGGGCCATGCCGTCGAGGACTTCGCGGATGAGCGCCCCGCGCGCCACTGTGGCCGGTCCGCGCGGCGGCGCTTCGCCCCGGCTGGGGGCGGGCCGCTTGATGGGCGTGCGGCGCACGAAAAATCCGGATTTGGGCCGCGCTTCGATGATCCCCTGCTTTTCCAGCTCCAGATAGGCCTGGTTGATCGTGGAGACACTGACCCCAAGCCGGCCGCCCAGGCCCCGCAGGCTGGGCACGCGGTCGCCCACGCGCAGCTCCCCGGACTCCAACAGCCGTAAAATATGTTTCTCCACGGCCATATAGCGGAAAATGCCGGAATCGGTCTCGGGCAAGGTCATGGCGGCCTCCGGGCGCGAGCGCGGCCCACATCTGTTATGGAGGTTTTTTTTGAAAACTGTGTCTGTGATGGTAACAGACAATATGGTCCAAGGGAAGCGCGCCCGGGGCCGTCCCCGGGCAACGCCCCGGCCCGCGAGGCGGCCGGGGATCACGAGCCAACCAACGCTTCAGGCGTGCCGGGCGCGACGGAAGCGGTCGCGGACACGCCCCAAGGAGGCCGCCATGTTTGTGGATCGCTTACGGGAAGACCGGCTGCTGACGACGACGCGCACGGGAATCATCGACGAATGGCTGTCGCGTTGGCGCGACAGCCGGGTGCTGCGGGCCATGGCCGAGGCCGGGGCCAGGATCTTCACCCCGGGCCGCAGCCTGTCGGTGCGGCTGGGCCAGGGCAAGCATCTGGCGCTGACCGGCGTGCGCTACTGCCGGGTGACCTGCGCCAAGGGCGTGGTCTGGGTGACGGTGGCCGGCGACAAGCGCGACCTCGTGTTGACGCCGGGCCAGAGCGTGACCCTTGGCCGCTCGGGCAAGGTGGTGGTCACCGGCCGGGGCGAAGGCTCGGAAGTGAAGGTGCGCTGGGATTAGGCCGCGCCCTTTGAACAATACAACATCCGGCGACCGGGCGGCGCGGCGATTTCGCCCCCTCGTCGCCGGATCGTGTTGCCGGCTGGGGGGCAAGCTGGTAGTTTGGCGGCAAGGAGCGTGCCATGGAAGACTCTTGCCCCATTGCCCCGGCCGATACCGCCATCGCCTCGCTTGGGCCGGCCAAGATCCCGTCCCCCCTGCCGTATTGCCGTTTCGTGGACGACAATTTTCGGGTCTCCATGGAGCTTGACGCGGCCGATTTCGGCGGCGCGCCCGGCCCCTGCCGGGCCGAGTTCGAAGTCGCCGGACCGCGCGGCAACATCTATTACGACTCCTCCAAGGTCAAAGTCGCCATCGTCACCTGCGGCGGCCTGTGCCCGGGCTTAAACGACGTCATCCGGGCCGTCGTCATGGAGTGCTGCCACAACTACCACGTGGCCGGCGTGCTCGGCATCCGCTTCGGGCTGCAAGGCTTCATCGAAGCCTACGGCTACGAGCCGGTTCCTCTGACGCCAAACGCCGTGTCCGACATCCACCAGTTCGGCGGCACGGTGCTGGGGTCCAGCCGGGGACCGCAAAAGCCCGAAGAGATCGTGGACGCCCTGGAACGCTTAAACGTCGGCATCCTGTTCGTCATCGGCGGCGACGGGTCCATGAAGGCGGCCCGGCGCATCCAGGAAGAAATCGCCCGGCGGCGCTCGAAAATCAGCGTCATCGGCGTGCCCAAGACCATCGACAACGACGTCAACCTCGTCACCAAGTCGTTTGGCTTCGACACGGCCGTGGAAAAAGCCACCGAGGCCATCCGCTGCGCCCATACCGAAGCCATCGCCGCCTTAAACGGCATCGGCGTGGTCAAGGTCATGGGCCGGGAATCCGGGTTCATCGCCGCCCAGGCCACCCTGGCGCTCAAGGAAGTCAACTACGTGCTGGTGCCGGAGTGCGACTTCGACCTGACCGGCCCGCGCGGGCTGCTGCCGTCCCTGGAAGAACGCCTTCGCGCCCGGCAACACGCCGTCATCGTGGTGGCCGAAGGGGCCGGACAGAAGCTTCTGCCCGACACCGGCGCGCGCGACGCCTCGGGCAATCCGGTCCTGGGCGACATCGCCCAGTATCTGTGCGGGGAGATCGAGGGCTATTTTCGCGACCGCGACATGCCCATCACGCTCAAATTCATCGACCCCAGCTACATCATCCGGTCCGTGCCGGCCAACGCCAACGACCGGGTGTACTGCGGGTTTCTGGGGCAAAACGCCGTGCACGCGGCCATGGCCGGCAAGACGGGCATGGTGGTGGCGCGGCTTTTCGACCGCTACGTCCACCTGCCGCTGGATCTCGTGACGCTTCGACGCAAGAAACTCAACATCGCCTCGGACTACTGGCGCTCGGTGCTCGAATCCACCGGCCAGCACGCCGTCACCCCCTACACCGGCGACCCGTCGGTGTTCTGCCCGGTGTAGTGTAAATGAAGAGCGCCTCCGGCGGCCAGGGCGCTGCCCTGGACCCGCTGGGGGCCTGAGGCCCCCAGACCCCCCGCATGGGAAAGGGGGTTAATAGGGAGATGTCGGCTGACGGGCCAGTCGGCACACATTGTCTTCACCGCCGACCAAAGAGCCAAGCCTTTACCCAACCCCCTTTAAACATTTCTCCATTCGGGGGGTGCCGGGGGGTCAGGCCCCCGGCCGCCCGCGGGGCGG
>JAEZMB010000091.1 GCA_023435825.1 Pseudomonadota bacterium | reverse complement strand
GCCTGAGGCCCCCAGACCCCCCGAATGGGGGCGGCGAACGGGATAACGTTTAGTATGGAGCCATCATGCGGCAATTGCCCTGGCTGTCCCTGATCATCTTCTGGCCCCTGGTCGCGGCCTGCGTCATGCCCGCCTTGCGCGGCGACGCCGCCGCCTGTCGCCGGTTTGCCGTACTGGCCGCCCTGGGCGAACTGGCTCTGTGCGCGCTCATCGCCGGCCTGTTCGCGGCCGGCTCCTTCGGCCCGGAGCTTGTCGAAGACGCCGCCTGGATTCCGTCCTTCGGCATCCGCTACAGCCTGTCCCTGGATGGCCTGAGCCTCATTTTCGTGGTTCTGACCGCGCTTATCGGCCTGTGCTGCATGTTGGCCTCGCGCCACGACGACCGGGAGCGCCCGGCCCTCTACCATGGCCTCATCCTGGCTTCGCTCACCACCGTCCAGGGCATCTTCCTGGCCTCGGACGTCTTTCTCTTCGCCCTTTTCTGGGAAGCCCAGCTCATCCCGGTCTTTTTCCTCATCGGCATCTTCGGCCACGGCGACAAGCTGCGCGTGGCCATGAAATTCTTCCTGTTCTCGGCCACCGGCGGCCTGCTCATGTTCCTGGCCGTCATCGCCCTGGGCGTGCTTTCGGCCAACTCGCCCGACGGCCCGAACTTCGCCCTGGAGGCGCTGACCCGTCTGGACATCCCGCGAAACGTCGGCCGCTGGCTGTTTGCCGCCTTCGTGCTGTCGTTCGCCATCAAGATTCCCCTGGTCCCGGTCCACATGTGGCTGCCCGACGCCCACACCGAAGCGCCCACCGCCGGCAGCCTCATCCTGGCCGGCCTGCTCCTCAAAACCGGCGGCTATGCGCTGATTCGCTTCGCCTTGCCCCTTTTCCCCGAGGCCGCCCACGCCTTTGCCCCGGCGCTCACCGTCCTGGGGCTGGTCGGACTGTTCTACGCCTCGGCCGTGGCCGTGGCCCAGGAGGACGTCAAACGCCTCATCGCCTATTCCAGCATCGGCCACATGGGCCTGGCCGTGGCCGCCATGGTTTCGGGCAGCCGGTTGGCCCTGGGCGGCGCGGTGCTCCTCATGGTCAGCCATGCGCTGACTTCCGGCGGGCTGTTCTCCCTGGCCGGAGCCATCGGCGAACGCCTGGGCAGCCGACGCTTCGACATCCTCGGCGGCATCTGGAACAAGGCCCCGCATTTCGGCGCGGCGTTTCTTTTCTGCGTGCTGGCCTCGGCCGCCTTGCCGGGCCTGTCCGGGTTCGTGGGCGAGGCCATGATCGTCTTCGGGCTTTTCAAGGTGAACGTCCTGGCCGCCGGCCTGGCCGTGGCCGGCATGGCCGCGACCTTGGTCTATCTGCTGCGCCTGGCCCGGGACGTGCTCTACGGCCCGCCGCGCTCGGCCGTCCCCTTCCCCGACCTCGACGCCCGGGAGACGGTGCTGCTCTCCCTTTTGGCCGTCGGCATCGTCTGGCTGGGCCTGTTCCCCGGGCCGGTCCTGGGCTTGGCCGCCGAGCCGCTTAACGCCATTGCCGCCCGCGTCTGGCCGGGCCTCTAAGCGAGGAACGTCATGAGCGCCTTTGTCGTCGCCTATTTCCCCCACCTCTGCCTGGCCTTGGGCGGACTCCTCGTCCTGTGCCTGTCCATGGCCCGGTCCGTGCCGGCCGGCTTTTACCCCGCCACCGCCGCCCTGTTCGCCGCCCTGCCCGGCCTGTGGGCCGTGGCCGGCCCCCAAGGCGGCAGCCCCATCGCCTGTTTTTACGCCGGCTTGCTCTCGGTCATCGCCCTGGCCACCATCTGCCTACTGGCCCGCTACGCCGAGCGCCGGGGCTTTGCCGGCGACGCCCTCTACGGCCTGCTCCTGTGGTCGGCCCTGGGGATGCTCCTTTTAGCCGACGCCGACGACTGGATCATGCTGGCCGTGGGGCTGGAGCTGGCCTCGCTGTGTCTCTACGCCATGATCGCCGCCCGCCTGGACGACAATCTCGGCACCGAAGCGGCGCTCAAGTATTTCCTGCCCGGAGCCATGGCCCTGGCCGTGCTGCTTTTCGGCATGGCGCTCATCTACGCCGCCTCCGGCTCCATGGAGATCGCCGCCTCCCTGGCCGCGCCCGGCCCCCTGACCGCCGCCGGCTTGGCCCTGGTCCTGGTTGGCGTGGGATTTAAGCTGTCCCTGGCCCCGGTGCATCTGTGGACCCCCGACGTCTACCAGGGCGCGCCGGCCCCGGTGGCTGCCTTCCTGTCGTCGGGATCCAAGGCCGCCGCCGCCGCCGCCCTGCTCCATGTCTGTTCGGAAGTCTCGCCCGAGGCCCGGGAACTGCTTTGGCCGGCCCTGGCCGTGGGGGCCGGCCTGACCATGGCCGTGGGCAACCTCGGGGCCGTGGCCCAGGCCAGCGTCAAGCGCCTGCTCGCCTATTCCTCCATCGCCCAGATGGGCTACATCCTCATGGCCGCCATGGCCGTCAACGACGGCGGCGGCGAGGCGGCGCTGTTCTATCTGGCCGCCTTCGCGCTCATGGATCTGGCCGCCTTCGGCGCGGTGGGGGCGCTGTCGGCCGAGATCGGCGACCGCGACGACATCGCCACCTACCGGGGCCTGGGCTACGTCCATCCCTGGCGGGCCGGCGTCCTGGCCATCGGCCTGGCCTCCCTGGCCGGCCTGCCGCCCACGGCCGGCTTTGTCGGCAAGTTCCTGGTCTTTGGCGCGGCCCTGTCGGCCGGCTATGTCGGTCTGGCGGTGTTCGGCATCGTAACGGCCGTGGTCGGCGTGTTCTATGCCCTGCGCCTGCTGGCCGCGCTCTACATGCGGGAGTCGCTCATTGCCCACCCGGCCGCCGTCTACGCGACCGGCCCGGCCGGAACCCTGGCCCTTGGCGTCATGGCCGCGGGCTTGGTCGGACTGGGGCTGTTCCCCCAGACGCTGCTTGGGGCCATCGCCGCCCTGTTCGGCGGCGCCTAGACGCGCGCATCACGCCTCTTTCATTGTCTTTCTTATACAATCCAGCCCACTGCGAACGACAGCTGTACCATTGCCATTCCTTCTGAAAAACTATATGCTCTCCTAATTATACAAAGGTATAAGATTGCAAGGACAATGAGCAAGATGAGTTTGGGCCGGACCTGACCGCGCGCGCAATACTCCGTCTCGCCGTACCCGGACAGCACGCATCCAGGCTGATCCAGGAATTTCTTGAATGACGGCATTGATCCAACCCGGCAAACTGCTCGACGCCGCGAGCGCGCATCCCCTGTTCCTGGCCATCAAACGAAGCCTGACGTTTGTTCTGCCCTTGGTCATGTTGGGTTCCATCGCGCTGTTGCTGCGAAATTTCCCCTCCACGGACGCGCAGCTGCACATAGACGCGCTTCTCGGACCCATCGGACTCCAGCTCTGCGACATTCTCATCAACAGTTCGTTCGGCGTCGCTTCATTGGCGCAACTCTGCGCGCTCAGCGGCGTCAGCGCCATGTACGTCAATCAGAACAACCAAGATCTCCACATCAGCCCGGTCATGTCCATCTTGATTGTTCTTTCCTGTTTTTTCATCATATTAGCGCCCAGCGACACAGCCTTCCCACGCCATTATTTTTCCATGGACGGCGGACTCCTCCTGGCCATGGCCGTAGCCCTCGTGGCCAGCGGCCTCTTTCTCAAGCTTTCTCAATGCAGAAGCATCATGTTGCCTTTGGATTTGGTCGGCTATGATCCCGTTGTTCGCGATGGCTTCACCGTCATGCCGGCGGCGATGCTGACCGTGCTTATTTTTGTCGCCATAAAAGGCCTCGTCCTCGTCCTGGGCTTCGACGATCTCCAAGACAGTCTGGCAAAAATGATCGCCTGGCCGTTTTTCAATATCAGCAACAATCTTCTCATCGGGCTCATCTACGGCGGATTATCTCAACTACTCTGGCTTTTTGGACTCCATGGCCCCAACCTGCTGCACAGCGTCGAAGCGACTGTCCTCATTCCAAACGGCGTGGCCAATGTCGCGGCTGTCGCCCATGGAGCCGTTCCGGAATACATCGTCACCAAGACCTTCATCGACACCTTCACCAGGATCGGCGGTTCGGGCAGCACCTTGAGCCTGATTCTGGCCACCGTGCTCTTGAGCCGGGATCGGGGAATTCGCAAGCTTTGCCTGTTCACCGTCGTCCCCTCCTTGTTCAACGTCAACGAACCGCTGCTTTTCGGCGTCCCCCTCGTCCTCAACCCGGTCTATGCCATTCCCTTTCTGCTCGTGCCGATTTTGCAGACCATCACCGCCTATGTCGCCACCCTGGCCGGCCTTGTTCCCAAAACCGTCGCCGTCGTCACCTGGACATCCCCGCCGCTCCTCAGCGGTTATCTGGCGACGAAATCCATGGCCGGCGTCATGCTGCAATGCATCAATATCGGCCTGGGCGTTTTTGTCTATTTATACTTCGTGAGAATCTCCGACGCCATCAGAAAGGCCAACAGCATTCGCATCATGCGAAGCCTTTGCCAAACCGTCGCCTCCGTACAGTCGCATCATCTGCGCAGATGCCTGGATCATCCCGGGGAAGTCGGCAGGCTGTCCAAGGCGCTTGCCAGCGATCTGGAAAAATGCCTGGGAACCAGAAGCCAGTTGTACTTGGTATACCAGCCACAGTTGGATTGCCTGGGCGGACGTGTCGCCGGCGTCGAGGCCCTGTTGCGTTGGCGGCATCCGATTTATGGCGAAATTTCGCCCTTGATCACCGTGGCCCTGGCCGAGGAAGCCGGGCTTATCGACAAGCTCGGCCGTTTCGTCCTGGCCGAGGCGTGCGAACAGCGCTCGGCCTGGAGCCGCTTTGTCGCCCCGGAGCTGCGGTTGTCGGTGAACGTGTCGCCAAAGCAATTTCTCAATCCCCGCTTCGGCGAAGAGGTCATTGCCACCATACGAAGCCACGAACTCAAACCCCGACAAATCGAATTGGAAATCACGGAAACGTCCATGCTGGAACCGGACGTGCAAATCCTGGACTCGTTGACCCAGTTGCAGACCCTGGGCGTCCGCGTGGCCATCGACGACTTCGGCATGGGCCATGCGTCGTTGCGCTATCTGCGCGCGTTTCCCGTGGACACGGTCAAGCTCGACCGCTCGCTGACCGACGCCTGGGAAAACCGCGTCAACGAACAGATTGCCCGCAGCATGTTGGACTTGTGCTGCGGCCTGAACATCGCCACCGTGGTGGAAGGCGTCGAGAACCTGGTACAGGTCGACAGATTTCTGTCGTTGGGCTTTCACATCTTTCAGGGCTACCATTTCAGCCGCCCCCTGCACGGCGAGGCCTGTCTGGCCTACATCCGGGAACATTCCACGCCGGTCTGCCGGATGCCCTAGACGCCGACCTTGCCGCCCCCCAAGACACCCCCCAAGTCGGCCACGAAAAAGGGCCTGCGATAGTCTCGCAGGCCCTTGTCGTCACGCCGTTTGCCGGGGCAAGCGCCCCATCCCTATTCCCCCTCCAGCGCTTCCTCAATGTAGGGCGGAATGGGCACGCCGGCCTTCTTGAGGTTGTCGCGGGCAAAGCGCACCCGGTCAAAGGCGATGCCATGCTCGCGCCAGTAGGCGGCCGGGTCGTCCACGAAGGCGGCCATGATGGCGTAGCCTTCCTCGTAGGCCCGCACCTCGTGGCAGCAGTTGGCCACCCAACGCGGCCCCAAGGGGCCAAGGGTCTGGCCGCCGCCGGCCAGGTCGCTGGTCAGGGTCTCGAACTGGCGCAAGGTCTCGCGCCAGAACGGCTCCCCGCCGCGCCCCAGGCCCACCGGGTCGATGAAGATGTAGGGCGCGGGCAGGCACTGGCCGATCTTTAAAAAGGTCAGCGCCATGTTCACCTCGTAGCTCGTGCCGAAGCCGCCGAGGTTGAAGATCTTGAACAGCGACCGCCGGTCCAGGATGTCCTGCCGGGTGTTCATGGCCAGGTTGGTGAACTGGGCCACGGCCTCGGGGGCGAAATTGGGCGTCTGGCCGATCTCCTCGGCGTCGATGCCCACGCCCATGCGGAAAATGCCCAGCGCCGCCGCCGCGTCGTCCACGATGCGCATGACGCCCGGCCCCGAGCCGTGGGCCACGGCAAAGCCCTCGCCCAGGCGCGGATGGTCGCGCATCTTTTGCAAAAACACGGCGATGGGTTCGGTCAAGACCGGTCCCAGCACGTCGCAGGCCGACCCGAACATGGCCATGGTGGTGTGGATGCGCGGCAGGCGCTCCCGGCCTTCATGGGTCACCCACAGCCCCCGGAAAAACTCCCGCACCTGGGCCTGGCCGTTCACCTCCAGCAGCATGTAGAACCGCATGCCCTCGCCTTCCAGGCGCACCAGCTCCTCGTACAAGGTCTGGTCCATGCGGAAATGCGGCAGCCGGCAGGCCTTGCCCGGCTCGCAGCCCATGCCCCGCGAAGCGACCACACCGATGCCGTTGCGCTTGAGCACCCGCAAGGTGTCGGCCGGCGGCAAGGCGTCGGACACGAACACCTTGGACAGGTTCTGCTCGCCGCCCACGTACTTGAGGTCGTCGAGAAACGGCCGCATCCGCTTGGGAATCTCCTCGCCGGTCAACACGCCCTCGGGCACGTTGCCCCGGGCGTACTCGTAGACCAGCCGCCACTGGAATTCCCGCAGCCACACGCCTTCCTCCTGCTCCCAGGGAATGGCGATCATCTTGCCGGGCATGAGGATGCGGCCGTAGATGCCGCCCTGGCCCGGATCGACGGTGACTTCATCGAAAAGCGTGCGGGCGACGGTTGGCGTGAAGACGTCGGTGAGGTCGGCGAAATCGACGCCGGAAGCCAGCACCTCGCGGCTGCGGCCCGGGGTGAGCACCCGCTCGGCCAGCTTGGCCACCCGCACGTCGGGCGGATAGAGCCGCAAGCGCACGGCCAGCCCGTCGGTCTCGGCCGCTTCCTCGCCGCCGTTGTAGAGCTCCACCTGGCGCGGCGTGGCGATGCCCGAGGTGCGGATGCCGTCCAAAAGCCGCGAGGCCAGATGGAACACCCCGGCCCGGTTGGTGGGGCGCTCCAGAAAGGCGGTGAAAGGCCCCAGGGCGATATGCACCGCGCCGACCATGAATTCCTTGGCCGCCAGCAACGGCGGCAGGCCGCCCGGGGAGACGCTCTGGAAAATGCCCAGGCCGTGCTTGCCCTTGACCACCATCTCGGCAAAATTGCGCCCGACGCCGAGCAGCCGCGAGGACAGCACGTAGCGCAGGTTTTCCAGCACGATCTCCACCACGCCGTCCTCGGCCAGGCTGTGCTTTCGCGGCAACAGCAGCCAGCCGCGCTCCATGGCCTCGGCGATGGCCTCGCGGCCCACGGCCGGGCCGCGCGGGATGAACAGCCGGCCGAAGTCCACCCCGCCGTCGGCGCAAAGCCCGCGCAGATCGGCCAGGGATTCGGCCAGCACGGCATTGAGGGCCGTGACGGCCACGGGCAGTTCCACCGTGCGCGCGGCGTCGGACACTTGCGGCGCTTCGCCGGTCAGATGGATGTCCAGACCGATGCGGGAATGGCCGCTGCGGCCGCTGACGTCCATGAAGTCGGTGAGCGGCCGGCCTTCGCGGGCCGCCCGGTCGCGCAGGTCGCGCACCAGGCCGCGCAGCGCGTCGCTGGTATGGGAAAACCGCATGACGCCATAGGCCTGGGGCGCGGCAAGCTCGTCGTTATAACGCACGTCGCCGATGTCCACGAGTTGGCCGTCGCCGGTAATGAGCGGGGATATGGTCATATCGCCTCCGGACAGCCCTTATAGGCCAAGCAGGCCGACGGGGGAACCCCGAAACGGGCTGCCCCTGCCCCTTGCCGCCAAGACGCCGCGCTGGTAAGGCTTGGCAAAGGCTGACTTTCCCCGGGATCGGCCCGGAGCGCACTTCCGCCGCCGGCCGCCGCCGGCACAAGGGACGGCCCATGCCCACCATTCCCTTCGCAAACATTCGGGCCGGCATGGTGCTGGCCGCCGAGATCGAAAGCCCTGACGGCCGCTACCGCCTGCCGGCCGGCACGGTGCTGGCCGAAAGCCACCTCAAATGGCTGCGTGGCTGGCGCATCCGCGACATCGAAGCCACGGACGAATCCGCCGCCCGGGCCACGCCCGAAGAAGCCGTCAATCCGCCCGGTTCGCCCGAGGAAGCCGCCCGCCGCCGGCTGGCCCACCTGCCCGCCGACGCGCCCCTGGCCGCGGCCCTGGCCGAGCTGGCCACACGCGAACAATATTTAGCGCTGGAAAAACATGATTCGCGGTATGATGTCGGCGTAAAATATGGGTTGCTTACAGCACAACTGGCCCTGGCTCTCAGCGGGCGCGATCACGACGAGGTCTTGGCCAAGTTGCTGACGTTGTTGGCGCAGCGCGAACTCAGTGTCAACCACGCCTAATCAACAATCCCCTGCAGCCGTGGCCAACTTTGTATCAGAGAGCTGGTGCCACGCTCGCAGGTGAACTGTATAAGGAAGCAACATGAGCGAATTAGTCAACATCATTATGGCCAGCGATCCGGCGCAACGTAACCGCTCCCTGGAGGGCTTTTGCCGGGCGGCCACGCTGGAAACGTTGCGCCAGGAGTGTGACGCGTTGGATCACTTTCGTCGCACCAGCCAGAATCTCTATGAACGCGTGCGGGCCCTCTTTTTTCTCTATGCCATCTATCGCTTTCATCTCCCTACCAAGCCGGGCATCCACCAGGAAGGGTTGATCCCTTTTGATGGCTACACGAATTTACTCAGACGGCGCTTTGAAGAGGCCATCGATATCTTCTTAGCCGATCAAGCACAGCATGGGCCTAGCGATGGCATTGCCAGCGCCCTGGCCAGTGCCTATCACCGGCTGGCCTTTCAGACATTGGCAGATCAAGTGCGGCACAGTGTGCGGTCGGTGCGCGGCAACCAGTGGATGTTCCGCATTGGCCATCCCGCCGATCACCCGTTGCGCGTCACGCCGCTGCTCTATGAGCGTGTAGGCCAGGGGGCCGACCAGAAAGCACTTTTCCCAGTGCTACGCGAATCAACACCGGTCCGTATGGATCTGACCCATAGCGGGTGGAGTGATATTTTCTTTCTGGGCATGGATTTCCCAGAAGGGGCACGCGTACTCAACGTGTCGATTGACCTGGGCGTGCGCGATGGCAGTGGACCGGCCCAACCCAAGCCACCCATTGAAAGCTATTTTCGTATTATCGATCAGCCAATCCTGCGCCTGGTCAGTGTGGATCTAGGTGCCAGTGCCGAGATCACCACGCTGGCCGAAGTCTTTGACTTTGCCAAAGATTATTTGGGGCTGCTGAAGGCGGCCGTCATTGCAGCTGGCATTATTCCCCCTGGCAGCGA